>JANYGO010000108.1 GCA_025362325.1 Cyanobacteriota bacterium | reverse complement strand
AGAGTGACTGCTGCGGGTCGAGGGACTACTGCTCGAAGAGCGCCCCATTTAATTAGAGCTGTATAACATTTTGAGGTTCTATATTTTTCACTCCGTTTAAGTCAGTTATATTATACCTCATCTTTCTAAGAAATGCTATATTCCATCTGTAAAATACACTAAGTCTCCAGGCTGAGGATATTTTGTTGGGCTGGAAGCGTCTTTTTTACGAGTTGGGTAGAATGGTAACTCTGGATCTCTACTGTATCCCATTGTCTTCATCTGTTGGAGCGTCGGGTAAGTTGAGTCTAGAAAATTCTTGAGCTGCTTACCGCTAATTTGACCGCAGAGAAAAGCTGCATATAAAATCATTTCCCAGCAGTTCATTGTCGCATCAAAAGATAAAGCGTTCTCAGTATCCCGAGAAAAGTGCAAAGTAAAGTCATTAGAAGGGTTACTCCAGCGCTGCTCTCCTGTGAGCAATGATGCCGCGATTGGAGTTGCTAACTCTGGTTTGCTGCTAAAACTATCTCTGATGAGTCGCATCATTTTTGGGTCTTGAGTTATTGTCCTTCGCTCGGATTGTGAAGACCTAAAAATTAAAGCAGAAATCTTGTTATAATTGGCGATCGCCCCTGCCCCTGTTGTCAAGAATCTCCTTATTTTTTCCTTGAAAGAAGGTTCTCCACCACCCCCAGCACCGGCGAACCAATTATCTGGAAAATTCTCTAGTTCTCGTGGAGGAGTAACAGTACGACGCGGTGGTGTCCAGATATCCTGACTCGGCTTCGGAGGCTTCTGAAGGTCGATCGGCACCTGTTTTTTCGGAGCCTTAGTCAACCGTGGTGCCTCCCCAAATTTTGGGACATCATTCACCTGCGGTATTGTTTTCTTCGGATCGAACCCTCCCCTTTTTGACTCAGACTCACTCGGCAAATACTTGCCATCTTTCCAACTCGACTTCGACCAACTCTCACTCCAATCATTCCTGCCATCATCCCAGACAGTCCCGCTTCTCGTCCAACTCCAACTGCTGCCATTACTCGTATAAACAGCTCTTTTTGTTGTCGATTCTGAGTCGTAACCGTTCAGGGTTTCTGTCCAACTGTAACCTCCTTTAAAGTAATTTTTGCTGTAACTCGAAGTCCAGCTAGAATACTTGTAAACGTCACTCACTACCCCCTTACTATCGTAACTGCTGTCCCTCAACCATTTTTCGTAACTCGAACTGCGATTCTCAGTTTTTCGACCATCTTTGTAAGTTGTGACTGTCTGTGAACTGCCAGTTCTGGAGGTATCGCTACTGCTGGAAGAATTTGAATTATTGCCCTCGGTACTGCCATTACTTTTACTCGCAGTTATTGTGGATTCATCGCTGTTAGTTTTGGGGGTGTAAGTGTCAGCTTTGTACTCGCTATCCCACTGCTCTTGATTTTCAGAATAGCTTTCAGTTTCGTTTTTGGAACTTGGTTTTCCGGCACTGTTGCTGCTGGAATAGTTTGATTTGTTGATTGAATAATGGTCGCGATTGTGGTTGCTAGTGTCTCCCCCATTTTGGTAAGTGTCTGTGTTATTTCCACTGGTGACTGAGTAATTATTATCTCGATTGTTCCTCCAAGAGTTAGTACCATTAGTGTTGTTTGTTTCTTGGGACTGATTCTGGGTATACGTGTCTTGATTGCTCTTGTTTTTTGATTTGCCGTCATCGTAACTGGTGTTGTAGTTATTGTTCCCTTCTGAGTAAGTATCGCGGGTGCTGCTACCGATGGTTTTGCCGTTGGTTGTGGTGTTGTCCCAGGTGTTTTTGGTGATTGAACGGTTGTCCCCGCTGTTGTTGGTTTTGGAGGGGCCGTCGCTTGTTTTGCTGTGGGAATTGGATTGATTTACTTCGGAATTATCGCCTTTGTAAGTGTCGGTATAGTTGTTGCCTTTGTTGCTCAAAGTTCTCTCAGACTTGCCTTTTATTTGGCTTGTACTGTTGTCACCAGAACTTCCAGTGCTACTGGTATACTGATTGTTTGTGGTTGATTTTGAACCTGACTCTTCTTGGGTTTTGGAGTTGCTCTCTCCATAGTTACCGTCATGTTTACCGTCGGATTGAGTTTTGCTGTTTAGGTAACTGTCGGAAACACTTTTTCGAGTTTGTGAAGGACTGGTATAGTTGCCAGATGAACTCCATTTCTGTTTGGCTGAGGTTTGGCTATTTTCTGTGCCTTCGTATTTGAGTCGGTTCTGGCTTGACTGGGATTTATCTGTTCTTTCTATTGAGTAGAGGGAAAGGTTTTTGTCTGTGTAGTCCCTGGTGTTTGTATTTGTATCTGTTTTTGTTTCGTACAAGGAGTTGCCGTTACTGTTGGTATTGGTACGGCTTTTGTTCCAGTTGGAGTCGGTGTGTGAGTAGCTTCTGTTGGTTTGGGTGTTTGTGCTTTTTGTGTTGTTATAGTTACTGCTATTTGATGTGGTGTTTGGTGCTAATTCTGTGGTGTATGAGCTTGTACCTTGGTTGTTGTCTCCGGTTGAGGTGCTGGTGGTTTTTGGTGTGTTGGCTTGTGCGTTGGTTAGGGCTGCTCTTGATGAAGGTTGGGCTGGGGTTTGGCTGATATTTTCGTCGGCACTGATTAGGGATTTTGTTAGGTGTTTGGTGGCTGCTAATACTGGGATTGTGGGGACTATTTGGGTGGCTGTGGCTATTGCTAATTCTTGCTTTATGATGCCGTATCCTGTTCTTTCATCCCATCCGGGTACGTCGATGTCTGTTGCTGTGTTTAGAAGGATGTTTTTGATTTGTTGCGGGTTTAGTTTGGGGTTGGTTTCCCACATTTGGGAGATGGTTTTTGTGAGGATGGCTGCTGCTATTGATGTGCCTTGTTTGGGTTGGGTTGTTGCTGTTTCTGTTGTTTGTGGAATGCTGGTTGGTGCTAGGATGTCTAAGCCGAATCCGTAGCTGGAATATGCGCTGCGGTTGTTGTTGGAAGCTGCGCCGACGGTGATGATGTTGGGGAATTCGGTTGATGCTTGTCCTAGGGCTGAGGATTTCGCTCCTTGATTGCCAGCGGCTGCTACAATCAGGATGTTGTTTTCTTGGGCGTATTTGAGTGCTAATTTTTCTGTTTCTGTCAGTTTGTAGCGTGTGGTTTGCGTGCCGTCGGGATTGATTTGGGTTAAGTCGAAGCTGAGGTTAACTACGGCGTTTGGTTGTTTTGATGCTTTTGCTGCGTCTACAAATTCTATCAAGGATTCGTGCCAGTTGCCCGAACCTGTTGCTCTTCCCAACCAGATTGGTGTTTCGCGATTGTTTTTGTCACCGGCAATTATTTCTAGGATTGCGCTTCCGTGTTGGTTTCCTTCGTTTGGTTGGAGTAGGGGGTTGTTGTCTTTGTCGATTAAGTCTTTTCCGAGGATGATTTGGCTGTAGTCGATGTTGGGGTTGTCGGCGGCGAAGCCGGTGTCGATGATGCCGATTAATGGTTGGGGGGAATTGGGGGTTGTTTCTAATTCGGTAGCCGTGTCAGCAAATGGGTACTCGTTAATCTTGGTTTCGGAGTCGCTTTGGCTGGTGGCGATGATATGAAGAGGTTTTTCTGGCTGATTATTTGCGGATGATGCTATTTCTGGAATAACGGTTGTTTTTTCGGAGTCGGTGTAAAAGTTAGGGTTTGCATACTCGTCAATGGTTGTTTCTGGCTGATTGTCTGTGTTGGTAATGATATTTGCTGAGTCTGACGGCAGATAATTTTGAGTTGTACCTGTTTCGGGAATATTGGTTGGGTTTTCTGAGTCGGTTTCCAAGTTAGAAATTGTGTATTCTGACTCGGATGGTGGATATTTTTAGGTTGATTCTACTCCGGGTAATAGGCGATTGAGAGTTTCAAACAGTGTGGAAATTTCATCGTCAGAAATTGGTGGGAAACTTTCATCGGCTTTGCTGGTAGTTTCAATAGTGTCTGCATTGACGGAGGTATTGGGGAGAGTTAAGGAGATATTTGCAATTTCCCCGGTGAGAATGTCTGTTGCTGCTGCTGGTATTCCTGGTAAGTCTGCGGTTTCTGTTTGGGTAGGGGCTGAGGGAATGGCAGTTATTTCTATTTTTTCACCTGTTATTTTGTCGATTGAATTAATAACTGTGACGGCTGATTGAGCGTTTTATGGGTATGAATTGTGCGAAACTGTTGGGTTTTTCGTTTCTGTCACTGAGAAATCTGGTTGTCTCTCGATAGGATTCGCCGTCGTAGCCGGATTTTTAGTTTCTGTGGCTGGAGAATCTGGTTTTTTCTCGATAACATTTGTCGTAGAAGTCGAGTTTTTAGTTTCTGTCGCTGGAGAATCTGGTTTTACCTCAACAGGATTCGTCGCAGAAGTCGCAACAGTCGCGTTTTTTGTTTCTGTCGCTGGAGAATCTGGTTTCACCTCAACAGGATTCGTCGCGTTTTTTGTTTCTGTCGCTGGAGAATCTGCTTTTACCTCAGCAGGCTTTGTCGCAGAAATGGGAATTTCTGAGACTGTCGCGTTTTTAGTTTCTGTTGCTGATGAATCTGGTTTTACCTCAACAGGATTCGTCGCGTTTTTAGTGTCTGTCGCTGAGGAATCTGGTTTTACCTCCACAGGCTTTGTCGAATTTTTAGTGTCTGTCGCTGAGGAATCTGCTTTGATCTCAGCAGGCTTTGTCGTGGAAGTCGAAATTTCTGAGACTGTCGAATTCTTAGTGTCTGTCGGGGAGGAATCTGGTTTTACCTCCACAGGCTTTGTCGAATTTTTAGTGTCTGTCGCTGAGGAATCTGCTTTGATCTCAGCAGGCTTTGTCGTGGAAGTCGGAATTTCTGAGGCTGTCGTATTCTTAGTGTCTGTCGCTGAGGAATCTGGTTTTACCTCCACAGGCTTTGTCGAATTTTTAGTGTCTGTCGCTGAGGAATCTGCTTTGATCTCAGCAGGCTTTGTCGTGGAAGTCGGAATTTCTGAGACTGTCGAATTTTTAGTGTCTGTCGCTGAGGAATCTGCTTTGATCTCAGCAGGCTTTGTCGTGGAAGTCGGAATTTCTGAGGCTGTCGAATTTTTAGTGTCTGTCGCTGAGGAATCTGCTTTTGTCTCAGCAGGCTTTGTCGTGGAAGTGGGAATTTCTGAGACTGTCGAATTCTTGATGTCTGTTGCGGAGGAATCTGGTTTTACCTCCACAGGCTTTGTCGTGGAAGTGGGAATTTCTGAAACTGTCGTATTTTTGGTTTCTACCACTTCAGTACATTTACATTTTTCTGAATTTGTGTCTGCTGTTGTGGCGTTGCTGTCGGGGATTTCTGAAACTGTCGCGTTTTTAGTTTCTACTGTTGGAGAATCTGTTTTTGCGCGGATAAGATTTGTCGCGTTAGTTGGAATTTCAGAAACAGTCGCGGAGGAATTTGGTTTTACCTCGGCAGGAGTTGTCACAGAATTAGGAATTTCAGAAACTGTTGAGTTTTTCGTTTCTGCGGTGAATGTGGTGGAGTCAATTTTGATGGTGTTTGTAGTTTCAGATTTTGTACTGCTGCCAGTAATCGGATCAATTAGGGATGTTGTTGAATCTTTTTTGGGGAGGATATCGATTGTCGCCCCAGGTTTATCGATGATGAAAGCATCTATTTCTGTTTTTTCTATCGATTGAGTTGTGTTTTTTGCGGCTGACAGTTGGCTTTTACTTAACAATTGTGGGCAGATATTTTTCGTGTCTAATTCGCTTGGCTGTAGGGGTTTTTCTGGGGAATGATAACTGCTGGCAAGGTTTCCTAACTGCGTTTTTTCTGTAATGTCAGGAATTATGGATGTGCTGGAAGTTGTGCTAGGGGTGAGCGAGTTGATTGATAACATTATTTGCCTCCCTGATTTTTTAAATGTGAATGAGTTTCCTTGGGCGTTCAAGGATAGTAGTCAGTTTTATGTCGTTGCAATATATTGGTCGAAAATTAAATTTTACGTGGCGCAAATAAAACCTCTACAGTCAGCGTAAAACTGATGCTCTGCGCTCTGATGCTTTGCACTTTTATGGAAGAAAATACTGTGCCGATTTGTCTTAATTTGTCGGCTGTTTTTGTTGCTACTTTGAGCTTACTAATAATCGCTAAAGTTGTAAATAGCTGTGCAGAAGTTTTACGAAAGTTTCACATACAGCAGATTTCACGTAAGTGGAGTAGAAAGCAATCGGTTTCTGTAAGGTGGCGCCAAAAGTGCTTGGGTTGATTCATCTCCGTACTTGCACTGATTTGGCTCCGTACTTGCGCTGATTTGGCTCCGTGCTAGCCCCCACGCGCTTAATATGCTCCCAGCAACGGCGGATGCACTTTCATACAGCCCCAGAACCCAAAAAGTCGAGGGGGAGTACGTTTGAGGTGTTTGTTGGCCTTGATGGGTCGATCGCACGCCTGCATCTCAACAACCGCCAACAAGCCATAGGATTTTAGATTTTAGATTTAATCGCGCGCATCCCTTTTTTAACTATCGAGTTGCTCCGATCCTGATGATTATCCCCATTTTCATCGTCGGTTTAAGCAGCGAATTCTATAGCGATTCGAGCTACATTATTTGGGCGTTTGTTCCTCGGTAGCGGCTTTTCTTGGGAGGATTTTATTGGCTATATTTTGGGATGTACTTTGGGGTGGATTTTGGTGGTTTGGCTGAAGCGGAAAATTTGTTTGTAGGGTGCGTCAGCATAGACATTTTGAATTTGCAGCTAAAATAATTCAAGCTGACGCACCCTACGACTATAAACCAATTTAATTTGGTGTTTTCGCCCTAGCTACTACAATCCCGATCGCACTTTCGACTCTGCTAATATATCTGTGCAAGTCGTAAGCAACTGTCACAGCCCCAGCCGGCGAAGCGTGAATCAAGCCCAGATTCCCGTCTGCATTCCTGTACACAAAGCCCGTGTGGGTGACATCCAATCCTTTGACATCGGTGGCTACCGCCACAATATCCCCCGGTTTTAACTGGGAATAAATACTTTTTATCTGATTTGTGGGGATGTAATTAACAGCAGTTTTTGCTAAGTCTGCTTCGACGCCCACAATGCACTGATAAGTCGCTTCGTCTTTCACCATTTGCGGGTAGCTGCTGCGGTGCTGGCTCATGAAATTTAGTGTTTTATTCATGGGTACTCCGCCCAATTGAGTGGTAATGTTTTCTACAGTTTGCCGTTTTTGATTGTCGTTAATCCATTCGGAAAAATAGTGCAATCGGCTGCAATAACCGTTGAGTTTACCGTTTAAATACCGCTGTGATTCTATGCGATTTACAAAATTTTGATAGTCGTAATCTTTTACTGCTACGCCCCGCGAAATAGCCAAAACGGTCTCTACAAATAAAACGCAATCAAATTTATTCAACGTTACAATCAACTTTTCTGCGTCGGATTTGTCCAGCAAACCCTCGGCGTAGGGCTTTCCTAGGAAATTATCGGCGATCGCCTGTACGATTTCGCCGATCGGGCGATCGGGCAAATTTTGTTGTTTTGCGTACTGTACAATTTTGTCAAAACCTGCTGTGTCTTCGGACACCGCAGCAGTTTCTTTCTCGGTAATACTCTCATGATTGTTTGACTCCGGTCGTCTCGCCAGCACCTCCAGCAATTCCAAATAGGAAATTTTCGGTAAATTGTTGAAATCCCAAAACAGACTCGCGAAACTGGGAACTGTTTGGTTTTTTATTGCTTGAGGATTTTCGCTTTCTACCGTCAACCGAGTCGCTGCATCAGGGCCTGGTGCTTCTGTTTGTATGGAGACAACAGAACCCGCAGCAGGTTGAGACTGAAATGCCCAAACATGAGGTATCAAATAATTATTCGCGCTGGCGATCGCCAATCCCCAAACAGCCAGACTCCTAAATTTTCTCATGTTTTTTAAAGGATTTTGCTTCAACTCAGTGCTATCCTGAAATGTTTACAATTATTAGAAGTATCAATCAGCCTAGCAGACAGCTAAAATTGGCACTACTCGGACTCGATCGACACACTTGTCATTTAGACGCCGCCCTATTATAAACTGATCGTGCGAGTTTGATAGCACAACACTGCAATGCAAATAGACCGACGACGACGCCCGCGCTCAATCGACCCCCGAAGCCCCATCAACGCCAGACGCCAAAGCAGCCAGCGTCCAGTCCCGCGACGCGAAACCGCCGTGAAGCGAAGCTATCCCGTAGGGAATCGCCCAGTCCCGTCGCGTCGCCGAGTCAGGACGAATTTTTCTCGGTTAAAATACCGTAACATCGTGTGTTTAATGGCTGGGGCGATCGCGCTCTTTTGGTTCATCACAATACCCTTCAGAAGTCGCCCTCTCCCAGAACCGCCAGTCATTTTGGCTCAACAGGCGATCTCGCGGCCGACAATTGAAACCTCGGAAAATTTAGTCGATCGTCAAAGCGAGCCTACCTTCACCTACAACATCAAAACACCTCCCAATCCAGTTTACTCTCAAGAATTGCAAGGGATTGTGGATGAAGCTGCGAAGATTGCGACCAGCAAAGGACTGCCCGCAGAACCGCTATCAATTACCTTACTTGATGTCAGCAATTCCAAAACCCACAGCTTCGCCGGATATCAAAATCAAACTCTCAGATTTCCTGCTAGCGTTGCCAAGTTATTTTGGATGACCGCCTTTTACTCAGCCATAGAAAAAGGTACAATTTCCCAAAAAGAATCTGCCTTTAAGGACGACTTAGAACAAATGATTCGCGTCTCCAACAACGATGCAGCCAGCAGGCTTTTAGACAAAATCACAGATACAGAATCTGGCGGACAGCTCGCAGGAGAAGAGTTGCAAACATGGCTGAAAAAGCGCAATCAAATTAACACCTTTTTCCAGTCAGCGGGCTACAATAATATTAGTATAACCACCAAAAATTATCCCATACACTATTTAAGGCAAGAAGAGCCAATCGGTCGCGACTTGCAATTGCGGGGCGATCCTTCCCAGCCGATTCGCAATCAAGTAACTACCGACCAAGCCGCCAGATTAATCTATGAAATCTATACTAGGCAAGCTGTTTCCAGCACCGCCAGCCGCAAAATGGCTTACTTGCTGACGAGAGACTTAGACCCCAAGGCCTGGAAAAATGACCCTAGCAACTCGATACAAGGATTTATGGGCGAATCTTTACCAACTAATATTTATTTTGGTTCCAAAGTTGGCTATACCTCTAGTTCCCGCAGCGAAGCGGCATTTGTCAGAACTTTAGACGATCGCGCGATTTACATTTTAGTCGTTTTCGCCGACAATCCGGCTTATGCCAAGGACGAGACAGTATTTCCGGCAATTTCGCGATACGTGTTCGATCGGCTCAACGCTCGCGGGCCGAGTAGTTCGCAGTGAGGATGATGTGCGATCGAACAACCACAATCAAATTGGTTTGATCGTGAGGACTTTAGTCCTCAGATGAAGAAGGACTGAAGTCCCCACTACAAACCTCATGAATTGGTTCGCAGCATCGGACTTTAGTTTTCTTTCATCAACAATCGCAAAAAACATTTAACTGGGGCGAAAGGATTCGAACCTCTGAATGGCTGGACCAAAACCAGCTGCCTTACCACTTGGCGACGCCCCAACGTCTTAACCTTCCCTATCTTAACACTGACATACCAGAATCTGTCAAGCACTTTGACAATAAAATTTCAAAAATCTTTTTGGAACCGATCGCCCGCAGGTTTATTCTTTGACAACAGCGGGGCGAGCCAGCGGGATTTCAATCCTGAACTCCGCTCCCTGTCCGGGTTCTGAGATACACTGCAAACTGCCTCCGTGTTTTTCCACCACAATCTGGTAGCTGATAGACAAGCCGAGTCCGGTACCCTTACCCACAGGCTTGGTGGTAAAGAAAGGGTCAAACAAACGGAATTTAGCTTTTTCTGCCAATCCCGACCCGCTGTCGCGAATCCGAATCACCGCACGTTTACCGATCGACTTTCCTGACTCAGCAGCATCCGAGTCTCCGGGCACCACCGCCGTCGAGATGGCTATCGTCTTAGGTGCGGGCTGATTTTCCAAAGAGTCGATCGCATTCCCCAAAATATTCATAAACACTTGGTTAAGCTGTCCGGGAAAACACTCTACCTTCGGCAAAGCGCCGTAGTCTTTAATTATCTCAATTCCCGGTATCAGCCCGTTTGCCTTCAAGCGGCTCTGCAAAATCAGCAGCGTGCTGTCAATCCCTTCGTGAATGTCCACCGGCTTCATCTCGGCTTCGTCGTGCCGCGCAAAGTTCCGCAGAGACAGGACAATTTTGCGGATGCGTTCGGCTCCCATATCCATCGAAGACAGAATTTTCAGCAAATCCGGCACTACAAAATCAATATCGATTTCTTCGCTTTTGTCGAGAATTTCCTCGCAAGGCTTGGGGTAGTGCTTTTGATACAAGCGCAGCAAATCCAGGATATCTTTCACGTACTGCTCGCAATAAGTCAAGTTGCCGTAAATAAAATTAACCGGATTGTTAATTTCGTGGGCGACGCCGGCGACCATTTGACCGAGAGAGGACATTTTTTCGTTTTGGATGAGCTGAGCTTCTTTCTGCTGCAAACTCTGCAAAGTTTCCGTCAGTTGGCGGGCTTGAGTTTGAGCGGCTAAGGCGGCCGCCCGGGTTTGGGCGTAAAGTTCGGCTTGGTCGATCGCGATCGCCAGTTGGTCCACCACCGCTTGCAGCAATTCCACTTCGCTCGCGGCCCAAGAACGGCTGCTGCTGTAATGGTTGCAAACTACCGCCCCCATTTGACCCGAGCGAGTCTTGAGCGGCAGCAGCAGCTTAGAAACAATCCCGACATCGGTCAAAAAAGCTCGCGTCGGCGGTTCGATACAGGGTGCTGTTGCCGCGTCGCCGATCCTGAGCGTTTGGCGGTGGCGAATTTTCTCGGCTAGCAGCGTTACTTGTTCGATCGGATATTCTGCGAGCCGCTCTTGCAGTTCGGGATTTGCCGCCTCGTGGGTCATCGCAAAGCTGGGCTGCCCTTGCCGCGAGATCGAATACCACAAAAAGTAGCACTGGTCAACCTGTAACAAGTTGCGAATTTCGTTGACAGCCGTATCTAAAATTTTGTCGAGGTCGAGCGAATTCCGCATCTGGCTGGCGAGGCCCAACAGCAAGCCTTCCCGGCGGCTCAACAATTCTTCTCGGGCCTTGAGGCGATCGATCGCCACGGCAATGGCGTTAGCCATCCACCCCAGAACTTCTAGCGCCCCGACGGCTAAGGCTTGGCTACAGCACACAGCCATCACTCCCACCAGCCGCTCCTCCACAATCAGCGGGTAGGCGATCGCCCAAAGCGACGGGATCGAAAGCATGAACACCTGGGCTGCTGGGATTTTTCCCGGTTCGGCTCGCATCAAATCTTCTATTTCCCGTTCCCACTCTTGGCTGCTGAGTCCTGAAGCCGCCTGCAATTCTAACCGCTCTGTCTGCGGGTGAAACGTCCAGATGTTCGCCCCTGTGGCGTCGAGGTAATCCACCATTGCCTCGGTGCAGCGGTTGAGGGTGCTCGGTATTGTTCCGCCTTGTCCCAGGGCTGCACCAACTTTAGCTTGCAGGACTCCCAAGCGCGATCGCTCCTGTAGCAAGTCGGCCGTTGGTTGGCGCAGGGGCGCTATTTCTGGAATTTGTTTGGTATCGCGATCGCACTCGATGGGCGCTGAAGTTTCCCGTAAACCTTCAGATTTGCCGATTTCCCCGAGCATCGACAGCTTTTTTGTGCGGAATCTTCTCGTGCCGCTCTCTGGCGTCTGCACGGCACTGAACAAATCGCGGTTCGATCGAGCTAACTCCGAGATTTGCTCACCGTCCGATGTGATATCTTCTACCTCTGCTGCCTCTTTCTGGGCTTTGACTAACTGCCACCGCAGCTCCACCAAACTCGCAACTTGCCGGCTTAAAGCTTCTAAATCATTTATCGTTTCTTTTGTCAAGTCTCTAGGTACGGAGTCCATGACAGATAGCACTCCCAGCATCTGCCCGTCTGAGGTAACAACGGGGATGCCGACGTAAAATTTCACGAATGGGTAGGAAACAGTGAGCGGATGATCCGCAAATCGCACATCTGTGGAAGCGTCTGGGATTGTGGTGGCTTGTGGCTGTTGGTGGAAGGAATATGCCGGGGGTTCGATCGCCGAATCGGCAGCAACAGACGTTTTTTGCAGGATAACTGCTCGATCGAATTCCGAGAGAGAGTTTGAGTCGAGCGCTAACTCTTCGGAAGTTTGGTCTATCGTCGCGCGATCGCAAAAATTCAGGTAACGGTGGGCCAAATTGCGCTCAATACCTAACTGCGACTTCAACCACCAATGATGGTTCGCATCAATCAAGCTCAGATGTGCCATAGGAGTTTTGCTCATCCTCGCAGCCAAGCCCACCAAATCGTCAAAGCAAGCCTCCGGAGCAGAACCCAGAAGCTGATATAAGTCGATGTTATGGAGCTCCAATACTTTTTTACCAAGAGGCAAGGGTGCTTTCGTCATGTATAACTGCCCATCTAGTTGCTGGCAATTGTGATTCTCAAGACTGGCCCAGAAAAACCAGCTATGAATTTTGTGCCGGGAGACTGTGGGCGCAAGTCGCGCGCAGGCGGATGGCGCCAAATTCAGACCAACCTCTTGACTGACATTGAAACTGTTGAGTTATGGGAGTTAGAGCACCGCAGATCTAAGACTGTACAAATTATAATTCCTATTGACTGCGCTTTTAAATACCTCTGGCGGGCTAAATCTCAGAGCCTCGATCGCGATGTGAAGTATATGCTAAACAATACATCGCGATCGCTTAGGTAGAATTTTTTAATAACTTTAATGGTATTTTAACAGACTTTTCTAATCATGGGTAGCAGGGTTGCTGGTAGATTAAAATAATTGGTTTGTGCCACAATACCAGTGCGATTTACCGGGCTGTGCCGAAGGTGGCTCAACTAAAGTTAGGAGATGAACTACAAAAAATTGCCAAAATGTTAAACTTTGTAACAATAGTTGGTCAAACTCGACCTTCGAGGGTTTCTGGGTTGGGATGCCTATTTTGAAACTGTTGTCATCGCTACTCTACCCTTCTCGCCATTCCTTTTTTTGAGTCTGAAGTCAAAAAAACAGCGGTGAAGTTTCTACTAACGCTCCAACCGGGTTGGCAATTATTTCGCAGAAGCAATTCTCAAAAAATGACAGCGGCAATGATGTTTTCTATTGTCAAGAACTATAAATAAACAGGGAGAAAAATATGTCTGCAAATAGCAGTCAAGTACCAACTATTTTGGCAGTTGATGATAGCGTCGTGATGCAAGGACTTGTCAAACAGGCTTTAAGCAAAGAATTTAGAGTTCTCGTGACAGACAACGCAGTGGATGCTTTGTCAACGATTTATCACGAACAAATTTCGGTTTTGTTGCTCGATGTTTCGATGCCTGGTATTGACGGATTGGAACTCTGTCGCACGGTGCGCAGCTTGCCTCAATTTCAGAACTTGCCGATCGTCATGCTCACAGCACGAGATGGAGCATTTGATAAGGTACAAGGGCGTTTGGCGGGAGCAACGGAGTATTTAACTAAGCCGTTTGATGCGGACAAATTGCGTGAAGTAATTGGTAAGTTTATCAATCTCAAATCATAAAAGAAGACTCGGCGGTTGAAACCGCGTCTATACGAGCAAAACCCACTCCAAGCGGGTTGAATATCAGACCGTTCAAATTACGCTTTACGTTATTCTCTTTACACCGCGGAGGCGGACTTCGTTTGTCTAAACGCGGTTTCAACCGCCGTCTTATCTATTACCAATTCCCAATTTCCCATTACTTTATTCAACTGCAAACTGCTAGATTCTCCCTAAATCCTAAACTTTTAATTTGGCCAACAGTAGAGGAGCGATCGCGCTTACGGGTAAAATGTGTTGGGCCGCACCCAGGGCGATCGCCTCTTTCGGCATTCCGAAAACAACACAACTAGCCTGATCTTGAGCAATTGTCAAGCCGCCGACTCGGGCGATCGCCAACATACCCTCAGCACCATCTCGACCCATTCCTGTGAGTAAAACACCCGCCGCCGCCCGACCATAAAAATTAGCAACTGACTTAAATGTTACCGTTATAGAGGGGCAATGTCCCGCAAAATTAGCACCTTCAGAATAAATAAATCGCCCTTGAGCATCCAACTCTAAATGACGTTTTTCCGGCGGAAAATAAACAATACCAGCTTGCGGTAATTCCCCCAAACCAGCTATTTTCACCAGCAGTTTAGATTCAAAACCCAACCAATCAACCAATCCCTGCAAAAATCCTTCACTGATGTGCTGGATGCAAATTACTGGCACCGGAAAATTAGCCGGAAACTGCGAAATAATCGAGTGCAGCGCTTGCGGCCCGCCTGTAGACGCGCCCACAGCCAATAATTTAATAGTTTGAGAATTCAGATTTTTGCTGGATAATTGGTAACTATCCATTGGTAATTGATTAATTTGTTGGTTGGGGCGATCGCCCGTTCCAATTACTCCCAACTTTTGATGCCGCGTAAATACTTTAACTCCAGATAAAACTTTAACTTTAGCGATTAATTCATTGGCGAGGCGAGCGTAATCTGACGCCAATCCGCCCATTGGTTTCGGAAACACATCTAATGCACCTGCTTTCAGCAATTGAAATACATTTTGAGTATCATTTACTTGTACAGAAGCACTAATTATTAAAATAGGTCGCGGGTATTTCCTCATCACTTCCTGCGTGAATTCTAACCCGTTCATTAGTGCCATATTCAAATCCGTACAGATGACTTCCGGCTGAAGTTTCGGGATTAATTCTAGAGCTTCTAACCCGTTACAAGCGGTTCCGACAACTTGGATTTCTGGCGAAGCATCCAAAATGCGCTTGAGGACGATCGTAGCTACTGGGGAATCTTCTACTAACAATACTTTAATGGGCGATAATATCATTTTATATTTTAGATTATAGATTTTAGATTATTTTTAGTAATCGATAATTGGTAATATCATGTCCGCTCAATTAACAGCACGCGTGATAGGTTCGTAGTGCGGACTGAAGTCCGCAGAAAAACGGACTGAAGTCCGCACTACAAACCATATTTATTATGCTAATAGACCGGACATGATATCATTGCTAATTAGTAATTGGCACTTGGTAATTGGTAATTGGTTGCCCCTCCTTGAATCTCCCCCTCTCCCTCTTCCTCTCCCTTCCCCTTCCACGATTAAACTAACCTTTTGAGTGTTTCAATCAGTACATCTTGATTGAACGTACCTTTAGGAATATAAGCATTAGCCCCGGCATCAGCCCCTCTTTTTCTATCTTCATCCGACGCCAAAGATGTCACCAAAATAATCGGCAACTCACTGTATTCTTTTTGCTGGCGAATTTTAACAGTCAGTCCCAAACCGTCCAAATTAGGCATTTGTACGTCAGAAATAACAGCATCAAAATAGCGAGTTTTTAATTTTTGGAAAGCATCTAATCCGTCTACTGCTGTCACCACTTCATAACCTGCACCTTCCAGGATGCGCTTTTCTTGAGTGCGGGTAGCGATCGAATCTTCTGCTAAAAGTATAACTTGTTTTCGGCTGACTGTCTGAATTGGCGATCGGGCACTCCCAACCCCACCCGAAAAAACTTGCTTGCGTACAGACTTGATCAAATCGTGAGGATTGAGCACCATACAAACTTCCCCCGTCCCCAGAATCGTTGCACCTGAAACGTTTCGCACCCGTTTCAGCAATTGACTTTGAGGTTTAATCACCACATCCTGTTGATCTATCAAAGCATCTATAAATAATCCCAATCTTTCCTTCCCAACTTTTAACACAATACAAGACATTTTTGGATAATTTGAATTCCGGGACTCTCCCTCTATTTTTTGCTTGACTTCTCTCCAATTTCCCCGTCTCCACTCCCGATTTTTAGGCAGCCAGTCTCTATTATTTAACTCCAGTAAATCAGCCAAATAAGCAACTGATAGCGGCTGAGAATCTGAAAGTATAGTTGCCTTACCTTCAACGGCAAAAATCTCAGACTTAGAAACCATTTTGGCATTTTCAACAAACTCAATGGGTAGCGCGTAAGCCAGACCTTCAACCGCTACAATTAATACATTTGCAGTAGCTAGCGAGGTGCTGACTTGCAGCCGGAAAGTGCATCCTTTTCCCAATACAGATTCAACTTGAATACTACCTTTCAGTGCTTCAACATTAGTCCTAACTACATCTAATCCCACCCCCCGTCCCGAGATTTCAGTAACAAATGTTCTGGTTGAAAAACCCGGAGCAAAAATCAGCGATTGAACTTGGCTTTCTGTCATCACCGCCAGTTCTTCCAGCGTGCAAATGTTACGTTTTACAGCAGTTTTTTTAATGCGATCGAGATTCAGTCCTCGCCCGTCATCGGCCACTTCAATGATAATATTGTTAGCAGTATGATAGCCTTGAATTCGGAGAGTAGCAGCGGCAAATTTTCCCATTTTTTCGCGTTCGTCTGGCGTCTCGATGCCGTGGTCGATCGCATTCCGAATCATGTGCATCAAAGGGTCTTTCATTTCTTCTAAAATGCGTTTATCAGCTCTAGTTTCTCCACCTTCAATGACTAATTCAACTTCTTTTCCTTCTCGCTTCGCCAACTCTCTAACCGCTCGGGGAAATAAATTAAAAATAGTTGACAAAGGCAGCAGTCTAAGAGTGCGAATTCCTGATTCTAATTCCTCCGAAATTAATTCGAGTCTGGCAGTATCTTCATCAACTCGATTTTTCAAGCGATTTACTAGAGTTCCCAGACGTTCTAAACGTTCTTCAGTACGCTGGTAATAATTCTGTAACTGTATAATGAGATCGTTTTGTTTAGATTCATTTCGATCCGATTCTATCTGATGAAAAGCCAACCGATTAATAAAAGCTTCTCTGCTCCAACTTTCCCACAAATTGGTGAGTTTTTCCATGTCAGAAAGTCGGTGTACTAGCCGAGTTTTAGTGACAGTAAGTTCCCCAGCTTGAGTCATTAAATCGTCTAAATTTTGGGTAGCAACGCGAATCGTTTCGATGCGGTAAGACGAACTAGAAGCACGACTAACAGTGGGTTGGGAAGTCGATGCAGTGGCGGGTGCAGAAGCGGTAGGCAAGTTGTGAGCTTGCAACAGCAATTCTTGCTCGGATTGTAGTGTCGAAAAAGAGTAATTATTATCTAAATTCGCGGCGGAAGCAGTTTCACTGTTTGTTTCTGGTAGCGGCGTTTCTGAATTAGTAAATTGCGTTTTCACTAATTCTTGTTCTGGTATTTTTGAAGATTCTGGCTCTGCTGTCAGGGTGTCTGGCTGAGGCTTGTTAGAAGCACCCATCATGCTAGCGAGGACGTAAAATGTATTGATACCGGAGTCTTCGCCCGTGACGGCTTCGTCAACGAGCTTGCGGATGGCGTCTAAACCTTGCGAAAGTCGATCGCTAATATCTGGATTTAGTTGAGTTTCTCCGCGCTTGACACCCCCCAAAATATGCTCTATTTGATGAGCTAAAGATGCTACATTTTTGACTGCCAGCATCCCAGCATCGCCTTTAAGAGAATGGGTTTCCCGCAGCAATTCTTCTAACTTAGCTGAGTCACCCGGGTATTGTTCCAAGTATAGCAATCCATCGTCTAGTTTCTGCAAATGTTCTTCACTAGCTATTTTAAATACATCTCGGAGTTCTTCATCTTCAATCATACATTTGGGGGATGGAGGAATTGGGAATTGGGAATTGGTAATCGGGAATTGGTAATTGGCAATTGGTAATTGGCAATTGGTAATCGCTAATTTGTAACTCTATCCGTTACATCCGTTACATCCGTTACAAAATCAGTTGCTAATCTTCCTTCTTAGACTATAGACTTGAGATTTAAAGCAGCTTCATTAAGTTTTTGAGTACCTACTTTGACTTGAGTAATGCCACTGATAGTCAGAGATGCAGTGCGGTTAAGAGAATTCATTTCATCAGCTACTTGCTCGATCGCGATCGCCTGCTGTTTAATATTCAAAGAGATTTGTTGGTTGCTAGCAAACACCAGATTGCAAGCTTCCCGAACACCCGTAAAAGCTTCTGCCGTATCCTGCGCGGTTTTCACCCCTGCAGCGACTGTTTTCCGACTTTTTTCCGTTGCTTTCACAGTGGAGTCGATCGCACCCTTAATTTCTGGAATCATATCATTAATCTTTTGCGCCGCTTGTTGGCTTTCATCTGCTAGCTTACGAATCTCCCTTGCTACCACCGCAAAACCTTTGCCATACTCGCCGGCTCTGACTGCTTCGACAGCCGCATTCAGAGCCAGCATATTTGTCTGACTAGCTAAATCACTAACTAAATTTGCCAAAACCGAGATATTACCAATTTGACTCGTGCTATCCCCCAATCGCTGATTTTGCTGAGAAATCGCCGCCACAGCTTCCCTAAGACTCAGCATTTGATTGAGAGTTTGCTCAACCATTTGAGTACCTTCTTGGGCCAGCGTTAAAGCTTGGCGAGCAGCGGCGGCAACAGCCTCAGCTTGCTCGGCTGTGTGCCCAGAAGATATGCCCAAATTTTCTAAGGTTGCAGTTGTTTCATTAACCGAGATAAATTGCTGATACACGACTTGCTCTTGCTGGTTCATATTAGATAATATTTGCATTGAAAATGACGATATTTGATAGCTCAGTCCCCGAATCAGCTTAATTAGTTGTTGCAGCACAAACAATCCTAATATCAGCACGGTACTTAGGGACAATATAGTAATAATTGCAGCTATTTTTTGGAGAATAAAAACAGAATCAAAGAGCAAAGTCTTAGGTGCTTGGTTCACAATCACAAAAAACATTTTATTGTTGTTTTTTCTGGAAAAAATTGTATAATAACTAATAACTCGATCGCTCAGATCAATCTTGCCTATGCCACCGGAAAGTATTTGAGTTACTATCTCTGCTGAATAATATTTGTTAATATTTTCATCTGTTTTTTTGTCAGAACCCCATTCTTTTGTAGAATTGGGATGGTAGATGTAGTTACCATCTTGATTTAACATAAAAGCTTCGCCTAATTTTTCATCATTTATCTCTTTAACTATATTAATCAGATTGCTGCCGAAGGAATTAGCAATCAAAATGCCTTTTCTTTCTCCTTTTATATTAAAAATTGGAGTTGCGTGGCGAATGGTTGGCTTGTAAGGAATTTCTATTTTACCGCGTTCCTGATTTAGATTGAATTGAGACACATAGATTTCTCCAGGTTTTAGCTTCATAGTTAAGTAAAAATAATCCCTATTAGCCTGATTTTGTAGTTGAGAATTTGGAATAACTTTGATATTTTTGCCGTCAGAATCTAGGCGCACGATCTCGTTACCTTTTTCATCTATATAACGCAACTGCATATAATATGGCTTGACTTCCATCATTGCTGAAAATATGATTTGCATTCGAGCGACGGAATTTTGATAAGTTGAATTAGTTTCTTTGTCTATTCCATTTCCCTCTCTGGCTCTAATCATTTCTTGAATAGGGGGAGATTTGCGAAGGAACAAAACATCGTAACTGATATTTTCTAAATTGTTGACAATCTTTTCTCCGCTGGAAGCGACGCTTTCAGCAAGATTTGTCAAGGCTAAAGTTTTCAGTGCTGCTGCGGAAGAAGAAATTCCATACCAGCCGATCAGAGATACTGGCATCAAGGTGGTTAAAATTAAAAGCAACATGAGTCGGTTTTGGATTTTTTGGAAAAATTTATGGATCATTTGTAATTTGTAATTGGTAATTGGTAATTATTTTTTTACTTCTTTTGTCAATCCGTTACATCCCGTACATTGCTCGTTGCCAAACTTCCTTCTTCCTTACTACTGATTTTAAAATTTAGGTACATGACTATTCTAAACAACTGCTTTTAAATCTAAAGCAGCTTCATTCAATTTTTGAGTGCCGACTTTAGTTTGAGTGATACCGCAAGCTGTTTGTGCGGCTGCTTGGTTGAGGGAGTTCATCGCTTCCACCACTTGTTCGATCGCGATTGCTTGCTGTTTGGCATTCAGGGAAATTTGCTGAGAGCTCAAAACCACGTTATTAATTGCATCAGCGACTCCGGCAAATGCTGCTGCGGTTTCCTCCGCAATATTTACGCCATAGTCCACAGTTTTAGTTCCTTCATCTGTCACCATTACTGTTGAGTTAATTGATCTCTGAATATCAGCAACTAACAGATTAATTTGGGAGGCAGATTTTTTACTGCGATCGGCAAGTTTGCGAATTTCCGAGGCCACAACGCCGAAACCCTTGCCGTGTTCGCCCGCCCGCACTGCTTCGACAGCCGCATTTAGCGCTAACATATTAGTTTGATTTGCCAAATCGCTAACTACAGTTGAGATATTGCCAATGCGATCGGTTTGCTCGCTCAACTGCATAATTTGCCCTTGCATCTCCTGTACTTTTGTTTTCAGTGTTGCCATTGCTTCTAAGGTTTGTTCGACAGCTTTTGTACCTGCGCCAGCTAAAGTTAAAGCTTGCATTGCTTGAGATGCGGCAGTTTCTATCTGCTGGGAAGTTGCCCTAGAAGATGCACCCAATTCGTCCATTGTTGTAGTGGTTTGATTGACTGAAACTGCTTGCTGGCTTGCCATGCGTTCTTGTTCTTCAACTGTGGCGGCAATCTGGGCGGAAGAACTGGCGATCGCACTAATTGCGCGATCGATCGTTCCAGCAATTCCCGACGAAATCAGCCAAGCAACACCCGCACCAAGCAGGACTAACAGCAGTGAACTAATCACCAGCATCGATACCAAAAAGCTTAAAGCTGCTTTCGTGATTTGCGTTTCTTGCTTAATCATCTTTAATTCAGTTTCCCGAAATTCCAGGTTCAATTCCACAAATTCATTCACAAATTTTGTGTACTTAGCTGTATTAAATAAAGCAAGGGCTTCTGTTTTCTGATTTTGCTGAAATAAGCGAACTATTTCGTTTGAACCATCATAATAGTCGTTAACTAGCTCTAGCATCTTCTCCAAACGGATTCTCTGTTGGGGATTTTTCACGATTGGCTGTACATTATTCGCCGACTGGCGAGCCAACTCTGCACCTGTCTTAAAATCTGTTAAAAACTGCGGATTTTTATTAATTAAATACCCGTGCATTCCCCGTACCATTTGCTCCGCCCCTACGGACACATTACTTATTCCTCCGACTGTATTTTCTACTCTTTCTACTTCTGTAAAAGTCTTGAATACCTGATTTGTAGTACCGAAAACTAGGGCTGGAAACCCTAAGTATATAGCTGCTGGTGCTAGATATCCGAGCAGCATCTTGTTTCTAATCTTTAATTTGTTAATTTTAGCAAACATCTTTTTTTCCTTAGTTTAAGATAGGATTTTCTGTAGTAATTGTGTGACGTTGCGATAGTCGTTGGGAGTCCCGCGTTGGCAATAGAAACCAGCCGGAAATTTCTGGGATCAATGCCGTGCAGTGACAGTAGCAAATATGATCATACCAAATTCTGTTCTATTACCCTCTTTTCTTTAGTTTCGGGTGGCGCGGACATGATTTGTGCAGGTGCGACCCCGATTTCACCGTACAATCTTTCTTCAAACCTCCTCATCAACAACAATTCCCCCTTTTGTGAAGAGTTTCTGCAAGTTGAGAACAGTGATGATTTTTTCTTCGTAAAAAGCGGTACCCCGGAGATATTCGCGGTTGACCGAATTTATTGCAGCAGGAATAGTCGCAAGATCGGATAAATTTAAATGTATAATATCTAATATTTCGTCAACCACTATACCAGCGACCAAATCTTCAATTTCAACAACGATCGCCTGAGATAGAGATTTTGTATCCGGCGACATATTTAAAACATTGCGAATGTCCACTAGCGTCAGAATCTCGCCCCGCAAATTCATATTGCCAATAATGCGATCGGGGGTGCAAGGAACCGGAGTCACTTGGCGAATGTCAGTAAATTCGCGCACTACCGCGAGATTGATACCAAAGTGTTCGCCGTTCAAAGCAACCACGGCTAGGGACATATTAATTGGGGCAGAATTTTCGCGATCGCCCAACAGCCTCAAATTGTCAGCCCGTTCTCGAAAAATTGCTTTTTCTTCCGCTGTAGCATTCGGACAAAAAACATGAGGCTTACCCAAGACTTTAGTATCTTCTGCTAACAGTTTTGGCTCTATTTCTAACTGCAAATTTTTAGCCTCTACCTGGATTGCTGCGGCTGAAACGGGGATTTTTGCCTCTGTTTTGTCGGGAGAATATCGAATTAGCCGATCGACATTCAGTAGCATGATAATATCGGCGTCACAGCGGGCGAATCCAGCTAAAAAACGATCGGGCGCATCTGGCTTGTCTCGCCCGTAAGATAGTTGCGGAGTTATTGACTCTGCGGGGATCTGCTTAACTTCGGTAACTCGATCGACAATGATGCCAAGTCGAACCTCTTGCCATTCTATGACGATCGCACTATCTGTCACAGAATACTCCTGCCAAACGTACCCAAACCGGAGATTTAGATCCATCACGGGCAGAATTTCGCCCCTAAGATCGATCGCCCCGACAATATCTTGAGGCGCTTGGGCGATCGGTGTGAGCTCCGGTAGAAAGAAAATTTCTCGAACACAGCCGACTTCTACACCGCACAGCAAACCGTTCTGTTCAAATATAAGATACGGCTTAGTTTCCATATTTACCTTGACACTTTATCTAGTAGGACTTTTGACAACAAACCGTTTTTGCGATCGTATAGGTTTTGCCAGCGAGGCACTTACAAAAAAACCCGGTGTTTAGATTTTCCCGGCGCGTCAGTTTGGTTGGCTGTACAATTTTACCAATTTTTTTTTGATATCCATCAATAATTGAGTGGCTGTCATTTTTCCCTGTTGCTCGATCGGAGTATGGGGCGGGAGTTTTTTAAGAATTTCGCAAGATGAATTGTACATTTTAATAGCTTTATTTAGCTTACCTTCTTTATTGTAGATATTTCCGAGTTCTAGATAAGCCGAAACAAAAGACGGGCAAAGATAAATCGTTTTTTTAATAAAAAACTTAGCTGTTTCCAAGTCATTTTGTTCTTCAGCGATTTGAGCTTGCAAAAAATAAGGAAATATTGACATAGCATCTGCTTTGCTAGCTCGATTGCAGTATTCAATCGCCTGAGAATACTGGCCTAAATTTGCATAAATTTGAGCCAGCAAATAATTAGCATCAAAATTGTGTTCTTGCAGGTCGAGCGCCTGTTTTGCTTTATTCATTGCCTCAGCATAAGCTTTATTTTTAAAACAAGCTTTTGCCTCTACAATCAGGATCTGAGGCGTTTGGCGATCTGTTTCTTTTGCTGCTGCGAGCGTTGAAGGTAAATCCGACAGTTTCTGGCTCGCCATATCGCCCTCGACATAGCGACTTCGGAGCATTTTTCCCAGGGCGTTACCTGCTGCTAACATCGACGTTAAATGCCCAAAATTATCGTTAGCAAGACTAGCTAGAACCGTTTTTTTTTGTGGTAACTGACCGTTGTCGCTACTAATTTTTTCTCCGTTTCCCAATTCCAAAAATGCCGATTTTGGCTGGGATGCTGGTGCAATTAAAGACTCTATTTTACCTGGTTCCTCTAGGATATTCTTGGTTTGATAAACAACAGACTCCGGGAAAACCTTTGCTTGAAACTCGTTCATCGCGTGACGGTGAACTTCAGCGTGACCTGTCATTAAATATCCTCCAGGTCTCAGCGTCTTGGCAAACTTTTTCAATACCTGTGAAATATATTGAGCTTCAAAATAAACAAAAACATTTCTGCACAAAATCAAATCAATGTTATGAATATCTGTATAAATATTAGGGAAATTATCTGTCACTAAATTTACACAGCTAAAGCTCACAAATTCGCGTAATTCCCGGTCAATTTCCCACTCTGTTTTTCGCCTCTCGAAATACTGCATTTGCAGTTCGGACTCAACTAAGCGAAACGACCAAGGGCTATAAATTCCCCGTCGCGCTTTGGCGATGGCGACTTGATTGATATCAGTACCTAAAACTATAATTTTCCATTTTTCCCAATCAGAAATTAGCTGTTTGAGAAGAATCACTAGAGAATAAGGTTCTTCACCGGTCGAGCAGCCGGCACTCCAGATTCGCAATGTTGGCTTGATTCCTGATTTTTCGTGCAGTTTTCTCTTCTGCTCGATTAATTCAGGAAAAATAACTTTTTCTAGGAGCGAAAACTGTCCTTTGTCCCGCATGAAATAACTTTCATTGATTGTCAGTAACAGCGCGAGTTCTCGCCATTCGCTTTGACTTTCGTGATTCGGAGTGGCTAAGATTTGATAATATTTGTCAGGAAAAGCTATTTTTATAGCTTTCATCCGAGTCAAAAGTTTTTGAGATAAACCCGCAAGATCTTGCGGGCGAGTTTCTAGACCCATCTGAGCCGCAATTAATTCGATAAATAGCTGAATTTGTGCATCATTCATGTCAACTCTGTAATTTTTTTAGGTACGCAATAACTAAGGTTCGTAGTGCGGACTTTAGTCCGCAAGAAAAGAGCGGACTTTAGTCCGCACTACGAACGAACCGTTTTTGTTATGGTAATCGATCGGACAGGAACTCAAAGACCAAAGACCAAAGGTAGAAAACACCAAGCAGTACGAACAAAAATCTACCTTTTGCTTTCTACCTTCTGCCTTCAAACCGTAAGGTGCGCCCATAAGCACCCTACAGAGGACTATTTAAGCTGGAAAAATCCGCAGGCGGCGGTTGGGTTCTTCCCCAAAACTGTGGGATTTCAGGTGATAGTGTTCCACAAGTTCGTGCTGCATTTTGCGGACATTGGGAGAACGGGGTAAAAGTTCCACCGGCTGTCCCTTGGGAATGACAATTTGCTCGACAGCCAAGCGGGTTTCTTCGAGAGCTTCGAGCTCGTCAGAAGAACCGCTGCGGGCGAATAAGGCGAGGTCTGCCACTTCCGGCGTGCCCGGGTCATCCATGTCCAACAGGCGCCGCAAAGCTCTCGCTACGTGGGGAATGGTGCCGGCTTTAATTGTGTGCAGGGGAACTTGGCGAGTTTTTGCCAACTGCCTCAATTTTGACTGGTTCCGCACGTTCGATCGCAAAGCCAACACTACGTCAGCACTCTCAATATCCTTCGTCAACTGCACGGGCAGGTTCAGCGTCGAAATCACCTGTTCGAGCTGGTGGCGAGCTATGCCGTAAGGATAAACGTGGAGGGGCAAATCTTCGCCGTTAGGGCCGACATTCTGGGAATAACGTCCCCGGTGCTGCGGTACCGGTTCGACGGACAGGGATTCTTCGAGGAGTTGCTCGAAATACCGAGTCTCAGTCACCGGCGCGCTGTTAGCGGTAGCAGCGAATTTCTCGCCTTGAGGGGGCATCGGCACCATTTTGCCGGCACTCCGCCACCCAGAAATCGGTGTGACTGGCCGCATTCCTGATACCGCAGCGGGGGCTGAGGCGGAAGCTGGCATCCCTGGAAACCGGGCGGGGGGAGCGGCTGACTCGCGGTCGATAATTACTTGTCCAGTGTCGCTGATGCTTCTGGTTTGCTGGTTGGGTTCGCGTCCTCGCAGCAGAGTGTCGATCGAATCAGAGACTCGTTCGTGGATCACCCAGCGCTGGCGTTCCAACATTTCGATCGCAATTTCAAAAGTTGGCGGTGATTTGCGTTCCAAAACCGTCTTTTGAGAACCACGCCGTCTCGCCTCATCATCTCCCAGCGTCACCGCTTGGATGCCCCCAATTAAATCGGCCAGAGTCGGGTTTTTCATCAAGTTTTCGAGCCGGTTCCCGTGGGCGGTACCGACCAACTGCACGCCCCTTTCCGCGATCGTCCGAGCGGCCAAAGCTTCCAATTCCGTGCCGATTTCGTCAATCACGATCACTTCGGGCATATGGTTTTCCACTGCTTCGATCATGACTTGGTGTTGCAGTTCGGGACGGGAAACTTGCATTCTGCGAGCTCTGCCGATCGCCGGATGCGGGATATCTCCATCTCCAGCAATTTCGTTGGAGGTGTCGATGATTACCACCCGTTTTTCCAAGTCATCGGCGAGCACGCGGGCAATTTCCCGCAAAGCCGTGGTTTTGCCGACTCCGGGGCGGCCGAGCATCAAAATTGACTGACCGGTTTCCACTAAATCGCGGATAATCCCGATCGTCCCGAACACAGCCCGGCCCACCCTCAATGTCAAGCCGATAATCTCGCCGCTGCGGTTGCGCATGGCGCTAATTCGGTGCAGGGTTTGCTCGATGCCGGCTCGATTGTCGCCGCCGAAGCTGCCGACTCGATCGATGCAATAGTTGAGGTCTGCTTTGGAAATCGGTGTTTGGGAAAGATGTTCGGCCGAGGATGGAAAACGAGCTTCTGGTCGGCGGCCCAAATCCATGACAATCTCAATGAGATTGTTGCGCTGCGGGTGCTGCTCTAGGGGCTGCCGGATCTCGTCTGGCACGATGTCTAATAGTCTGTTGAGGTCGTCTGTAATCTGCATTCGCCTCGGTGTGTTCGGTGACGTTTTCAACCTTTTTAGTCAGTTGTTATTTGTTATTTGTTATTTGTTATTTGTCAGTTGTTATTTGTTATTTGTTGTTGGAATTAACTACTAACCACTAACTACTAACTACTAACCACTAACTACTAACTACTAACTACTAACTACTAACCACTAACTACTGACTAAAATTCTTTGAGCTGGGAAACTAGAGAACGAGCTAAACTCACGGCCTGGCAGAGAAGTTCTGGGACGGCTTCGAGCTGAGTTAGTCCAGGTATTTGAGCAGAGGCTGCTGACGACGCTACTGCCACAGGAATAGCCAATGCTCGATCGGTCTGCATTGTTTCTAATTGTTCTAAAATTGGTGACAGCAAAACCCTGGCATAGCTGCCATAAGCTATACCTGCAATGTGTGGGGTATCAGGAATTGACAAATTTTTCCGATGCTCCCTCATCAGTCCAGAGGCTCTGAGTTTGCTGACAGTGTGAGCATTAGTGCCACCTGCAAGTTGCACGTATCCCGGCAACTGGGCAGCCAAAACTTTTTGACCGAGTTTGACCGCGGCTCTAGTAGTTCCTATTCCGATATCTCCACTCATCGGCCTACCGTCGGTTTGCCAAATTAGGGGACAAGGAAGGGGGGAAATTATTTGATAGAGTGTCCGCAAATAATCAATCAAACCGTCTCCATCGGGGCAACTAATTGCTATTACTTTGAGTTGATCTACCCAGGGAGCTATGCTCGACCAAAGTCGCGCAAAATCTACCTCTCTGCCTACTTGCGTGTGGATTTCTAGGGCATCCGCACCGGATTGCAAGATTAAAGGTGCGATCGCAGCGGGAGCAGACACGTAAGAACGAGTGTAAATTAATTGGCTCGGACAAACCGGCAGACAGCGACCGCAGCCATAGCACTGCTCGTCTATCACCCCGGAAAAACCCTCACCAGCACCCGGAAAAACTATTGCTTCGGCTGGACATATTTTTTCGCAGGGCCGCCAGCAGTCCACCGGACACTCGGCTGGGTTGAATTCGGCCTTGCGAAAATGCGGGTCTTCTCCATCGTTTAAACTCACCATCAGCAGCGGCAACCCTTCGCCGCCAAACCTGCGGTTTTGAGTTCTTAGCTGTATTTCGTTGGCAACTTGTAGGGCTTCTTTCGCTGCTGCGACGGCGGCGGGATCTGCCGCGACATCGATACAGTCAGCACCTGCTAAGGTGTAAGCCAATGTGAGATTCCGAACCGACGGCAGGTGTTGAAAACTTGCCCCACAGATCAGCTTGAACCAATGGCCGCTTTTTAATGAGTTTAGTGGATGATAATGTTCTGTCACCCTTATATGCTAATCCTTTCAGCTCAAAATTACTATGTGAAAATTTTTACTTAATTTTAAAATTGCGGCTGATACAAGCTCGAAACGCTACTGATAGCAGTAGCTATGGCGCTGTTGGCTCTATATGTAGAGTTCGGGCTTAATTTTTTTTTAATTTCATTTTTTGAGAGGGGTGGCCCAGGGGCGATCGGATTTTAGATTTTAGATTTTAGATTGGGAATTTCAAATGATGACTATTTTAAAGCCAGACCCTCTCAAATAGCATATTTGGCAGATTTTGGCAAGGACAAAGTATCAGAGAGATTTTTGTTCAAGTTGCCGTCGAATGGCAATTGCCATAAAATGCTCACAGCAGGCGGGACGCCTACCCCACAATAAAAAAATTGTGGGATGGGCATCTTGCCCGTCCTAGTTATTTTGGGAATTCCAGTCTATTATCCTCCCTGACTAGAACTAAACTCATCTGCGTTAATCTGGGATTCTACTAGCTAGAATGCTTGCTCAGCCGCTTGTAAACCGTAGCCAAAGCATTGCTATCTCCCACATTTCCCGGAAACAAAACCACTGGTAAATTGGGAAACAGAGGATGATCAGGTTCGGTTTTTACAACTGAACAACCTGCGATAATTTGACCGATTTGCCTGACATTTTTCAGCGACAAACCTGTACTCAAAACATCGTTGGAAGTAATGCCACCCTTGCTAATTAAAAATCCAATATCCGCAGGCATTCCCCGCACTACATCCATCAACAAAGCAGAAACAGCAGCGCCAAATTTTAAGCGGATTTCTGCGTTTTCAAATTGTAGTTCCTTGCGGCTGGTAAAAATTACAGGTGTTTTGCCTTCGTCATGAGCATTGTGGACTTTTTCGAGAATTTCATCCAGGATTTGGGCGCGATACTCTGGCGAATCTTCTAGCAAGTGAGATACATCTATTTCAATGCTAACTGTATTGGGTTCTTCTAACAAGCGTTCTAATTGATCGGTCGTTTTTTTGACGTGGGAACCAACTATTACTGCACCCGGTTTGCCGTCCCTCACGTATTTTGCCATTTCGTCGGCTGCTACTGGCTGCGGGCCGAGGTGAGCTAAGGATGTTAAAATACTCGCTCCACTGCGGAATAAAAACTTTTTGCCGTGACTGACTGCATCGAGAACGTGTTTGGCAAATGTGTCTAAATCGCCTTGGCTTTCGCCGTCAACAACTGCACATTGGTTGTCTGTCATTTCCATCAGCCGATCTAAACTTCCGTAGCGGATGTCTGCGAGTAAAATGCGATCGACTGCATCAGCATGGATGCGACCTTTGGTTTTTTCTTCTACGTAGTCTGGCAGGTAACTGTGACTGTAGCCGAAGACTGAATCTTTGGCATATTCGGTTTCGTGAACTGGCGTTGGGACGCTGTTAACCATTAGGTAATGCACGCTGTTGCGGGTAATTCTGCCTCCTTCAAAAAAGGCGGGAATTAGAAAATGAGCGTCGAAGGGGCCGAGTTCTTCGGCGATCGCGTCGGTTTCGATCGGATAGTGGCCGCGCAGGGTAGAATCGGAACGGCTAACTATTAGGAAGTCTTCGATTTCTTCGCTCGCGATCGCCTTTTTGAGATTTTGGCACACTTCGCGGGTGACGGAGGCTGCTTTTTCGGGAGTTAGCGATCGAGTATTTGTCAGTATAAAGAAAATCGGGGACTTGTCCCGCAGTCCCAAACGTAGGGTTTCTTCGTCCCAACGTGTCAGCAGCAAGCAACTGTGCACGGTTTGAGAACCTGTTGGATCGTCATCGAGAACTATAATCTTAGGTTTGGCAGAAGACATACTGACCTGGTTGTTAACGTCACCTTTCCAAGATATCCTTACCTGTTACGTAACAGCAAACAATTTACAATCATGATTTTTCTTAACAATTCTCATAATTCATAAATTTTAAAATGTGTCTGAGAATACCGGGCGGTTGAAACCGCGTCTATACAAACACTCACGCACTCGCCTGCGGGTTGAAGAACAGGCGATTAAAATTCAATACGGTTGGATTAACGCTAATCTCCGAAGAGATATCTTAGGGTTAGCGCAGTGATCCGCGACGATCGCATCGCCGAGACTATGATAGTTATCAATTAAGTGATATGTGCGGGAATAAATTAGCTTTTTAACTGAACCGTATTTGGCTAAAATTACGTTATTCTCTTCATTCGGCAGAGGCCCAATTAGTTTGTGTAGACGCGGTTTCAACCGCCGTCTGCTTGTAAAATTACGTTATTCTCTTCATTCCGCAGGCGAGTGGAATTAGTTTGTGTAGACGCGGTTTCAACCGCCGTCTGCTTGTAAAATTACGTTATTCTCTTCATTCGGCAGAGGCCCAATTAGTTTGTGTAGACGCGGTTTCAACCGCCGTCTGCTTTTCCATTTTTTAAATTAGCAGCGTTGCGGCTTTGTAACTTTTTCATTTCTGCTTGAACTTCCACAGCTAGCTGCAAAGCTTCGCTGAGCAATCGCCCCGGCTGGCTCGATCGATCGCTAATTTGGAGAGCCTTCAAAGTTGTCAAATTATTGGCAAACAGTTCTGAGTTAGTAGCGACAAATTTTTTGTTTTCCCTGAGAATTCTCTCAGTTTTCAAAGCTCGAACTAAATCCTCTCTGATCGTCTGCAAGGCTTGAATGACTTTTGAGCGATCGCCTATTTTGACGAACGCATTGCCAGCATCTTCGATCTTGTCATTAATTTCGATCGCCTTAATTATACCATTATAGCGATCGACATCATCAAAAAGATGGATTAAATCTTTGTGGTGGCGACTGCACCAAATTTTCCACGCATCCTCAAAGATTAAACCTGCGATCGCAGCGAGGTGGAGGGCCAACCACACCAAATAAGCTCTAGGAAATATCGCCACCAGCAGCCCACAACTGATTAGAACCAAAACAATTAAACCGACAGTTTTCAAAGCTTCGTGGGCAAATTTAGTCGCACTCGCCGGCCGGTATAGGCGATCAGGCCCCACGCCGCACAGGTGCTTGAGCTCACCGACAGTAATTTCTAATCCCTGAATGTCAGCTCGCATAAATCTTCACAAATATTTGTTAAATATAAAGTTTTGTGATAGAACAAGAGGCTCGTCTACAATAAACCTAACACCTTTTCAACCAAAAATCCACTATGTCCGCACGTCCTATATATCTCGACAACCACGCGACAACCCCCGTAGACAAACGGGTAGTTGATGCGATGCTGCCATATTTCACCGAACAATTCGGCAACGCAGCCAGCATCAACCACGTCTACGGCTGGGAAGCAGAAGCAGCGGTAAAACAATCGCGACAAATCATAGCAGAAGCGATCAACGCTTCCCCAGAAGAAATTGTTTTTACCAGCGGTGCAACAGAAGCAAATAATTTAGCGATTAAAGGCATCGCTGAAGCGTATTTCAGCAAAGGGAAGCACATTATAACGGTAAAAACAGAACATAATGCAATTCTTGACCCTTGTACATATTTGGAAAAATTAGGGTTTGACATTACTGTTTTACCAGTGAAAAGTGACGGACTGATTGATATAGGCGATTTGATCAAAGCGATTCGGGCTGAGACAATTTTAGTTTCCGTGATGACGGCTAATAACGAAATTGGTGTGATTCAGCCGATCGCGGAAATTGCAGCAATCTGTCGCGGAAATGACATTCTTTTCCACACAGATGCGGCCCAGGCGATCGGCAAAATCCCCCTCGACGTACAGGAGATGAACATTGATTTAATGTCCTTGACGGCGCACAAAATCTACGGGCCAAAAGGCATTGGTGCCCTCTACGTCCGCCGCCACACACCGAGAGTGCAGCTAGCGCCACAAATGCACGGAGGAGGCCATGAACGGGGAATGCGATCGGGCACTCTTTACCCACCGCAAATAGTCGGGTTTGCCAAAGCAGTAGAATTGGCAATTTCGGAAATGGAGTCGGAAACAGAACGAGTTGTGAATCTGCGGCAGCGTTTGTGGGAAAATTTGAGTGAATTGGGTGATGTTGTTCTCAACGGTCACGCGACGAAGAGATTACCTGGGAATTTGAATATTAGTGTAGGCGGGGTTGACGGTCAAGCGTTGATGTTGGGTTTGCAACCGGCGGCGGCAGTTTCTTCGGGTTCTGCTTGCACTTCGGCGAAAATATCCCCATCTCATGTTTTAGCAGCGATCGGGCGATCGGACAAATTAGCCTACGCCTCAATTCGGTTTGGGATTGGACGGTTCAATACCGCAGCAGAAATAGATGCAGTCTCCCAACACGCGATCGCCACTATTGAATCTCTCCGCCAAGCTCAAAAAGTCATGAGTTAAAAATAATATCTTGTCCGGTCGATCGCCTACAATAAAATCGGTTTGTAGTGAGGACTTCAGTCCTTTGATTTTTGCGGACTAAAGTCCTCACTACAAACTTCTTGATTCCGTGTAATTCACAGGAATAAATATTATTCCAAACACATCATTGCTTTATTTAGAACCAAACACCTCGCGCACCCGATAAATCGGCTTTCCCTGGGACTCGTGATAAGTCCGCATCATCACTTCCGCCAGCAAACCAAAACAAAATAACTGCACGCCAGTCAACAACAAAACCACAGCCAAAATCAGCAAAGGACGGTTCCCAATACTTTGACCCAGACCCAATTTAACAAAAGTCAAATAAATCCCTAAAACCGTTCCCAACGCCATCGAACTCATGCCCAAAAGTCCAAAAACGTGCATCGGTCGAGTTAGGAACTTCTTCATAAAAGAAATAGTTAACAAATCCATCAACACCCGAAAAGTCCGCCAAATTCCATACTTACTTTGACCAAAACGGCGGGCGTGATGTCGCACCGGAAGTTCTGCAATTCTCGCCCCTTCAATAAACGCCAAAGCAGGCAAAAATCGGTGCAATTCCCCGTATAGATTCAAGTCTGCAACTAACTCGGATTTATAAGCTTTCAAAGAACAGCCGTAGTCGTGCAAAGTTACGCCCGTAACGCGACCAATTAACCAGTTGGCAATTTTAGAAGGAATCAGGCGGCTGATAGTATTATCCTGCCGATTTTTGCGCCAGCCGCTAACTAAATCGTAGCCTTCATCTAACTTTTCCAACAACATCGGAATATCAGCAGGGTCATTTTGCAAATCGCCGTCTAGGGTAACAATAGCACGACCAGTCGCGCGATCGAAACCTGCCGACATCGCAGCAGTTTGCCCGTAATTGCGGCGCAAAAGCACAGCACAAAGGTCATCGCGACTGCCGGCCAACTGCTTGAGAAGGTCAGCAGAACCGTCTTTAGAGCCGTCATCTACACAAATAATTTGATAGCTGAGTCCAGATGGTTGAATCGCAGAGGCGATCGCCTCAATCAGATGAGGCAAACTTTCCACCTCATTATACACCGGCACCACCACCGAAACGTCGAGAACAATCTGATCGGCAGCCTGCTGTGCGGCCAATTTTTCCAAAAATAATGCAGCGTCCATTGTTTTGTTAGATAACATCAGTAATCATTAGTCATTGGTTAGTTGTTACTGGTTAGTTGTTACTGGTTAGTTGTTGAACAAGTAACGAATAACCAATAACTAACAACTAGATTGATAACTTGCCACAACTTTACCATATCCGCGCAATTGTCGGTAATAATCTTGACTGACTTTATCGCCATCCTCCGACACAACATCAATACCGATACCGTTGCGACCTTGTGCTTTTCCAGAACTGTGAATGTAGCGATTATCTCCCAGATACAATCCTACATGAGTTGCTTTTTCGGAAGTTCCAAAAAATACTAAATCTCCTGGTTCTAAATCATTTATATTACTAACAGGCTTAGTAAAAGCTTCCTGCTGATAAGCATCCCTCGGCAACCAGATACCCGCAGCCACAAAAGCAGCTTGCATTAATCCCGAACAATCATAATTGGGCCCGACTGTACCGCCCCAAAGATAATAATTGGATTGGTGCATAGCCTCGCGAGTGAAATTAATTGCGATCGGCAATTTTTCCTTAATTTGAACCTCAGAAAGCACCAGAGGATGATACACTGTTTGTGTGGCATCGAGCAACTCAATATCTCGAAGATCCAGCCATCCCGGATAATCATCTTCGCACAGCCGCACCATCACAGCCGTTGTATCCAAGTTTACATTGTTCAAACTCTGGTTAAGGGCGCGCAAATGTCGCCCCAGGGCTGCTTGAGTTGCTAATCGATCGCACTTTGGGGAATCGTAAATATTTATGTGCGATCGCGCGCGGTACTCCAGAACATCAGATAATTGATAGTTGGTCATTGCTAATTGCTAATTGTTTGCTGTTAATTGTTCGCACTTAACGATTTATTGCCATTAGCCAACTGCCGTTAACCGTTAACCGTCAGCCATTAACCATGACATTTTTCCACAAAGACGAACAATTAGAAACCCTCGGCAGTAGCATTATAGACTCCGCCCAGGCAGAATTTACCACATTGACGCGCGATCGCACAGCCATAACCTGGATAGTCTACGATCCGCCAGTGCGAGTCAACACAGGCGGTGCCCTAAGTGCACAAGAATTTTGGAAATATCAACCGCGAGGCTTTAGCGCTAGAGCTTCCGAACGAATTTATCCCGCCAGCATCGTCAAATTATTCTACCTCGTTGCCATCTGGGAATGGGTGCAAAAAGGCATGATTCAAACATCGCCAGAATTAGAACGCGCCGTCCGAGACATGATAGTTGATTCCAGCAACGATGCCACCAGTTTAGTAGTAGATGCCCTCACCGGCACCACCAGCGGCCCAGAATTATCACCAGGCCCCTTTGAAACTTGGAAACAGCAGCGAAACATCGTCAACCGTTACTTTCAATCATTAGATTGGCCGGAATTACAAAATATTAACGCCAATCAAAAAACCTGGTGCGATGGCCCCTACGGTCGCGAGCGAGCATTTCTGGGAGAATTAATGGAAAATAGAAATATGCTAACCACCAATGCAGCGGCGCGTTTGCTGCACAGCATCATCGGCGGCGTAGCTGTTTCTGCAAAAGCATCCCAAGAGATGATGGGTTTAATGAAACGCAGTTTAGCACCAGCAGAATTAGAAGCTGAGCCTGAAAATCAAGTTACAGGTTTTTTAGGCGGCGGATTGCCAGAATCAGCACAATTGTGGTCAAAAGCGGGACTAACAAGTCAAGTTCGTCACGATGCTGCTTATATTGAAATACCGGGTTTGCGGCCGTATTTATTAGTTGTATTTACCGAGGGGAAAGAGAATAGCAAGAATGAAGAGATTTTACCCTTTATTTCGCGGCAATTTGTCGAAGCAATCAAGGCGCTTGATTAGATTTGATAGCCGATGATTGCTGCTAGACTAGAATTGAATTGCGAAAATAATTGGGACGGGCTAGAATCCCATCCCACAAAATTTTCTTGTGGGATGGGCTTCTAGCCCGTCCACAAAATTTGATTAAAAGGAATTTTTTCCTAGAAGTTTTAGAACGGAGAGGGGGGGATTCGAACCCCCGAAGGGTGATAACACCCTTAACAGATTAGCAATCTGCCGCTTTCGACCACTCAGCCACCTCTCCACGATGACGGTAACTAACTATAGCACACACATCCGGCTCTTGCCAACCCCTAAATTAAAAATTCTTCAATCCCTCTCCCTATATACCTTTGGTCGAAGGCGGAAGGCATATTTCCCCACTCTCCCCCTCTCCTACTCCCCAAAGCCCCTAGCCTTCAAGTGCTTTTCCCAACTAAAGTTAGAACTCAAAAAGAACCTCTTAGTATACAAATATCCCAATCGGTACAGCTTAGCCTTGCGATCGGCATCAAGGTGAAAATCCGTCGTCGTCACCGCAGCTTCAGTCACATCAATATTAATCACCCGGCCTTTATCCATTTCGCGCTGGTGATAGCGGTCTCTTGCTTTCATCATGGTGGTGAACATCGCCGCCAGCATCGACACCGGACTATTAATCTTAATTTGGTTCTCAATGCCAGTATCAATTAATCGAAACCCAAAGGTAAACCAGCGGGGCACCGCGGGAGTCGAACCGACAGATTGTTTGTCATAAATCCACAGCGGAAAATTGCTGAGAATTCCGCCATCGACAATTAAGTCATTGCCCAGTTTTCCCGGCTCAAAAAATAGCGGAATACTCATCGACAACCGCACCGCTTCAGCCACGCTAAAATCTTCAGCGCTTTTGAGCTGCAACTGCTGGTACAAAGTATCGGAATCTGCCGATTCCTGCCGCCGCAAGTCATCGGGCAGTACCAACATTTCACCGCGAGTCAGGTTGGAAATTACTACTTTTAATTCCCGGTCTTTTACCAGTTGTTTGACATCGGCAAAAGTGTGCAAGTGACCTTTACTAAGCGTTGCTTCCAGCCACTGCCGGAAAGGCTGGGCAGAATATTCTCCCATCTGGCGGCTGACTGTTAGGAAAAGCAGCGTCCAAGCTGGAGATTGCAAGTCGTCTGCTGGGTCGCCGTTTAAAATTAGAGGACTGTTTTTTTTAGTTAAAAATATGCTGTAATCGAGCTGTCCTAACAACTCCTCTAAGTCGTCCATTGACAAGTCTGTTGCCAATACTGCGGCAGTAATTGCACCCGCAGAAGTACCGGCCAATTTTCGCCAGCGGATGCCCAAATCGTTGCAGCATCTGAGTGCGCCTAAAAACGCCACTCCGCGCACACCGCCGCCTTCAAAAATGGCGTCGGCATAGATTTGATTGTTTTCGTCGGGAGGCGGAAATTTTTTGAGAATTGTTTGCTTCTCGGTGGCGGACATTCTGACGCCCGGTTCTTGCAAAATTTGCTGGGGAGACCAATTGCTCATGGAAAATACCTAGGATCGATTTGGGATTTTATATTTTATATTGATATCTATTGTTCTTGATTTTTGTGGGCATTCATTGCTTCTTTGACCTGTTCTTGAACTTGCGATCGCACTTGTTCGTAGGCCAGCGACGCGCACCAAGGCCGGAGAGATAAAATAGTGGTCTCTGGAGCAATCTCGGCTACCAAACAAGTCGGGGGCGGATTTTCCAAAACCAGCGGGTGAGAATGGGCAATTTCTAACAACTGGGCCATCGTTGGACGGATCGGTCGATCGCCAATATCAATTTTTAAGTCTACTCGCCTCGTACCCATCGCCGTGGTATTTTTCAGTGTACCGTTAAATAGCTGATTATTCGGGACAATAATTTTTATGCGATCGTCCGTCACCACAGTTGTGGAAAAAATCCCGATGCTATCCACCACTCCTTTAACATCCGTAGCTTCGATTGTATCTCCGACTTCAAAAGGTCGCAAACTAATCAACATTACCCCAGCAGCAAAGTGGGACAGAGTATTTTGCCACGCCAAACCAATCGCCAAACCCGCCGCACCCACCACCGCAACCACGCTAGTTGTTTGAATTCCCAACTGACTCAAAGCCGCGACTACGCCGACAATCAAAATCGCAATTTCCGCAGCTTGAACCAAGAATTTCCGCAGCGTGGCTTCGGTACGACTCAGAGCTCGGCGAGTCACGCGGCCCGCAACGTCGATCGCAAATCGCGTAATTAACAAAATGCCGATCGCCCACAGCGCTTGAGGTACAATTTTAAACCCCAATTCTACGAATCTTTTCGAGAATTCTTGGGCTACTTGCATCGCCTGTATTCTCTCTGCATTTAGCTGCGCCGTCAAGGTTTGAGCTATTAGGATCAATGTGCTGGCTGTCATGTCAATTGGTAATTGGTAATTGGTAATATCAAAGTTGGTTACATCAAAATTATACTATATAAAGCCTGCGGTTGAAACCGCGCCTATACAAATAAAACCCGAGCTCAGAGGGGTTGAAAAATAGGCGGTGAAAATTACGTTTTACATGATTTTATTCAGTCCGCAGGCGAGTGGACATCGTTTGTCTAGACGCGGTTTCAACCGCCGTCTAATCGTCCTAGTTAAGAGTTTACTGCTACGCGGGGCAATCGGTGTTTAAAACCGCAGAGAATTTCCCAAGAAATAGTTCCTAAAATTGCGGCCCAATCGTCAGGAGTAATTTGATTTTTCCCATCTTTACCCAACAGAGTTACCACTTCGCCGACTTCTAAATCGGGAATATCAGTGACATCCAGCATTAATTGATCCATCGTCACAGCACCGACTTGCGGCACGAAATTGCCCCTAACTAAAACCTGCATTTTATTAGAAAGATGGCGGGGAATTCCATCTGCATAGCCGATACCAACTACGGCAATCTGTGTCTGCCGCCCAGCAATAAATTGATAGCCATAACTAACGCCAGTGCCTGCTGCAATTGTTTTCACCTGCGTTACCCGAGCTTTTACCTGCATTGCGGGCTGCAAAGAAGCGATCGCCTGCAAGTGAGGAGCAGGATAAATACCGTAGGTAGCCAAACCGACCCGCACTAAATCGTAATGCAAATCGGGGTCGGTGAGGGCGGCAGCAGAGTTGGCCAAGTGGAGGAGGCGCGGGTTAATTCCTGCTGTTTGGATTTGCGCGATCGCCCGTTTAAACCGTTGCTGTTGCTCTCTCATCACGGCAGTATCTGGACTGTCGGCTGTCGCCAAGTGAGAGTAAATGCTGACTAATTTTAAATTCGGCAACCCATTGACTAATTGCACAAATTCTGTTGCTTCCTGCCAGGGCGTACCCAAGCGAGACATTCCCGTGTCTAAGTTAGCGTGAACCGACAAAGATCGATCGAGACTGACGAGAACTTCCGAAAAAATCAGGGCTTGTTTGGCAGTACAAATAGTGGGCTGCAAGTGCCATTGGGCGATCGCCCTTACCTGTGCCGCTGTATGAGTTGCCCCCAACAGCAAAATCGGCGCTTCTATCCCAGCTTCCCGCAATTCTATTCCTTCGGGAATCGTCGCCACACCCAGCCAACTAGCACCTGCTTGCAAGGCCGTTTGACTGACTGCGATCGCACCGTGTCCGTAAGCATCCGCCTTCACAACTGCCATCAGTTCAGTCTGGGGAGATAAGAGATTTTTAAGCTGTTTTACATTGTGAGTTAAAGCTGCTAAATCGATTTCTACCCAAGCCCGCTGGCAAAGCCCGCCGTCATCTTCCCACAGCACAGTCTGGCGGGATTCTTTGGTTGTTGATGCTGTCGTTGTTTGTTCCCCACTCCACATTGTCGATCGCTCCTACTTGCTGGCACCATTAAAAACTGCTCAGAAATTGCACCCTCGGTGTAATTATAATAAAAATTTCCCTTTTATCAATGTTATAGCAGTTCAAAAAAATTATAGGACAGCAGGAGAGCTTCTAAACCGTTATGTCATCAGTCATTGCCAATTCTCAAATCTAAAATCTCAAATTTAACATCTAGAATGGGATTAGTTAGTGTATCATAGCACCAAAAATACTTGGTAAAAACTATGGACGGACTAGCTTACCTGCATTTAGCTGAAACTTGGGAAACGCCCCCAGCTCAAACTCGATCGCCCAACTGCAAAACGCCCCTGAATTTAGCCTCGACTCCTTTACTATTCTTTACAATCTGTATCACAATTTTAAATTTAGTCTATCCCGCCCTCGCCATCAAAATGACAAAAGGCGATTCAGGCCCGGAAGTTGTCGAACTACAGAAAACTCTGCAAGCATCAGGACATTTTGGCGGTAGGGCTACAGGATTTTACGGTTCAATCACTCAGGCTGCGGTGAAAAAGTTCCAAGCAGACAACAACCTGAAAGTTGACGGCATTGTCGGCCCTAAAACCTTGTCAGCCTTGAAAGGTAAGCCGGAAGGCGCGAGCACTGACAATGAATCTGCGGGGGAAATATCGCCAAAGGTCGATCGATCTTCACCATCTTCTACCGCCACAGAAAACAACAACAAACTCGAAGATAAAACCAAAAATCAGCCAAAACGACCTCTTTTTCAAGAACCATTTTTACCACCATTTAAAACAGAAACTCCCGCCTCAATTCCTGAAAAAAAAGAAAATGAACCAGGTAAAAAACTTGTAAACACTGACGGAAAGATGACTTTGAAAAAAACTATTTACGGCAAAATATCGCCGAAATCAATAGTTTATTCAGGAGCGGGTTTGTTTTTTGCGCAAAACATGATGTACAGCCACACAATCACAGTTTATGACAGAAAATTTAAATTAGTCAAGACTATTCCCGATACAGTAAACTTATCAAAGTTTGGCTTTTCTAAATTCAAAGGCAATTATCAAGGTTCTCCCGTAGAAGCTGCTTTTTCAACAGATGGTAAATATGGCTATGTATCCAACTATCAAATGTACGGTTCTGGGTTTGAAAATCCCGGTAGCGACAGGTGTTCTCCATCGGCAAAACACGACCAAAGTTTCCTGTACCGCATCAACACCCAAACTTTGAAAATAGAAAAAATAATTCCTGTAGGTGCAGTCCCAAAATTCAATGCAGTTTCGCCTGACAATCGCTTCGTGCTCGCTACCAATTGGTGCAGTTGGGATTTGAGCGTAGTTGATATCAATAAAAACCGCGAAGTTGAGCGGGTAAAACTGGGTGCATATCCTCGCGGAATTGTGGTCACTCCCGATTCCAAAAATGCCTATGTTGCCGTCATGGGTTCTGCCGATATTGCGAAAGTAAATCTCTTAGACTTTTCGGTAGAATGGTTGAGAAATATTGGCAATGCGCCGCGTCATTTGACGATAGACCCCAATGGTAAGTATCTTTATGCCACTTTGAATGGTGAAGGGAATGTGGCAAAGATTGACCTGGCAACTGGTAGAGTGGTAGATAAAGTTTCGACTGGAAATGCACCTCGCAGCATGACGATTTCTGGTGATGGAAAACTGATCTATGTGGTTAACTATTTATCGAATACTGTTAGCAAGGTGAGGACGAGCGATCTGAAGGTGCTGCAAACAGTGAATGTTAATTCAAGTCCCATCGGGATTACTTACGATCCGGAAACTAATCAGGTTTGGGTAGCTTGCTATTCTGGCAGCATTATGGTGTTTCAAGATTAATCCACCAGGTTCGTAGTCAGGGCTTCAGCCCTCAGAAAAGGCAGAAGAAAGGACTGAAGTCCGCACGATCAAACCTGGTTCGTAGTGAGGACTTCAGTCCTCATAAAATACAGAAGAAAGGACTAAAGTCCGCACGATCAAACCATCAGGATTAAATGTTATTCTGGGGCGTTGCTCAGGCTGCGCCCCTAAAATATTATCGGGAAGACTTTAAAGGCTCCACAACGTACTCAGAAGGCTTAACAGGTACTTTGCCTTTTTTGACCATAGCTTGGTAAATCATGGCTGCTACTTCCGCGCGAGTTGCTGTTTTGTTGGGCTGCAAAAGTGTGGGCTTGGGATGGTTGACAACAATGCCAGCTTTTGTTGCTGCTGCTACTTTGTTAACTGCCCATTTCGGGACTTTTTTCCTGTCTGTATAAACTTGTAAAATCTTGCTGGTATTTTGTTCTTGTTTCAGGTTTAAACCGCTAGCTAATGCTACGATGACTTCGACACGGGGAACGTCTTTTGTGGGACGGAACTCATTGTTGGGATATCCTTTAAGAAATCCTTTTTGTACGCTGCCATCGATCGCACTGGCGGCAGGGTTCTTGTCTTTCACGTCTTCAAAATTAATCGGTTTTCGGCTCGGTTCTTTGTCGGACATTCGCTCAATTAAGCGCGCTAGTTCGGCTCGCGTCATCGTTTCGTCAGGCCGAAACTTGTTGTCGCTTAAATCAGTGAAGATTTTGCGATCGACTAAAGCGACAATAAAGGGACGCGCCCAATATTTTTCAGGAACATCGGACAATTTAACGGCGCCAACCTTTGGTTTAGCTGCTTTCGGTTTGATAATGACTGGAGGGACAGTCGATCGCCCAATTGGCTCTTGGGGAACCACGATCGTCCCCATCGGAGGAAATACTGGTAAAACCGGCCCTAAAGGTGCCACAGGGACGATATCCGGTTGCGAAGGAAGCAGGATTGTAGCGGGCGATCGCACATCCGAACTCGGCGGCACAGGCGTTAATATTTTCAGATTGTCGGGCGCAGCAGCAGGTTGAGAGAAAACCGCTGGAAATTGCCAACTTCTGGCATTCAATCGATCGGGATTTCTGCCTGTTACCCAAAAGAAAATTGCTCCCATCGTGCCGAAGGCAACCAAGATCGCAATCAATTCATCGAATCCTAGAGGGTTTCTTTTCCCTGACGGGGGTAGTGAAGAAGACATACTTGTCACCTACATATCAATGTAGCAATTAAATCACATATTTTTTGAGTCTGGGGGAAACACAAAACCCTCTCATCAACTATGACAAATTTCTCACCGTCAATAGCTGCGGCGGCGTAGCATCACGAGAATAGATAAAATCAACTTTTATCGAGATCGGTTGCTGATGCAAGGCAATCTCTTTGATCAGCGCCTTCTGCCGCTCCCGAAAGAGCCACTCCGACTCGGTTGGCGAGAACTCCTGCCGCTACCAAAGCTTGGCTGGCGCCTGTTTTGATTGGGACGTGCCTGCTGCGATCGCCTCAAATCGCTGCCGCCGTAACCCGAACCGGTCGATCGATTAGCATTGGGCGGTGCTGGGCGTCTTACTGGCACGTTCGATGTGGGCGATCGCAAGCGGCCGGTCGTCCTTAAAACTTGACGGTTTCTCACAGCCGGAGGCGGAGCTTGGTAGCGAGTTTGATATTGCCCCACAGCTTCGCGGTAACTATTGCCGTACCCGCCATATCCTACCATAACCACCCCCGGCTGATAGAATGGCGGCACGTAATATCGCGGTGTAAATAACAAACTGCCGATCGCCTGACCGGCCAAAGCTCCCGCAAACGGCGCCCAGAAGCCTGATTGCTGGCGAACTACCACCGTTTCCTGCTGACCTGTTTGAGGATTAGGAACAGTTTCGGTAACGTTATGAACGTACTCTATTTTAAAATCTTCTGTCAAATGCAAGCTCGCTTGATTGTTATCCACACTCAGATAACTTTTCTTCCCTGCCGAGATTTCTTCCTCCGTCAAACGAGCCATTTGCAAATCGGTAGTGCGGTAAACTGGGGTAGAGCCCGGGGGAGTATTCAGCAACATCAAACTGTATTCGCCATCACTATCATCGTAGGTAGCTTGCTGTACGGGATATTGACCTTGAGTCAAGTTATTGCTCGGTGACGGACGCACTGTGTTAATATTCCGATTTGCCGCCGGATTTACAGGCTGATTTACAGGAGCTTGCGCGCTTGGAGAACCGCAGGCGGTTGCTGTCCACAATAAAGTTAAAGCCATTAAATAAATTGTCAGTTTTCGCAGCATCATAAATAATAATTGGTTGTTAGTCAGTAGTCATTAGTCATTAGTCATTGGTCATTGATCCTTATTACCCAATACGCTTGGGCCCGATCCCGATCCCCCCTTAGCTTGCCCCCTACTACCCCTTAAGAAGGGGGAAGAATTTGCTCAAAGTCCCCCTTTTTAACGGGGATGCGAGGGGGACCTCCGGGGAATAAACAGCGCTAACTGAAGCGTATTGAATTATCAACAACTTCCCTAACACCCGATCGCACTTTTGACTCAACTCCTGATTCCCCAGAAAAAAACTGAAGTCCTCACTGCAAACCTTTTTTTTCCTCTTTTCTTCTAGTCCGCCTCGGCTGAAATCATTTGTGTTGAAGCGAATTTTCTGCGCCGATACTCCGGTGCAATTTTTGTAGTTTTTAAAGGGGAATCAGTTCTGGGAAATTCACCAAAACTTGGTCGTTAGTAAGTTCGTCTCCCAACTGTGCGGGAGAAAAGTGAACTTGCACAGCTCGCAGCCTTTCCTGGTAATGTAAATTAATCATTGCTTTTAAACCTACTTTCAGCGCGCCGATGTCAGCGAGGTCTGTTTCCAGGGCAGGAACTTCGCCTTCATAGGCGATTGTCAGCATTACCACGACATTTCTAGTTACGGGCAAAGATAAGGGAGAATTTTTATCGTAAACAGATGTACTATGTTGAGGCTCGCTGAGATAGCGATCGGCTGAATCAGTAAAAATTTCATCCACATAATCGCCAGCTTCGCCTTCATCCCAAAAAACATCGCCTTCATTGGCCGCTGCTTGCCAGTAGTTGTCATACTGCAACAGGTGATTGCAAATTTCTACCAGGCCTTCTCCTAAGACTGCTACGTCGCCATCGGCATCAATTGCTTCTCTGGCGGTGCGGTTGAGAACTCCTAACAGCGGTGCAACTTCTTCGCCTGTTAGCTGAACGAAGATGCGGCAAACTGCCAATCGAGTTTTACCTGTAAATTGATTGAATCGATCGCGCCAAGCATTCATAACCTATACTTTGTCATCTGTAGGGCTATATTTCCAACCGTAGCAGGCGATTGGAACTCTTGCCGTCTACCCTCAGATTGATCTCAACAGTATTTCTGGCGAGAGCCTCAGCGTACTGTCTCGCTTTGAGTCATCTAAATTTAAAGTGTCGGTATGAGACTCGAATTGCTCTTCATTCGCCCTCTCTTCTGGAAATTATCTGCGTTAATGTGCGTACATCTGCGGTTTCCTTCTGGCATCAAAGATTTATGCAATTGCTCGTCTACTGAGTTAATTACTTCCAGAAATAGCTGACGCAGCAACCTGGTTCCACCGACTCAAATACACAGGTTGCAACTTCCCCAGCCCGATCGCCATCACAGGCAACAGTAGGGGTAAATTATTTCACCTCAAAAAACCTCCAATCTTGCAATATTGGAGGCTTGCTGAGCGAATACTTGGGTTGGAGATAACTATTTGACGATCGCGCGCTCCACTTGTTCGATCGCAATTTCCTCACTCAACTCGGCAACTTGCGATCCCGGCAAATCCAGCTCGCCGCCCGGAGCTTCCGGGTGTTGGCGAACTGCTGCAACCGCATCTGCTGGCTCAGCGACACCTGTATCTGCGATCGGATCGATCGGCTCCTCAAAAACTTCAAAATTATCGCTCATCGCAGCGCAAGCAGCAGAAGCGCGCTGACCGGCGCGATAGCTCATGTAGGCCGCACCGCCACCCAAAACCCCAGCCAAACCCAGGAAACCGAGAGCTGCTGTTTTGTAGGATTTCCACGGATTCATTCGATCCGAGCCGCCGGAACCCAGGAGCGTTGTCCCAGAACCAGATTGAGTCGCCCCAGATTTGCCGTAGGAACAGGGCAAAGCAGATGCAGCGTCACCTATGGCGATGCTGCTGGCGATCGCGACGGTGGAAGCAATGCCAGCTAACACTTGAAACTTCTTCATGGTGTTCTGGAAATTGTAAAGGATAATTAAAAAATTAATGGTAGCAGCTCTTTACAAATGTATCAACAGGCGATCGCCGCCAAAATCACGGATGATCGCAAATGCCAACAATCGCCCGATCGCAATAAAAACTTCCACTTGCCAGTTTACAAATATGAAACCCATGTTGTGTAAGGGTTTTGACTAAAATATCGGTATAAGTTTAAGTCAGGTGAACCCATAGGCGCGATCGCGTCCCAATTAGAAAATCCGAAGCCAGACAACAGAAATTTTAATCGCAGTGGGGCAAACACTTGATGACAAACTACTTTTAAGGCTACTTTTGAAAAGACTTCGTTATTGGAAAAACTCTTATTTTTATGACAGACAGCGGGAATCAAGGCATGGAGCGATCGCCTCATCGATTGTTAGTGACAGGCGGAGCTGGATTTATCGGCTCGAATTTTGTACATCACTGGTGCAGCAGCTATCCGGGCGATCGAGTAATCGTACTAGACGCTTTAACCTACGCCGGCAACAGACAAACCCTGGCACAATTGGAAGGAAGAGAAAATTTTCGGTTTGTCCAGGGGGATATTTGCGATCGTACCCTAGTCGATACCTTGCTCAAAGAAGAAAACATCAACACAGTCGCCCACTTTGCCGCAGAATCCCACGTTGACAGGTCAATTATCGGGCCAGCAGCCTTCGTTCAAACCAACGTTGTCGGAACCTTCACACTCTTAGAAGCCTTCCGCAAGCATTGGGAAGCAATTGACGATTCGTCTGTCAAAGCCCAAATGCGCTTCCTCCACGTTTCTACCGACGAAGTTTACGGGAGTCTCGGCCCCGACGACCCAGCATTTACCGAAACCACCGCCTACTCCCCCAACAGTCCCTACTCAGCCTCAAAAGCCGGCAGCGACCACCTCGCCCGCGCCTATTTCCACACCTACGGCGTCCCCACAATCATCACCAACTGTTCCAACAATTACGGCCCCTATCACTTCCCAGAAAAGCTGATTCCATTAATGTGCATCAATATGCTATTGGGCAAAGCGCTGCCAGTATACGGCGACGGTCAAAACGTCCGAGATTGGCTGTTCGTGCTCGATCACTGTCGCGCCTTAGATGCCGTGATCAACCGCGGCCAGCCCGGGGAAACCTACAATGTTGGCGGCAACAACGAGGTAAAAAATCTCGATTTAGTCAAAATGCTCTGCCAGCTAATGGACGAATTAGCTCCTGATTTGCCCGCGCGTCCTTGCGAACAACTGATCTCGTTTGTCAAAGACAGAGCCGGGCACGATCGGCGTTACGCTATTAATGCCAACAAAATTAAAACAGAATTAGGTTGGACTCCCTCAGTCACAGTTGAACAAGGTTTGCGCCAGACCGTGGAATGGTACTTAGCCCATCGCGAATGGTGGGAACCCCTGCTTTCGGAGGAATATCAAACCTACTACCAAAAAATTTACGCTCATCAGTAATTGGTAATTCCTAATTCGGGTAAGGTGCGAATTCCGCACCCTACAAATTCTTCTGATTTAATTAGATGAAAAATAATATCACAAACATTCACTCTTGTCAATTATTGTGAAGATTTAGTTAACATTCATCCCAAACGCATAAATTCAAGTGTTTGTGGCTGATAATTTCTATATAGGGCAATACGGTTCAGAAGACCCGGCGGTTGAAACCGCGTCTATACAAGCAAAACCCGCCTCCGCGGGTTGAAGAACAAGCGATGAAAATTACGTTGTCTTCTTCAGTCCGCGGAGGCGGACATCGTTTGTGTAGACGCGGTTTCAACCGCCGTCTTATCTAAAAATAGAAAGCAGCAATGACCGAAATCAACTGGCTCAAACAAGTCCAAGAACCTAAATACTGGCTGTTAGGCATCGCCTCCGGTTTGATTGCCCTCCACCTGACTCTGACTTCCAGAACCAACGACACTGACCTGTTCGGCACAATGTTACTGTTTTGGGGAGTCGTAGCATTTCTGATTTGGGAAAGGCACGAATCCTTAACCTTTGAAAGCGGAATTTTCGCCAGCTTCTTTGGAGCATCGTTAATTGCTTTCATCTTGCTCAAAAGTTCTTCGATATCTGGATACGACTTTTTTATCAGAGTTTCCCCTTTCTTATCTGGAATCAGTCTGGCTTTGCTAGCTTCCGGCACAAAAGGACTGAAACAATATTGGCAAGAACTGCTAATACTTGCCTATATAGCTATTTCTCCCGGATTGATCGGAAACTTCGTTGACGTAGCCCCACTAACAGCAAAGTTTTCAGCTTTCATCCTGCACTATCTAGGATTTGAAGTTGTGCGGCAAGGGGTTTTTCTCATCCTGGAAAAAGGCAGCGTGGAAGTATATCACGGCTGTTCGGGGGTGAATGCGATTCTACAATTGTTAGGACTGGCCCTGGTTTTTTTGCTTATGTTTCCGACAACTACGGGGCAGAAAATTGTAGTTCCAATCGTGGCAATACTTACTGCATTTGTCGTGAATGCCGCGCGAGTTGCTCTCATGGCAGTGCTGGTATCGCTATCTCAACCAGAAGCATTTAAATACTGGCACGCAGGCAATGGTTCGGTAGTCTTTTCGATGATTGCTGTCTTCATTTTCGGGTTATTCTGCTGGTTGGCAATTTTGAAAGACGAACCGCCCACTAAGGAAAAACAAAATTGCTAATGGCTATTACCTATTGGAAACCAGTGAGGATTTCCCTGTTGGCTGTTACTTTGGGAGGGGTTTTGTTAGTGGCCGGAAAATTGATATTTTATCCCTCCGCAGGCAACACTGTGGCAACCAACTTTGACTTTCCTCCAGCCGTGCCTCTAGCAGACTGGAAACTAGAGAAAAGCGCGCCGCTAGCAATTAGCGACAATTCCGAATTCAAAGCTGCCAGGAAATATGAATATCAAAAAAATGGCATGAATCTAGAAATAGAGATGCGCTATGCGGTCAACACCATTGGGGATGTAGAAGGTATGATGAAGGGAAATACTGTTCTCAAGTCATCTCCTGGTAAACTAGCATTAGCGAACACTCAAAGTGCGGGGTTTCACGGAATTTTGCAACAGCAAAATCGACTGTATTTGAGTTCCTGTATCAACCCTCGCGGCGGTGCTACAGTGACTTCCCAACAGTTTAGATACAATCGAAATACTCGCGATTGGCAGCCGAACCGCATTCTGTTTTGGCTATTGGGTAGGGGAAATATTCAAGACAGGCGCTGTTTGTGGACTCAGATGTCTTTACCTTTGGATAAAACAACTCCAGAAGCGGCCACAAAAATTCTAGAGAATGCTTGGGTTGATTGGCATGGGTGGTGGCAACCGCGATTTCCCGAACCTTAATTCTAGTCAAAAGAGATTTTTGTTAACAACAACTGTGATTATTTTATGAATGACGTACAGGACGAACAAGGTTTTTCTATTTACAGGCTGCGTTGGATTGGCTACGGTCTATTAATTCTATCTTTATTAGATACGATCGCAGTTTTGATACCAGCAAATTTTGGCAATCGCCTCTGGGAATTGCAGACGATTGGCGCTGTAGTGGAACGGGTGCCAGTTCCTCTGTTGGCAATGGCGCTGATATTTTTTGGAGAAGGATATGACCGCAGAAGTGTAGAAGACATTTTTTTGAAGGTTTTATCTTGGGCGTGCCTGCTGCTGGCCGTGATTTTTCTGTTGATGCTGCCTTTGGGAATTTTTGGGACTATCTACGTGAACAACCAAAATAACAAGCAAATTACTACTCAAGCAGACCAACAATTAGCTCAGTTGCAGCAAGTGGAAGAACGGCTGAATAAGGGTACTCCTGAAGATTTAAAGAACTTGGCGGGGGAACTTACCCGTTTGGGGGTACAAGCGGATACGCAAAACCCGCAGCAATTGAAAGACCAAATTCTTTCGAGAATTACTCCGGCTAAGGAACGGTTGAAGACGCAAAGCGCTGCGGTTCAGTCAAGTCAGCGCTTGGGGTTATTTAAAAATGCTATTAAGTGGCTGCTGGGCGCGCTGATTTCTAGTGTTTTGTTTTTTACGATATGGCGCGGCACTGATTGGGCTCGTTAGTAAGTATTGGTGTCAAATTAAGCCTGAAACCATTGAATAATTTCGCTTTAATCTGAGTCTAGATCCCCCTCGCATCCCCCGAAAGCAAGGGGGACTTTGATCTAATTCTTGTCCCCCCCTACAACCAGGGGGGTTAGGGGGGATCAGATTCGGGAGCAGCCTCATAAAAAATTGATATCAAACCCTTTGTATCTGTCGTTCACAGCCGAATCTAGATCCCCCTCGCATCCCCCTGGTTGTAGGGGGACTTTGAGCGGATTCTTGTCCCCCCCTTTTGTAAGGGGGGTTAGGGGGGATCTTTCTTAAGCCAAGCGTATTGTATTATTTTAACCTACCGAGTTTTTGCATTCAGAATTATTGAAATTACATCGCCCAACGCGATTTAATCAAAGTATTTTGCCATTCTTGGGTCATTACTGACTTATGGTCGATCGACCTTCTCTTCAACCAGTCTTATTTCAAGTATGTTTCTATACCACATTTCGTAACCAAAAGCAATGACCGAGGTCATGATTCTTGTTGAGGGCGATCGCAATCTTTTCCAGTGCGCGAGAGTATAATTAAATCTCTCAGTTGACTGGCATCTACCTGCGGATAGATTTTGCAAACAACTAGGCGATCATTCCGTAAAGTTATGCAACATCCAGCTTCCAGCAGCTAGCGTGTCAGATGCTGCATCCACTCTGAGCTCGAAGAGAAACTATAGCCTTTCTCAGAAAGATGAGGTGCTCTCGTGGGCATAGGGCATGGGGCATAGGGCATGGGGCATAGGGCCTAAAAGCATGGGGCATCGGGCCTAAAAGCATACCTCACCTTTGTGAGAACCGCTATATTTAAATTTAGGGTGCAATATCACAGCAAGTATCTACAACCAAGCCATAGCCTTCTTTCGAGGTGCAGACTACTTTTAAACCTTAAATATATCCCAACTAGATGCCCCAGCAAATTCACTTGAGATCGGGATTTCCGCGATGATCGGGCTTTACCTTGCTATCCGCCATCCTGTGGCAAAACCCCCGGTTTCACGCAGCCATGACTAGCCATGTGGGTAGTTTAACAGATCGAATATTGGCAGCGATGAGTCTTGAGCACGAGTTTTGCGTGTTTATTTCCCACGAACAAAAACGGCAGGTGATGGTAAGCATTTTTACTGAAAATTACCACCCGCAAACTGATTAGCATTGACAATCCCCAACAAAAATCATCACCCAATTAACCATGACTAAGCAAATCATTTTCGTAGACTCCGCCGTACAAGACTATCAAACCCTAATTAACAGCGCCGATACCGCTCAAATTTTCATTTTAAATGAAAATTTGAGCGGTATCGAACAAATTACTAATACCTTGGCTCTTCAAAGCGATATAGAAGCAATTCATATCCTCTCCCACGGTAGCCCCGGCACTTTACACTTCGGCTCAGAAACCTTAAGCAATAAGAACTTAGCCCAATGGAGCAACAAAATTAAACAGTGGGGGAAAGCCTTAACAAAAAATGCCGACATCCTCCTCTACGGCTGCAATGTAGCAGCAAAAGAAACCGGATTACAATTCATTCAAAAGCTGCATCAACTAACCGGGGCAAATGTTGCTGCATCGAATAACAAAACCGGGAATCAAGCCGCCGGCGGAGACTGGGAATTAGAAGTAAAAATCGGGAACATAGCAACCCAACCCCTCAACGTTCCCAATTACAGCTACACCCTACCACCAACAGGGGCGGCAGATAACAAAGCCTTACTCGTCAGTGGCGCACCAACTTCCACCCAGATCAATGTTTTAGCCAACGACACTGGCACCGGCAGACTGAACGTCCAAAGCATCGCCATCCCCCCCACCAACGGCACAGCGATTATTAACGACGGGATTTATGTAGGCGGCTATTTCACCAATATCGGCGGCGTTGCACGCAACAGAATCGCTCGATTGAATAGCGATGGGACAGTAGATCCCGCCTTCAACCCCAATGCGAATAGTCTTGTCTTTGCGATCGCCATAGACAGCAGCGGCAACCCCTATGTGGGCGGCGATTTCACCAACATCGGCGGCAGTACCCGCAACTATATCGCCAAATTAAACCCCACAACAGGTGCCGCCGATGCCACCTTCAACCCGAATGCGAATGGTGGTGTCTTTGCGATCGCCATAGACAGCAGCGGCAACCCCATAGTGGGCGGCGTTTTCACCAGCATCGGCGGCAGTGCCCGCAACAGAATCGCCAAATTAAACCCCACAACAGGCGTCGCCGATGCCACCTTCAACCCGAGTGCGAATAATCCTGTCTTAGCGATCGCCATAGACAGCAGCGGCAACCCCATAGTGGGCGGCGGTTTCACCAACATCGGCGGACAAACCCGCATCGGTATCGCCAAATTAAACCCCACCACAGGTGCCGCCGATCCCACCTTCAACCCGACTGCGAATAGTTCTGTCAATGCGATCGCCACAGACAGCAGCGACAACCCCATAGTGGGCGGCGGTTTCACCAACATCGGCGGTAGTACCCGCTCCCGTATCGCCAAATTAAACCCCACAACTGGTGTCGCCGATGCCACCTTCAACCCGATTGCGGATAATCCTGTCTATGCGATCGCCAGTGACAGCAGCGGCAACCCCATAGTAGGCGGCTATTTCAACAACATCGGCGGCAGTGCCCGCAACTATATCGCCAAATTAAACCCCACAACAGGTGCCGCCGATGCCACCTTCAACCCGAATGCGGATAGTGTTGTCTATGCGATCGCCATAGACAGCAGCGGCAACCCCATAGTGGGCGGCCTTTTCACCAACATCGGCGGACAACCCCGCAACTATATCGCCAAATTAAACCCCACAACAGGTGTCGCCGATGCCACCTTCAACCCGAATGCGGATAATCTTGTCTATCTGAATTCGATCGCGATCGACCCCAAAAGAGACATCCTCTACACCCCCAACGCCAACTTCAACGGCGTTGACAGCTTCACCTACACCGCCAACGACAGCACCGGCCCCGGCAGCGCCACTACCGTCAGCGTCCTCGTCAACAACTCCCCGGTTTTAGACACCAGCGGCACACCCACCCTCACTGCCCAAAACCAAGGCGACAGCGCCAGTACAGGCACACTTGTCAGCACCATCATCACCAACCTCGGCGGCACAAAAATCACCGATCCCAACACCGCCGCCCTCCAAGGCATCGCCATCACCGGTTTAGACACCGCTAACGGCACTTGGCAATACACCATCAACAACGGCACCACCTGGACAAACACCCCAGCCGTTTCTGCCACCAACGCCTTACTATTAGCTAGTACCCTCAACACCCGCATCCGCTTCGTACCCAACGCCACCTATAACGGAACCGTTGCTAACGCCATCACCTTTGCCGCTTGGGATCAAATAGGTGCCCTAAATGGCAGCACAGCCAACTACACCGCAGATCGAACCACTAACACCACATCCAGCGTTTTCAGCAGTGCCACTGAAACCGCCAACATCACAGTCAACCCCCCACCCACCATCACCAGCGTCACCCCAGTCGCCAACGGCACCTACGGAGTGGGACAAAACCTCGACTTCACCGTTACCTTCAACCAAGCAGTCACCATCACCCAAGGCACAGGTAGTGCCATCCTCCCCATCACCCTCGACACCGGCGGCACAGTCAACGCCACCCTCGTCGGTACAGGGGCCAGCAACACCACCCAAATTTTCCGCTACACAGTTGCATCCGGCAACCTAGACACCAACGGCATCGCAGTCGGCACAGCCTTAACCCTCAGCGGCGGTGCAACCATTCAAAATGCGATCGCTGTCAACGCCATCTTGACACTCAACAGCGTCGGTGCAACCACTGCTGTATTAGTCGATGGCGTTTTACCCACAGTCACCAGCATCACCTCAACTACAACCGATGGCACTTATACTGTCGGTCAAATTATCCCCATTACTGTTAGTTTCAGCGAACCCGTCACCGTTACAGGCATCCCACAGCTAACCCTCGCCACAGGAGGCGCAGGAACACCCATCAACTATGCCAGCGGTACTGGTACTACTCCCTTCCCGCTAGAAGACTATAGAATGAGATTATAGATATGTTGAATCGTGTTGGCAATTTGGATTGGAGTCTGCAATTGTTGAGTTTCAAAAAAGGTTTTAATTCGCAGTTCAACCTGCTCGATACTTTTG
>JANYGO010000055.1 GCA_025362325.1 Cyanobacteriota bacterium | reverse complement strand
CCAAAAGTTCAGGAGAGCCGTTGCGATCTAATGACTGTTGACTGGTGACTGTTGACTGGATTTTACAATTGGGATGTTACCGCATTTCATATGACTAATAACTAATGACTGATGACTAATAACTAATGACTAATAACTAATAACTAATAACTAATAACTAATGACTAAATTATTGTTTGTCTGCCTCGGAAACATCTGCCGATCGCCCTCAGCAGAAAATATTATGAATCACTTAATTAAACAAGCTGGTTTGAGCGATCGCATCACCTGCGATTCAGCCGGAACAGGCGGCTATCACATTGGCAGCCCCCCTGACCGGCGGATGGCCTTGGCGGCGAGGAAGCGAGACATTGAATTGTTAGGCGAAGCCCGCCAATTTCAAAGGAAAGATTTTGAGAATTTTGATTTAATTCTAGCGATGGATCGCGACAATTATCGGAATATTCTTGCTCTCGATAATGCAGGAAAATATAAAGACAAAGTGCGGCTGATGTGCGATTTTTGCCAGAAATACGACCTTAAAGAAGTGCCAGATCCTTACTACGGCGGCCCGGAGGGATTCGATCGCGTAATTGATTTGCTGATGGACGCTCAAGCGGGTTTGTTGGAGTACGTTATCACTCACGAAAAATCAAGAGTTGGCGGCCAGGAATCAATTTAAAAAAGTGCCTTCTTCCGCCCGAATATCAGCAATACTGTAGCGGGGACAACGGTGATAAAACCTGTAACTAAGGAGATTAGTTGTTTTCCAGCTCCCCCTCCCAAGATCATACTTGATGATAAACAAAAAGTTAAACTTGTCAATAGAAAATTGGGAGAATTGATACTCAAAGCAGCAATTGGCAGCAAAATAGATGGATACCAAGGCATGAGCCAGGGTGTAGCAAACAAAAATAAAGTGAGAGTCGTCCATCCAATATCTGATACCAAATTAATTTCCGAATCATTTTGGCGGAAAGAGGATTTAATTAACGTCCATGTGTAGAAGACAGCCCAGCTCAAATATGTCAATTGTTTGAAGAATGAAATAACACTTGTGCTGGTTTCAAAAGTGACATTTGGAAAGAAGCTCAGACATACCTTAATCAGGTGGTGAAACGATCGAGCTGTCGCCTCCGACACTCCTGGATTTAACAGACTTTTCCAAGCTGAAACTGTTGGTAGAAATGTATTAGTCATCGCCGCGATAACTAATAAAGAAAGCAAGACGGATGCTGCTAAATCTTTCCACCGACGCTGCTTGCAAAGTACAGCCAAAACTAAGGGCAGCCAAATAATAGGTAAGGTTTTTACTAGAAAACCAACCCAAATTGCTAAAACAGCAAAAACATAACGTTGGTAATAAATACATCCTATTAAAACAATCAAGGTATTAGCCAGCAAAACGTCAAGGTGAGCATTAGCTATCTGCTCGTTTAACAACATTGGATTGATTAAATAGGCCATTGTTATGAGGTTACGGTTTGGCGAATTTGTTAGCAACCTCCAAATTAAGTAGGCATTGAGTGTATGTACCAACACGCAGATTAGTTTAAAAATATAAACTCCCAGTAAAGGGCTAATTGGTACAGCAAGTGCTGACACCGAAAAAAACAATAGAGAAACAGGGCCGTAGGTAGAAGTTTGCAACCAGTGGATGAAGGGAGATATAGCAGAGACAAAGCTATCGGATGTATTCAGATAAGGATTGATTTTATTTAAGGTCATCACTCCGTAATGCAAGTACATATAAATGTCATTGCTTTGGGGATAAGTGATCAGGGCAATCGCCAGAAAGGGCATGGCATACTTGCAAATGTCTAGAAAGCTGCAACTAATATGTTTTTTTTGAATAAACCAGATAATATATGTAACTGTTGCTATTAAGTAGGAACCGTTAATTAGAAGTCGGATGACACTAAAACCGCTGGTAGGGAAATCGTTATAGTTTTCTCCACCCTGTAAAACGCTGTAAAACTTGGTGATTCCCATTGATGTCATGGCAATACAGAAAATTAGGGAAGCGGTTAGTGCGACAGCATAGAGAATTTTGGGATTTTTCCAGTAATTGTTGAGCATCATGTTATTTATGTTTATGGGACAATTTCAGGTATTTTTTTTTTGCAGGAGAGCCTTTGCGGTTATCTGACTAAATGGTGTTCCATCGCAAAGCGAACGAGTTCTGCACGGTTGTTACTTTCAGTTTTTCTGAACAAGCTGCTGACGTGCTTTTCGACGGTTCGGGGACTGAGGTGGAGCCGATCGCCAATTAAAATATTAGAAAGACCTTTTGTCACCAAATCTAGCACTTCCTGCTCTCGCTGCGTCAAATTCGGAGCATTTGGGCTTGGAGATGTGCGAGCGCCCGTTTCTAACTTTTGACTTAAAAAATCCGTTTCAGACCTGCCATTGGCTCTGCTGCGTGCCTCTGCTGGCATTGGTTCGGGTTCCGGGGAACGAGACGGTGCCTGAGCAATTAGAGCGTAGCGATCAAGCAAAGAGCGAATTACCGCCCCCAATTCTGGGAGTTCAAAAGGCTTAGCCAGATAATTGTCGCACCCCATCTGATAGCCACGAATCCGTTCCTCCGTGCTCGTGCGTTCCGTCAAAAAAATCACGGGTAGTAAGCGGAAAGCCGGACGAGTCCGAACTCGGCGCACGAATTCGTAGCCATCCATCTGAGGCATAGTAATGTCGGTAACAATCAAGTGGGGCCCAAATTCCTCTACCAAGCCTAAAGCTTGTTTGCCGTTCTCAGCAGCGATTACAGAGTATCCGGTAATTTCCAGATAATCGGTAATCGACAGGCGAGTCGCGAAATCGTCGTCAGCAACCAGAATAGTCAAGGGCATGGGCGGACATTAAAAATTAAACATTAAAAATAAAAAGTGATTAATTTCACTTTTTATTTTTAATTCTACTGTTTAATTCTGTTTATAACTTGCGCTTAAAGTAGCAGGTTGCCCTAATTCTCCTTCCAAGGCTACACCGCGCCCGTTGGCTGCTAAATGCCGCAGAGTTTTGTAAATTGTTTCAATTTGCTCTGGTCTTCCGGCTTTTTTCGCTATTTCTGATACAGACAGAGGTGTTTGAGCGTCTTGGATAACTTGGAGTACCCGTTGCTGCAATTCTAATACAGCAGCGGCCGCTTTTTTACCTGCTTCGACCCCTGGCTGGTGATAGGCATTGACATTCACCAAGGAACCGTAAAAACCTACGGCTCTTTCGTAGAGGGCGATTAATGCTCCTACTGTCCGAGGATTGACTTGAGGAATTGTGACGGTGATTGAATCTCGTTGATTTTCGTACAAAGCTTGTCGAGTTCCCTGCAACAAACCCGACAAATAATCTCCGGAAGTGACGCCGGTTTCAACTTCAACAGAAATGCCTTGTCTGTCTTCCAATACTTCGATAAATGTTAGGAAGAAATTCGCCACGCCGTCTCGAAGTTGCTGGACATAGGCGTGTTGATCGGTTGAACCTTTGTTGCCGTAAACTGCGATTCCTTGATGAACTATGTTGCCATCTAAATCTTTTTCTTTGCCTATAGATTCCATGACTAATTGCTGCAAATAGCGGCTGAACAATAGCAGGGAATCTTTGTAAGGCAAAACTACCATGTCTTTTTCGCCGCGTCCGTTGCAGGCATAATACCAGGACATGGCTAAAAGGGCGGCGGGATTGTGTTTAATGTCGGGAATTCTGGTAGCTGCGTCCATAACTTTCGCACCGTCGAGCATTGCCCGAATGTCGATGCCTTGCAAGGCTGCTGGCAAAAGTCCTACTGTTGAGAGTTCTGAAGTGCGTCCTCCCACCCAGTCGGCCATGGGGAAGCTGCCAATCCAGCCTTGTGATTTGGCTAATTTGTCTAGTTGGCTGTCTGTGCCGGTGATGGCAATTGCTTGTTTGGCGAAGTCGAGTTTTTGGGCCGCGAAGGCTTTTTGAACTTCGATCATGCCGTTGCGGGGTTCGGGGGTGCCGCCGGATTTTGAGATAGTAATTACTAGGGTGCTGGCGAGTTTGTCTTTGATTTTGTTGAGGATGCGATCGATCCCAGCCGGATCTGTGTTGTCGATAAAATGAATTGCTAGGGGCGGAAAGTCTGGGGATAAAGCTTCGGCGACGAATTGGGGGCCGAGGGCGGAACCGCCAATGCCGATCGAGATTATATCGGTAAATTGCGGAGCAAATGGCGGTTTTATATCGCGGCTTTGAACTTTTTTGACAAATTCTTCAACTTGTGCTATGTCTTCGACTATTTCTTGTTTTAATTCTGGAGTGGGAGCTAAATCGGGGTTTCGCAGCCAGTAGTGGCCCACCATGCGGTGTTCGTCGGGATTAGCGATCGCCCCTGCTTCTAAAGCTGCCATGTCTTTGAAAGCTTTGTCAAATTTGGGTTTCATTGCTGCTACGAAAGCGTCGTCGAATCCCATCAGGCTGATATCGAGGTAAAGTCCCAATCCCTCGTGATAGTAAAGCCAGTCTTGATAGCGTTGCCAGAGTGCTGTGGCGTCCATAGGAATTCTCTACAATTTTTATAATGTTCGATCGGCATCGTCGGGAATCCAACAATTGTAGTTTAAAACGAGCTGATGTCAGGATTTTGCACCATCCCAATAAATTTAAGCATTAGTCGCCTGAAGGCAGAAGGCTGCGACAGGCAGAATTAAACAAGAAAAATATGACTTGGGTGGCACTTTTCGTAGGTAGAATCCCCATAGGTGGTAACGCCCCATAGATAGATATAAAATCAAGCGATAGCCGCAAATAGATTTAAGTGTTGTCTGGGTTCGGCTTTGGGTTCTGATTTGACAATATTCCAATTCGGGCGATCGCCCGCTGTAAAATAGGCATTGCGGTCAGGTTAAATATACTTTTAGCTACCATTCAACAATCGGCTAAAAATACAATTAACAACTATCCATTACCTAAACTGTAGTAGAATATACAGATATTAAAATAAAAGTGCGATCGACTATGCTTACTCTATCACCCGAATTAAAAGAAAGATTAGCAACTCCGCTCAAAATCGGCGACTTTGAAGTCAAAAGCCGCGTCCTGCAATCGCCCTTATCCGGCGTTACCGATTTGGTATTTCGCCGGCTGGTGCGCCGCTACGCCCCAGATTCGATGATGTACACCGAAATGGTGAACGCTACGGGTTTGCACTACGTGAAGCAACTGCCGAGAATTATGGAAATTGACCCAAACGAGCGCCCGATTAGCATTCAGTTGTTTGACTGCCGGCCGAATTTCTTGGCGGAAGCGGCGCAGAAAGCTGTGGCAGAAGGAGCGGATACTGTTGATATTAATATGGGCTGTCCCGTTAACAAAATTACTAAAAATGGCGGCGGTTCTTCGTTGCTGCGAGATCCCGAAAATGCCGAGGCAATTGTGCGGGCGGTTGTGGAAGCTGTAGATGTTCCTGTGACGGTGAAAACTCGCATCGGTTGGAGTGACAAAGAAATTAATATTTTGGACTTTGCGAAGCGGATGGAGGATGCGGGAGCAAAAATGATTACCATCCACGGCCGCACTCGATCACAAGGTTACACTGGCCCGGCAAAATGGGAATGGATTCGCCGCGTTAAGGAAGTTTTATCGATTCCCGTGATTGGTAACGGAGACATTTTTTCAGTGGAAGCAGCGGTGCGGTGTCTGGAAGAAACCGGTGCCGACGGAGTGATGTGTTCGCGGGGAACTTTGGGCTATCCATTCATGGTGGGAGAAGTTGATTATTTCTTGAAAACTGGTGTAGAAAAGATACCTCCGACACCAATTGAACTCCTGGAATGTGCTAAGGAACATCTGCGGGCTTTGTGGGAATATAAAGGTGAAAGCGGTGTCACTCAAGCGCGCAAGCACTTAACCTGGTATGCTAAGGGTTTCCCCGGTGCTGCGGAATTGCGGGGTGTGTTGGCTGTGGTAGAAACGGTTGAGCAAGGTTGCAATTTGATCGATCGCGCGATCGAGCAATTGCCGGCATAAACCCTATCCACAGGTGTCAACCAGCGGGTTAAAGAAACAAAACCCGACGAAAGCGGGCTAAGATTTAAGACACAGCTAGAAATTTGTGTGTGGGGGAAAGCATGGATTCATTAAAAGGGCGAGATTTATTAAGTCTGGCAGATTTAAGTATTGACGAATTAAATTATTTGCTGGATCTCGCAGGCAGTTTAAAATCGGGAATGGTCAAGCTGAAACGAAATAAAGTTCTCGGCTTGTTATTTTCCAAAGCTTCAACGCGAACGCGGGTAAGTTTTACGGTGGCGATGTATAAATTGGGAGGGCAAGTAATCGACCTCAATCCCAACGTTACGCAAGTCAGCCGCGGCGAACCTTTAGTCGATACAGCCAGGGTTTTAGACAGGTATTTAGACATTTTGGCGATTCGGACTTTCGAGCAAAAGGATTTAGCAACTTTTGCTAACTATGCCAAAATTCCTGTAATTAATGCGCTGACAGATGACGAACACCCATGCCAAGTGCTGGCGGATTTAATGACAGTAAAAGAGTATTTTGGCAAGCTGGAAGGAGTAACCTTAGCTTATTTTGGCGACGGTAACAACATGGCAAATTCGCTGATGTTGGGCTGTGCAATGACGGGGATGAACGTAAGAATTGCTTGCCCTCAAGATTTTATGCCCAATCCTGAGATTGTGGAAAAAGCGCAGGCAATTGCTAACGGAAACACCGAAGTTACTGTGACTGCTGATGCGACAGCCGCTGTGAAAAACGCTCAAGTGATTTATACCGATGTTTGGGCGAGTATGGGACAGGAAGAGGAAGCGAAAAGCAGGATTCCTTTGTTTGAGCCTTTTCAAGTCAACGAACAACTGGTAGAATTGGCAGATAAGAATGCAATTGTACTGCACTGTTTGCCGGCGCACCGCGATGAAGAGATTACGGATGCGGTAATTGAAGGAAGTCGATCGCGCGTTTGGGATCAGGCAGAAAATCGGATGCACGTTCAGCAAGCTTTGCTGGCCAGCATCCTGGAAAGCGATTAAGAATTAGCTAAAAATTAGTCGATCGGGGGATCGAATCGACCTGCTCGCTACTTTTTGCAGACCGCTTCCGTTATCATTTCATTTGAACCAGGATTATTTGCAACCAGCCTGCAATTACCCGTTTCAACCATGATTAATTGCAATCTATTAAGTAAAAGAAATGAATCACATCACTACGACAGACTTACTCGAAAATCTCAAATGGCGATATGCCACCAAACAGTTCGATCCAGCCAAAACAATTGCTCCAGAAATCTGGACAGCTTTAGAAGATGCGTTAGTGTTAACACCATCTTCTTATGGGCTTCAACCTTGGAAATTTCTGATTATCACCAGCTCGGAACTTAAAGAACAGCTCAAGCCCCTCTCCTGGAATCAGTCACAGGTTACTGATTGCTCTCATTATGTGGTGTTCGCGATTAAAAAGAATCTCACTGCCGAGGATGTCGATCGCTTTATTGCCCGCACTGCCGAGGTGCGAGGCGTGACTGTAGAGGCAATGGCAGGATATCGGAATCTAATCGTCAGTGACTTGGTTGATGGTGCCCGCAGTTTTAATATCAATCAATGGTCAACGCACCAAACTTATATTGCACTGGGCAACTTTATGACCAGTGCTGCATTGCTTGGTGTTGACACCTGTCCAATGGAAGGAATTGAACCTGTCAATTACGATCGCCTGTTGGGTCTTTCTGCAAAAGGCTTTACTACCGTCGTAGCTTGTGCGGCTGGCTATCGTTCTGAAGCAGATAAGTATGCTTCACTCGCAAAAGTAAGATTCCCTAAGTCAGAAATCTTAGAAACTTTATAGAACCCATTTGGTATCTTCTTGAGCGAACTATATGGTTTTGAGGGGATCGTTTTACCAGAGGATTTAATACCAGAGTCAGGACTTTAACCTAACAGGCATCAAACCAGATACAACCTAGATACCTCAAAGGCTTGTGAGACAACAAAAAGATCCTAAATGGGTTCTATAAACCCGGGATACGCTGTAAGTCGATCGTAATAGCGGATCTCGGCGCACCCTAAAAAGTGATTAAGAGGCTCCGAAATTGATTTTTGCAACTTCACCGGCGACAACATTAACTGTTTGTTGAATTTGACTACCGTCAACTTTCAACTGATAAGTTCCCGGAGAAAGCTCGATCGCGCCAAACCATCCTTTACCATCCGCGCGCAGTTGACGCACCTTGCCACCAGCATCGATCGCCTGCAATGTCAAGCTAGCGCCATCGCAAGTTCTCTCGCACCGTTGCAAATTTCCGGCGATCGCCCCAGCAGTGGGCCTCGACTTCCAAGGCATATCGGGAACCGCTGCGGCTGTCGTCCACACCGGCTGAGTTTGAACGGTTTTGCCCGTCGCAGCGTCAACGTATTGACTCGGTTGCGCCAGCGCGGTGTAAAACAAATCGTTGCTTTGGGGCAGGTATTTCCAAGGCTGGCGGGGCAAATCTCCGCTGCCGCCCGATCGCCATTCGACGTTGGCGTACACGTTGCTGCTAGCGTAGGAATACAGCACCGTACCCGCTACGTTATTTCCTTTCGCAGAGGGGGCTTCGGCGCGGCGGATTTGCGCGAGGGTGTCTTCGATGTAGTTGAGGTAATTGCCAGGGCCGATCGCAATTTGGCGGTTGTACTGGTGGTCTTTAGCGTACTCGATCCAGTGGTTGTAACCCATTTTCTGCTGCGGCTTGTACTCGCGCTGGTAAGTCATCGGCATCGCCATGTCGAGAATACCTTCCTCCAACCAAGCGCGCCAATCCTGAAACACTTCTTGGTAAGGTTGCGTTTTATACCAGCCTGCATCGTTGCTGGGGCCATCTCCCCAGGCGATCGTTGCCGCCGTAATCTTCAGGCGCGGTTTAATCGCCAGGGCTTCGACATAAAGCTTGCGCACTAAATTTGTCACCTGATCGCGCCGCCACTGCATCCACAGCGGATCGCTGGATGACGGTTTGCCCGATCGACCGTTTTGCTGGTTGAAACGGGCGATCGAAGTCGGATTGTAGCCCCAATTCGGCCCGCCGTAGCGCACGTAATCTAGCTGTACGCCGTCCACATCGTAGCGCTTCAGCAAGTCCAAATAGACGGAAACAGTATAATCTAGGGCGTCTGGATTACCGGGATCGAGGAAACCTTTAGCTTCGCCACCCGAAGTCAGCATCGCCCAATTATCCTTTCCAGGGGCATCTGGCCCGTGTTTTTGCCAAATGTGATTGGCGGGAAGTTTGCCACCGGAAACTACTGGTAGCGTCACCATCCAAGCGTATACTTCTATACCTGCGGCGTGGGCTTTGCCGATCAAATCCTGGAGGGGATCGAAACCTGCTGGAACATTCGGATCGGTGGTGCGGGGTTCGATCGCGCTGGTGTAAAAAGCATCGCCACGGCGACGGACTTGGGCCACGATCGCGTTGGCATTGGCTTTCTGGGCGTCTGCAATCAACTTTGTGACTTCTTGAGGCGTTTTGAAACCTGGGTTGAATGCGTCCACCCAGAAGGCGCGAAATTCGCTGGTTTGCGGGGGGAGTGTGGCGTTAGCCCGGTTTGGGAAGTTTGAGAACCAGCCGGGAGTCAGCAGAAAACTGATTGTTAAGCCGATCAGGAACAAGCTTGACAAAAAGAATGTTTTAATCTTTCGCATGAGGAATGTGTGAGAGAGCGTTTAAC
>JANYGO010000048.1 GCA_025362325.1 Cyanobacteriota bacterium | reverse complement strand
AGAGTTTTGTAGTAGATAAACTCAGGAGAATTGTTCTGGTAAAGTTGCTCTAGGTACAGCAGCACATCTTGTTTGACATCTTCGATTAGTTCGGCATCATTCCAGAGTTCATCAAACCAGGCTTTAAGGTCGCGGGTATCGCGTTTACTATCTACTTCTAGATTGAGTTCAATATTGTTATATTTCGTACCTAATCCCAGTCCCCGCATGGTAAAATTAGAACTGCCCATAATAGCATTTTCAGTTCCATTATGAGCAATGTGATACATTTTGCCGTGCAGTAAATTAGATTGCTTTACCGACCGTATCTGTACTTTTTTGTCAATCCATTCTGCACATTCTTTCGCAACCCGCTTTTGCTGCAACCGATTCTGTAGCTGCAAGCCTTCATCCTCTATTTGGAACGCCTTTTTATCTGTTTTACTGGGGTCAAGGGACTTGATGAAGCGCGGTTCGCCAAACAGAAATTTCAAGCTTTTAATACCTAGAAGTTGTTGCTTCAAAGCATCAAAGGCATAAATTGTAAAGTAAGCAGAAACAAAGGAGAGGGTTGAGTTTTCCTCGACTTTGCTTTTCAAAAAATTGCCCACAGTTCCCCGGTGGCGGTTGTCTCTAATTGCCGACTTTGGGAGAGAAGAATCATGCTGTGACATAGCCTACCTTGGTTCGCTTGTTGCACCTGGCTATAGAATATAGCAGTTTTTAAGGAACTGAGGTAGGCGCAATTCAATTCGGATCGGGAAAAGGTGGTCTAAAAGTCCCTCGAACACTTGAAATCTAGTAGTTTGTAGGTGCGGCTCCGGCAGAATGTGACAATGAGACACTAATAGTTTCCCCCCCAGACGCACCCTAGAATAACTGTGATTTTTAGGAGGACTAAAGTCCTCACTACAAACAGCGGACATAATATGATTACTCCGTTTATTCAAGAGGTTGAATGCACTCAGGACTGTCTCTAGTGGGACTGTTGACGATCGCACTTACGGCATTTGCTGTCATTGCTGCGGCAGTATAGGGCTTTAACAGCGGCAAAACTTGCTGAGCGTTAACAGCAGGATCGAGCCACTCTTCCCAGGCGGTGTCAGGGAGAATCACCGGCATTCGATCGTGCACGGGCTGCACTGTTTCGTTAGCAGCGGTGGTAATTATAGTACAAGATACAATCTTTTCTGCTTCTGGAGATTCCCAATTTTCCCACAAACCGGCAAAAGCAAAAGGTGCGCCCTGGGCCATTTGAAAATAATAAGGCTGTTTGTGCTTACCCTGCGGCAGCCATTCGTAGAAACCATCAGCAACTATCAAACATCGCCTGTGCTTGATGGCGCTGCGAAAAGCAGGTTTTTCTGCTACAGTTTCCGATCGCGCATTGATCGTTTTGCTGCCTATTTTCATGTCTTTTGACCAACTCGGAATTAAACCCCAGCGCATAAATTGGAACTGTCGCTGAAGATGCTGGGGAGAAACTGTGACTGTCGCCACTGATTGAGTTGGGGCGATATTGTAGCGCGGTGTAATGTCGGGAACTTCCGACAGTTTGAAGAATTCGGCGATGATTTGAGCTGAAGCAGTTAAAGTGTATCGTCCGCACATAATTTATCGCATTATTTATAGTTGGTAATACGGTTCGATCGTTCGGACTTTAGTCCGCATCTATGAAGGACTAAAGTCCGAACGATCGAACCAATTTGAGTGCGATGGTTTTATTTCGACACGATATTCAACCAGTCGAACTCTCCGAGTAACTACAGAATTGTGCTCAATTCTGGAATCTTTGCAGCCAGCCATTCTGCGCGCAACTTTTCAATAGCTAATTCTTTGAATTTAGCTTCTACTTCAATCCAAGGAGCTTGATAATAGCACTCAGGCATTTCGGTAATTAAATCGCTGTGGCGCGGATCGGCAAAAAATTCTTTTCCGTTGGATATGTGGACTAATTGCAATTCAGGAACTGACCAAGAAGTGCGGGCTGCTGCGAGCATTTCGGCGACGTTTGGATCGTCATAACTTTCTAAATGTTCGTGAATGACGTGGTGGTGCGCGTCAAAAACCATTGGTACGCCTGTATCGAGACACACTTCTAAGATTTCTGAGGAACTGTAGGCGTATTCGTCATTTTCAAAGGTTAACCGCGATCGAATAGATTCTGGCAAGTCGCGGATGACTGATTTGAGCTGGGAAGCGCGATCGCCCTTACCGCCGTGAATGTTCATCAGCGCGTAGGGCGATCGGGGCTGTTGCAACATATCTAAAATTAAAGCATGAGTTGCCAGAATTTTAATGCTGTTTTCCACGACTGAAAGCTTGTCGGAACTGAGGACGACGAATTGATCCGGGTGGAGTACCAAGCGAATGCCCAAACAGAGAGCGCGATCGCCCGTATTCCGCAATTCCTCAGTCATTGAGCGTAACACTGCTTCCCCCAAAGCTGTATCTGCAAAAGGGAAGAGTGCAGAAGTCATGCGGTAGAGCTTAATCCCATTAGCTGCGCAGAAGTCGATCGCTTTGTCAAGCCGCTTTAAGTTGTCAGCATAAAGTTCGCGCAAGATTTTTTCTTGTTCAGTTTCCGCAAGCTGTAACAGTCGCTTGCGCGTGACAGTGCGAAACCGAACTGCATCCGATGTGGTGATGCACACTAACCCCAATTCAGGCAATTTCTCCTTTTCTAACACTTGCGTAATCTCGCTCATTTCTCAATACTTCCTAACTTTAATTTATGTTAAACAGGTTTGTACTAATTACTTCAGAACTTAGGACTAAAGTCCTTACTACGAACCTGTTGCTAGCTCTCCATATTTTCCTCATTTCCCCTTGACAATCAACTCCGCAAACGGCCCGATCGCATAATACTAATAATCAACCAAAAACCCAAAAAACTCGCCGCCCCGAACAAACCGTTGCTCAAAAAAGATAGTTGAGCAGTTTGCGCGTTAGAAGAAATAATTGCCGCCCCCACAATCAGCGAACCCACGACAATACTAAAAGAAAGTCGGTTCGCAGCATCCCCCAAAGTGCGGCGCACCGGGTCAAGTTCTTTGATGCTCAAGTTCCACTTCAAAGTTTCCGAAGTCACCCGGTCTAAAAGCACTTCCACCTGTCGCGGAGATTGCAAAGATAAGCTTTTCAGATCCAGGGCAGTTCTCAACAGAGCTTGTACCGGGTCATCTCCCAATAACTGACGCCGAAACATATCTGTCATCAGCGGTTTGACCTGCTCTATAATATTGAATCTGGGATTAAAAGAACGCGCCAATCCTTCCAAATTAGCTAGAGTTTTTGCATACAAACCGAGATTGCTGGGTAGCCTAATTTTATTGCGCCTGGTGATTTCTAGAACTTCATAAAAAATTTCCGATAAGTTCATTTGCGACAAGCTGACATTGTAATACTTGCGCAGCATTCGAGCCAAATCATTCTCTAGATTAGCCAAACTTGTAGGCTGAGCAAATTCTGCCATTTGCAATGTTAATTGAGCGCAGCGCTGAGCGTCTAAATCGACAATTGACAGTAACATTTCTGTCATATTCTGCTGAGTGCGCGGGTCTAATCTGCCGACCATGCCGCAATCTAGTAGGGCTATTCTGCCGTCTTTGAGATAAAATAAATTGCCGGGATGCGGGTCTGCGTGAAAGAATCCGTCGATATACAACTGCTGGAAGAAAACGCGGCAAAGCAGGGTTGTAATTGCTTCGCGTTCGGCATTTACATCTCCTTTGTAGCCAATTCCTTGCAAATCACCTAACAGAATTGGCACTCCGTTCAGCCATTCCATTACTAAGAGTTTTTTTGTAGTCAACTCCCAGTTAATTTCTGGTAGAACAACTTGTGTTGGGTCAAACCATTTACTTTTAGATAAATTGCGGCGCAGTTCGTCTGTATAGCTGGCTTCTTGAATGAAGTCTAATTCTGCACGCAGGGCGATCGCAAATTCTTCGGCTAGGGCGACAATATCGTATTGTTGACCGAAGTCTGTCAGCATCACAAGTTCGGCCAAACCTCGGAGTACGGCGATGTCTTGTTCGATGACAATATCGATACCGGGGCGCTGAACTTTGAGGGCGACTTCGCGGCCGTCTTTTAAGGTAGCTTTGTGGGTTTGGGCGATCGACCCTGCGGCGATCGCCTGAGTGTTAAATTTGGCGAATGTATTTTCGAGAGATTGTGTGAGTTCCTTACGGACGATTGCTTCTACTTCCGACCACGGTACCGGCGGTACTTCCGCTTGTAGCGTCGAGAGGGTTTCGATGTAGGCGGCCGGCAACAAGTCGGGGCGGGTACTCAGCAATTGTCCCAATTTGACAAAAACTGGGCCCAATTCGACGAGGATGTTGCGGAGAACTGCGGGAGTTGGGAGGCTGGGCGCGTCGGTTTTGCGGCCGGTTAGGAGGCTTTTCATGTAGTCCCAACCGTTGCGGAAGACGACTTCTAGGATTTCTCCTTTGCGAGAAGTGTTTTGAACTAGGCTGAACAAGGGGCCTCCGGGTCGATCGGGTTTAAGGGCTATATAACTCTAGGATAGCGCTGTTAACCAAGCTGACCATTGTCTTGAGGAATAACTTGGGGGAAATCGTGGGAATGGGCGTGAGAGTTTTGGGGCGTGGGGGCGATCGGTTTTTGGCTTTGGCATTACTCCTCATGGTAATATACACAGCAATTACGCACGCACACTACATATGGGGTGCCGAAAAAGAGCGAGGGCGTTTTCTCTCCGACAAGCGCGATCGTCCGTACAATTTAAAATTTAACTAATCAAAAAATCACCAGCTATCCTATTAAACAACTGCTCAACGTATCACTCGATATTTAAGTTCATTTTTGAGGGATTCAGACAGTAATTCACTGTTTAAATTGTAGATAGTTTTTCCCATTAAATGCGCTGTTTTTATGAAAGTCCAGACTAAAATTGCACAGGCGATGTGATTTGTTTGAATCCTGGCTTTCCGACATTGACAAGGTTCAGTAGCTGTTAATTGTTTGAGTTTGCGATAAATTGTTAAAAATTTTTAACGTTGACTACAAACTTTTCTTACATCAGTTGTTTCACTTTGATTTAAGTCATCACTTGCCATATATTCCGGGAAATTTGGTATAAACAGTAACGCGGAAAAGTTTCACTTTTAGCTTGTAGCTGCGCTGTCTTCCCTCTCTTTCGCCAAGACAGTGCAACCACAAACCTTAGTTAAATCGGTCAGCCCTTGTAAATCCTGACGACATAGGATCTGTGTTTGCCTTTAGCAATCGCTAATGCTGCCAACTAATCCTCTACCCAATTGAGTAACCCAAGAGAAGTAACAGCTCCAAAAAAGTGAGCCCCAATCAGATTGACGTTTGCCATGGTCACAAAAATATCTAGGGAACGAATCACATTTTCTGGCGCATAAGCGGCCATCGCTTGCGGTTGACTAAGAGTTTTCGCTAGGACTACAGCCACTGTTTCTTCAGAAGCGACAAACGCGATTAATACCCCCACCAAACTAGAAATTAATCCAATCCGTAAGGTTTGAGTAATATGTTCTTTGCTGGGATATACCTGGGAATTTTCGGCGTGCAAAAGTCTGCCTAAAAGCCTATAGCGAAAATCCCAAAAAATTCTAAAGCACAGCAATAAAAGGCCGACTATAGCTAAAACTATCCCGAAACCAATACCTGCATTATTATTGGTTTGTTCGCTCATGTTGCGACCCAACATAGCAAATACTAAAACAATGCCGGAAACAGCACCCAAGAATAACTGTATCCAGAAGCTAACTCGACTGAACAAGCGAAAAGTTGTGACGAATTCGGTGTTCGTCAGCGGTTGTGACAACGATTCTGGTTGATTCATTATATACACCTTATTGCTGAATTGATCATCAAAACAAACGAGGCCAGAAAGAGATTCTGCTTGTCTTGCTGGCGCAAGCGACCACCTTGTGGCTAGCTATTAGACTTCTCCTGAAAACTCAGTTCAGCACAGGCAGGATGCCTGATGTTTGAGAACTGATTTGGGCAATTTCCGGTAAATAAAAGGTTGAACTCAACACAGCCACTGCCGTTGTGGTTGATTCCATTTTCCTAATATCCTCCTCTGAACCATCAACTTCTTGCGACAATGGCAATTTAGAATCTTAAAAATAGACTGAGGTAAAAGGTCTATTGTCCCTGTTCAACATTTCAAAATGTTGCTTATCTCTCAATTTAATCTAACTAGCCAAACTTTGCCATCTGTCTAATGCCATAAAAAAATATCCATCTGATGGAAGATGATTGAGGAAAAACTTATGATATTGCTTTCAGTTAAGTGCGATCGCTCGGACGATTGGCAATAGATGCTTGATTCCCAACTGCCGCAGGGGGGCGCATCCATTCTTACAACGTCCCTAAGCCCGTTATGGCAGCTATTACAGCTCCCAAACTATCCATAATTAAATCAATAATCGTATCATTCAGGCTCTCAATCACTTCGGTTGAGAGAACAATACCAACCCTCCCTTCGGCAACTTCCCACAAATCACCAATCGCAATCCCCAAACAGGTTATTGTTAGCAACTACACCTGTTTATGGGTGCGAAAAATAGTCAGGATTGAACTGTATGCTAAAAATCTCAATGCTAAGGTCACGGCCAAAATCGTGAAAGCATGAACAATTTATCATAAAGTCTCGGTTGGTAATTCCACCGCTGCTGCGGGCTTTATTAGATTCGCCTTGAAAAGCAGGCGCGGTGTTGTTCGTTTATTTATTAATTCAACAAATTGAAGGCAATTTCCCCACACCTATGATCAGGAAAAAGCAGGTATCTTTGCTTCCCATTTAAACCTGAGTAATCAGGACAGCATTCGGATTTTTATTAGGTTTTTTGGGAGGATTTTTAGCACTGCCAATTCTAATTGTTATTCAAACTTGGGTTAAAAATTTTTTAATTAAAGATATACTAGACTGCTGGCAGACTGCTCCATCAGGGCAGCCATTATATAGCCCATCAAGCTATATTTGTCAAGCCCAAAAAAGGTGAAATTTATCAATTAATCTACCTATGACACTCCCGCTCCAGACAGATAAAAAACATTTCTAAACAAGCTAATTTTTAAGTTAATAAATAATAACATAAATTATTGGTTTAACAACTCCGTTAACTGGAAAGGAATGCACCATTGCCTATGGCAGCAGCCGTTAACAACTACATTGTCAAAAAATATGAAACCGCATAACTCACCCACCGACAGCATTCAACAGTCAATTCGACGGACAGCTTCTCATCCCTGGTTTGAGCGACTGGCAAGATTGGGATATGCTTCCAAAGGCTTAGTTTACTTTATTGTCGGTTTTCTGGCAGCACAAGCAGTCTTTAGTACGGGCGGCAGAACAACCGATACTAGCGGTGCATTATCAGCAATTGTTAACCAACCGTTCGGTAAATTTCTGCTATTTCTTGTAACGATTGGCATTATTGGTTATTTCCTTTGGCGTATGGTTCAGACAATTCTCGACCCAGAACACCAAGGACAAAAAATGGATGCCAAGCGAATTGCCCAACGCATTGGCTACGCCTTCAGTGCTTTAGCTTACGCAGGTTTGGCTTTAACGGCTGTAAAACTGATAATGGGTTCGGGCGGTGGTAAAAAGGATACAACCGAAGATTTGACAGCCCAACTTTTAGCGCAACCATTTGGACAATGGCTGGTAGGATTGGCGGGATCAATTGTTATTGGTGTAGGTTTTTCTTATCTCTACGAAGCATATAAAGCCAAATTACGCCACCATTTCAAGCTAGATGAAATGAGCCAAAACGAGCTAACTTGGGCGACACGGTTGGGTCGATTTGGAATTGCTGCCCGTGGGATTGTTTTCGTTATAATCGGTCTTTTCTTTATTCAAGCAGCAAGGCTATCGGATGCCAGTCAAACGAAGGGATTGGGCGAGGTGTTGGCAATTCTGGCACAACAGCCTTTTAGTCCAGTGATTTTGGGTATAAGTAGGTAGGCGGGAAAAAACCTATTTATGTAACAAAACATTAAGTTACCTAATTGGAGTTAAACTTAAGACGTTGTGTAGTGTAGTTTCCCCTTTGTCCTCTAACTTCTACTCCATGAATTACGGCGTAGGCAAGCTCTAACTAATCATCAAACATTTGTCCTGCTAATTCATCTTTTTTAATGTGTTGCCACTCCAATTCAATGGGGTTCATTTCCGAACAATACTTGGGCAAAAAGAAGATATATAAACCTTTATTTTCCCAAGGCGGCCATAACTCTTGGACTTCTTTGCATCGGTGTATTGGGCCGTTGTCTTGTACGATTACTCGCTCGTTGTCCAATCTCCGCAGCTCAGGGGGCTTCTCGCTCCATCATTTTGATATAAGCTTTTCTACCGACACCCCCAATGACGCTTACCGTAAACAAAACTAATTCCCTGTTGGATAAGTCCGATAATACTTAATCTACGACCACGCCGATTGGTTTGTTCCAGCCGTTTTTGGTGTCCTCGTTGGTAATAAGTGTAACCGGGTTCACTCCACGCACAAAAACCAGATTCATCCAAATACTTTAAGTCTATTTCTCCTGTCGCTGCCTCTAATTGCAACATATATAAGTCGGATTGCTTCGTTTATCGTACTATTGGGTCTTGTTTTCCTTTATGACTTTTTCTGGTTCGTTTCCAAATAAACCCGGTTTTTTTAGTATCCGTCTTAATCGGTCTGGACTGAGTTTTACAGAATGTTCTTTTTCTAATTTTTGGGTCAATTGAAGACTGTTATATGTACGTGATTCTTTTTTGAGGCATTCTTTTAAAAACTCTATATCTGACTCTTTCCCCGCTAAGTTTTCCGCCTCGACCAGGCGATTCCCAAAGCCCTTCCATGCCTAGATGCGACCATTTATGTAAAACATCTCTCACTGTTTGTGGAGTCCAGTTAAAATGAGCAGCTATTTTTTCAACGTACCAGCCATGTGCATTTAATCTAATTACTTCTGCTCTATCTTTGACTTTTTGTGGTACAGCAGCAGTTCTCAGTTCTAATAGAGTTTTGTCTTGCTGTTGAGTCAGGAATACCCTTAATCTAGCGCCCATATATTGAGTTACCTCAGTAGATGTATTCTCTGTGTTTACTTATTTTAACATAGTTCGGTTTTTTCGCGCCGACTTACTTAGCGAGAACGCTCAGGTATTGATAATACTTAATTTTCCCTGAAAACTGCTTCACTGGCGCATTACTAGATAGCCTAGTATCTTGTGAGAAATGGGATCGAGAGTGTTTGCGATCGCCACTTTGGGAGTCAATATCAGACTGAATTTAGTCAAATGTACGCATCAAGCACAGCCAACTCAACATCACTCAGCACCTTAGCCTCCATCCCATACAAATCATTCAAAATAGGTTTGACATTGGGAAAGCAAAAATACTCAGTCAGCTTGCCAATCCGGTAATTAAAAGGTTGGTATCGGTGCTTAAAGTACAGTTCCACATTCCCCCGGTGTTTCCACAATCCCAGCAAATTAACAACCGCATCCGAGTAATGCGCTTTCATATCCCGCTGCACTTCGGCGATGCGTTGGTCAATCGATCGGGTAGTAACACCAATTTTGTAGAAAATGTTGCCGTCGGCTTTTACCTCAAGAAAGTACAGCGAATTAATCAGAATCCGCCGAAACTGGGCCCGATAAATATGCAAGTCAGCCCGTCGCTCATCCGCACAGGAAAGTCCGGCCGCCACAGCCACCGCCGTAGAGTTCTCCAACTTAGCCAACTCTGCCAACAGCAAAGGTTCCTGAACCCGATTGAACAACGCCAGGGGAAGCGCACCCACCGGGATTTTACCGAGATGAGTGAACTGGTACGATCGATCGCCCTCCGACTCCACCAACCCTTTGAGTTCCCACCGAAAGTTGATTAAGTCTTTGGGAATCTCTCGGTTTTCTGCACCGTATTCTTTCCACAGCACTTTTAACTGTTCGAGTTCATCACCCTTGAGTTGGATGGTGAAATTATCGTAGAGCGGCAGCGATGGAAATGCTTTGGTCTTAATCCGCTGCGAGACCGGCTTGCAAGTTTCCCCGGTGTGCGCGAAGTGGTGTTCTTTCACCAAACCTTTTTTCGCTGTAAGTCCACCGCCGCAGTAAAGACAAGCGAGGTTAGTTTTTCCGCGCGCAACATCATCTATGCCCGCCAACTCTCCGCCGGGAGCAACACCGTATTTTAGCCACATCGCTCTTGAATTCTCCTAAAAGCAGGTTTTCGTAGATGCACCCGCTCCACACGATGGCTTACGCCCCGCTTCGCTACGAGAATTGTAACAAATCTAGGGGGATGAGAACTTCTGGCGGGCGCTCGTCGAAGCGATCGTCATTCGATTTGGGATGCGCGAGTGTCAATCCAAAATCTCAAATCTCAAATCTCAAATTGCTCGTCACCAATCGGGAATTTCTTCATTAGCAGAGGATAGGGCTTGCGGGTGTTGGTGAGGGGACAACGTTTTTTCTGGGGTTGGGGGAGCTGAATCAGGATATGCGGTTTTCCTGACATAGGAAAGGGTAGAGAGTGCGGAGACAGCCCCGCGCACTTGGTCGGGCCGCACTTCTAGATATTTTTGCAACTGTTCTAAGTTGCGGTGGCCGCTGATTTCTTGAATAATCCGCAGCGGAATCCCGGCGTTGCTCATCTGGGTCAGTGCCGTCCGCCGCAGGCTGTGGGTGGAAGCGCCGATGATGCCGACTTTCTCGCAAGCTTCCTGAAATCTGTGAGACGCAGCCTCTGGGTTCGCGTGCTTCCAGTGATGGTTGAGGTGGCGGCTGGGGAACAGGTACTGGTGATTGGGATGCTCGTAGGTTTCTAGCAGCAGTTTCAAGTCTTGAATGATCGGGATAGTCCGAGTACCGAGCTTGCCTTTGGTATTGCCTTTGCGGATGACCATTTCAGACCGAACGACACCCGCCGGGGTAAAAACATCGATGACTCTGAGGCTGCACGCTTCCGCCACACGGCAAGCTACATAAAGACAAATGCCGAAAACTGTGCGATCACGATCGCCCTGCAAACCATCGTTAAATAACAGTTCGATTTCCTCTTGGTTAGAGTCGATTAGGGAGTTACCCCCCTAACCTCTCCTTCAGAACCGGACGTGAGACTTTCGCCTCATCCGGCTCCTTGATAATTCCATCCTTTTCATGGATATGATTCAAAACGGTTTATCGTCATGATTCTTATTTAGAGAACCATCTGATGCCGTCTTTGTGTTGTGGCAGTGTTTGTGTAAAAGTTGTAGGTTATCGTAGGTATCTTTACCACCTAACGATGTTGGTTTAATATGGTCAACTTCTACAATGTCTGTACTCGTAAAGTACAATCCACAGTGAGAACAAATACCCTTTTGTTTTTTGATTAATGTTGAAAATCGGTTAGGAGTTCCAGAGTATTCGCCTCTTCGCTTACCCAATAAATCCAGTCTCCGTTATACGGACTAGCCCCGCCCTTGACTTTAATATGCCTTACAATTGGCGTATTTTGATGGGTGAGTAATTCTCTTCCTTCTTCGGTACTAAAACACCAATTTCGGTTGCCTACTCTTCTCCAGTATTTAGCCTTGTTGATGTCCCCTTTTCCCCTCGTTTTGGCCCAGGCTCTTAATTTATCGTAGGTTAAGTGGTCAACCTTTTGAAAGGTATCTTTACTAACGACTGTGGAGTAATAGTTTGACCATCCCCTAATAATTGGATTCATCTTGCTAATTAAGGCAGCTTGTGGGGCGGTTTTATGGGCGTCTATTACATCAGCAATCTTGGCTAGATGTGTTTTTACCTGGGTTTTTGAGGGGGTGATTAGTGTATTAAAACCTAGCGGTGTTCCATGTGCACTTTTTGAACATCGATATTTTCCCGATTTAAACTGTTGCACGTGGAATCCTAAGAACTCAAACCCAACATTTCCATCTAATTCGTTAAGGGTGTGGGTTAATATTGTCTTACTTGGTTTTAACTCCAGTCCCAGGTCACGTAGCCATTTAGCTATTATCTCTTGAGATTTTTTTACGATGTGTAAATCTTCGTGCATTATCACAAAGTCATCGGCGTAGCGGATTAGACTGAGGGCAGAGCGGTTGTCCCGTTTGCATCCTTTTAGTGTGTCCGCGTACTGGTTCATTATTTCTTCCATACCATGTAGGGCAATATTCGCAAGTAAAGGAGAAATCACCCCGCCTTGTGGTGTACCTTCATTAGTAGGGAATAATTCACCCCGTACACAGTACCCTGTTTTGAGCCAAACCTTTATTTGTCTGTTCATTGTGGGGTATGTGTTTATTTTCTTGAGTAATACTTTATGGTCTATACGGTCGAAGCATTTAGCAATATCAGCATCTAGCACGTATTTTGCTTTCTGTTTAATACTGAGGTATATTGCCTCCATCGCATCGTGACAGGAACGTCCGGGTCTAAAACCATAACTGTTAGGCTCAAAAAGAGCCTCCCATTCTGGTTCTAACGCCATCTTACATAGCGCTTGCAAAGCACGGTCGTTTATTGTGGGTATCCCTAATGGTCGTTTTTCACCTGTACCAGATTTGGGAATCATTACCCTACGGGTAGGTTGTGATTTTCCGGTAAGTTTTAAATTGTTAACCAGGTTGATACGTTGCTTTGGGGTTAGTGATTTAATGCCATCTACGCCAGCAGTATTCTTACCTTTGTTATCTTGTGTTACCCTACGCACCGCTATACATTTTGCAAAGCAAGACCTAATCAGGGGTTTTAGAAGTTTGCGAACTGCTTTAACGTCACCACGTTCACTCGCTTGGAATATGCGATGAAAGCAACTTAAAAGTTACCCGTTCTAGCTTGCGCCAGTTAAGGTCTTTCCACTCCACCGTCTGATTGTTCAGCGTATTAGATATATTCATTGCTACTTATTCTATTCCTTTGGAATTACCGTGTATCCGTCTGCATATCCTCACGATTACCGCGAGGCATTCGCTTCTGATACAATCCCACCCCTAATTATCTTTCGTTAGCTACTTACTGGATTTCGACCTCTCCAGAGATAATTAAGGGGTTACTTCGTTCCGATTACATTTTGGTTGAATCCTTAGTGTGATATTCTCCACCGGGTTTACGGGCGGTGCTGATGAGGCGACTCACGAATCGCTCATGCCCTAGCCTTGCCTTTTGGCGGGCGTGTTAACCAGTCTTTACCGTGTTTTTCAACGGATTTATCCTTGATTTAGCCATTACACCATTCAAAATAACGATGGTTCAAACATATCTTTGCTTGCGCTACAGTTAGAGTCGATAGAGGCGTTGCCACCTCTACCTCTCCTTCAGAACCGGACGTGAGATTTTCACCTCATCCGGCTCCTTGATAATACCATCCTTGTTATGGATACGATTTAAGACCAACTATCAGGTTTTGGCAGGTTCTTTTGAGTGCATTGACCCGTCTGTTGCTGTCTTTGTGTCGTGGCAGTGTTTATGCAGAAGTT
>JANYGO010000041.1 GCA_025362325.1 Cyanobacteriota bacterium | reverse complement strand
AGTAAACCCATAGTACGACTGGGGCCGAGGTTGTGCACCAAGTCGTAAAAAACGTAGTGGCTGGGATGTTGGGAATTTTCCACTACTAAGAAGTTGAACAATTGATTGCAAGTCCGAACTAACAATATATTATTTAATTTTACAGAGTCATGTTCTGGAAATGTATTTTTGATGTGCTTGTACAAACGGTCATTAAATTGCCGCCCGCCGTATTCTGGTTCGACCGATGAGATTAAATATTCATATAATGCTACTTTAAATGAGCCGTAAGATGGAATTTGTCTAGCATCTCTCAGGAAAAACTGAGCCGATTCTTTGTAACTGCGATCGCCTACTACTTTGCCCGCAAATTCCCTGACAGCTAAGTGCAGTTCCCCATCATTCAAAAGTGTGGGATTAGCCGCAGGATGCACAATTCCTATTTCTGTATTTCTCGGCTCAACCAAATAATTTAAATATTGAGACAAATTGTTTTCAAATTCTCGCTGTCTTTGAAATTCCAGTTTTTTGATGGTTTGCTGGTCTTCCTCAATGCTGTCCTTGCTCAGCAGAGAATGCCCGTACAAATAAGGATACCGAGAAATCAATTCGCCCAAGGGGGAATGAGTATCTTGTTTCTGCGGTTCTGGCTCTTGCTCTACAGCTTTTACTAAGCGCTCTAGGGTCTGGAATTCTTCACTTTTAGTAAAGAAGGCTATTTGTTCTTGCAAGCGCTTGACTATGTAGAATTCCATCCCGAATCGGGGAGAAGTCTGTTTAAATAAAGCGACTAGATTGCCGATCGCCAATTTGTTTTGCGAGTGCAATTGCCAGCGGTTGATCGGGATGTAGCAGCAGCGGTGGAGGATATATTTAAATTCCCGATCCGATCGCTTAACAGACACTATACTGTACAAAGTTGCTTCAATCTCGCGATCGGGATAGCCCATACCGTCGATAAATAGCTTACGGAACCGCTCGATCACCTGTGCGGGGGATTCTCTTTCCACGCAGGAGACGATGTGATCGTACAATCTCTGTTCGTGGCTGCCAGATTGAACAGTATCTGAGGGCGGGGTGAGAATGCTGCTGTCAGAATCGATGTCGGTGCTGGTGTGTGCAACTTGTGGGGCAGCGATTGTGGGTTGTTCCTGAAAAGTTCCAGGATTCAAGAACCAATAGTGTTCTTGACTTAATTGTTTGTTCGCCGCCCAATCCAAAGCAGACTGCAAACTTTCCCCGGTCAATAACTGCGATTTATCTTCGCGATCGGAAGCCAGCCATGCTGCCAGCGCCTCGCGATACGGAGCCAGATTTCCCAGTTCTTTTTCCACCCAAAACTGATTGAAAACAGATTGATAAATTAGGTTGGCGACTATTAATTTACCCTGAGATTTAACCACCAGTCCTGACAGTTGCAATTCGCTTTGTTCGGGAGTGTAATCGGCAGGTATTCCCGGCGCTTCCCCCGGTTCTTTCGGAGCGGGCGCCTGCAAAATTTTCTGGTACAGCGTTAATAGCCGGGTGAGGTCGCAGCGGCTGTGAAAAATGCGATCGCGAATTGCTGTCAAATGTGGCGGCTCGTCGCGTTCTTCCCAATCTTTAATGATTCTGTGTTTGAGCAGTTTTTTTACCTGCTGGGCTTCGCAATTTCTGCCAATAAAAGGCCCGTACTCAAGTACGAAGTGGCAAAGCTTTTGAGTCAGAAACGGTTGACCGCTCGTCCAAGCTAATATTGATTGCAGCACTTTTTGGGGGCGAAAAGCTTTGAGTGCTAATCCTTTTGCTAGTGGCAAACTTTCTTCTAGTTGCAATCGACTTAAATTAATCGGCCGTCCAATATTAAAAGGGTTGCAGCTTTGATCTCGCATCAATTCTAAGGGGGCTGCTACTCCGAAAACAGCAAAGTTCAGGCGATCGTATTCTGGTTGCTCTGCCCGCTTGGAGTAACAAGCCCGGATCGAAGCAAAAAAGTCGCTGGTACTGAAACTTAGGTTTTTGGTGCTGTCAATGTCGTCGATGAAAATGACGAGATTTTGTCGAATTGACTTGAGCAATACTTTTTCGATAAAGATCTCGAATCGGTGCACTGGTGACAGCAGTTCGCGATCGTTCCACCACTTGAGGGCATCAAGCCTGTTTGTGAGGTGCAAGCTGCTTGCCATGCGGTACACGATTCCGGCATACCACTTTTCGAGGGAGATTTCTGGGTTGCTGATGCTTCTCAAGTTGACGGCGACAAAAACTGTACCTTCTGATTGCAATCTTTTGGCAGTTTGCACTAGCAGGCTGGACTTTCCCATTTGCGGCGAACTCAACACGTAGCAGAATTGTCCGGCTTTCAGTCCTTCGTAGAGTTCGCTGTCTGCCTCGCGCCTGACATAGGTGGGCGCACCGGCAGGCAAATATCCTCCGACTTGATATTGGTAGGTTGAGTTGACGGATACTGTCATCTGCGAATTCATCAAGATGCTGCGCCTCTATGCTGTGCGATCGAAAGGTTACAAATTCTAATTATTGCCAGCTTATACCATTTTAGATTTTAGATTTTAGATTTTAGATTTGGGAATGACTTATTCAATAAGGGTTGGGAGTTTGCCTACAGTTGCATTCTTTTTTTGAACTGGTATTACTGTGGTTGAAAATTTTTGTTCGTCTTTCTTTATTGTGTACTAACTCACCTTTCTCTTTCTCAATCTTTACCGTATCTTTGCAACCCTTCGCCCCAAATCCTGCGTGCGATCGGGCGATCGTACCCCGGGCACGCGAGCCTTTACACTCGTTCACATAACGATATCAATTTTCACTCAACCGGATTAAGAACGCCAAAACGCCTTTTTGTTCACATTTTTTTACAATAATACTTTAAAATTCACCCGGTGGTATGATGTTGCCAGGGAAACTCATAACCGCAGCGCCGTCAACCTTGTGCCTTCAGCTCCGGCTGCCGAATACAGGCTCAAAAGGCGGAGCAATGACTGCCAATAAAAAACCCCAGCGTTTGGCTGAGGACTGCTTGAGTGGGAGATATCGTTAATCTGCGTTTTTTTTAGTTGACTTAGATTGCATGGAATTCCATGCCGCTGACAATTCCCGGGCTTCGATGAGCGCGGGGATTTTTAAGGACAAACTTTTCGGAATGAATCCACAAAAAGTTTAATTCTTAAATGCATTGTCAGTGCCCGCCAACCACTCGCTCAACTATAAAAGCTAAGTCTGTGGCTAATTGTAGAAGATGCGCCCTGATGAATTAACTACCCGATAGATGAGCACCCTGATGGCATAACTCCCTGATGGATCGACGCCCTGATGGCCTTAGCCCCACTACCCAAAAAAATCTGGTTGGTGGATGATCGTGGACATTAGTAACACGTCACTTCCGGCGTTTCCGATCGCAAGCGGGTGTGCCTGTCTGAACTGATTATGGCAGGCAGATTTATCAGAAGACAAGTGGGCTATTGCATCAACCCACTTCTCACAGATCGGGTTAGCCAAAAGGTGTCTATCTACTCAAATCAGGGTCATCGAACATGAAAAACAGCATCTTAGTATTAGCAGTAGTTGCCACCGGTGGCATGAGCCTTTTCCATACGGGCAGTGCCGGCGCTTCTGCGATCGTCCGACAATCTTCATCAGCCAGCAGTTTGACGGCTTGGGAGAGTCGTCCCGACTTTAACTACACTGGAACGAATGAGGATGGGGAGCAAGAAGACGTAAAGACAGGTAAAGGCAGGAAATAATTGGCGCTGTCACTGGTTCGCTCATAGCGGTTGTGGTTGTGGTTGTGGTTGTTGTCGCAACAGCCTTGGCTCAAGGGTGAAAACTCGCTCGGAATATTCATTCTACCTAATCCGAGGGGTTGAAGTCAGAACGGTGAATGGGAAAATAAACAGGTAAGGCGAGTCTGTCGGTGGAGTTTCCCCGCCTATGAACTTCCTTATCTTCTGATGTTCGGGATTCGGATCTGGCACAATCGTATTTCATCTCGTAAAAACCCAATGGAAAATATTCTCGAAACTACCCGCAGACAGCGCGTATTGACAAGAACCCAGGAACGGCGTCAGGCGACACCAAAAGAAAAACAGTTAATTCACCTGCTGGCCAATATGGCTTGCAGTTTGATTAAATACGACTACAAACACGCAGCGGGGAAGGGAACCATCCCGCCTTCGGAA
>JANYGO010000330.1 GCA_025362325.1 Cyanobacteriota bacterium | reverse complement strand
CATCCAAAACAAACTGAGCGGGCAAAGGAGCACCCAAAGCTTGACCGACTTGATAAGCCCGAAACACTTGACAACTTGGATCGGACAGCAGAGGCATTTTCAAGCCTAAATCTTTAACCACAATTTGGCTTTGGCGATCGTCGGTGCTTGTAACCATCAATAGTTCTATATTGCGATCGGCAAACTGTTCCCATTTTGCATTCAAAGCTTTAATGTGAGGAAAACAGAAAGGGCAATATTGCTTTTCAGTAAAAATTCGCGTAAAAGCCAGAACTACCGGCTTATCGCCCCGATAATTCGACAGCCGCACCACTTTGCCATTATTAATATCCGGCAATTCAAAATCTGGCGTCATCTGTCCCAGCTTCATAATATTCGTGGCGGGAACAGGCAATAAATTTTGGAAAAACCGCTGATTTAACAAGCCGCTAAAATCAGTAGAAGTCAGCATATTTCCGGCGTTGGGTAATCGGTAATTGGTAATTAAAAATCCGGTGACACGAATGCCCCTGCGGGTAGGGGCACGGCACAGCGCCGCCTCCCTACAAATATAATCTGCTTAAACAGCAGCAAAGAATACCTTAGACTTCACAGGATCGGGAGTCATAGTCTTGTCGCCTGGCTGCCAGCCGGCGGGACAAACTTCATCTGGGTGAGACTGGACGTGTTGAATAGCTTGCAGAATGCGGAGAGTTTCGTCTACGCTGCGGCCGAAGGCAAGATTATTGATAGTAGAGTGTTGGATGATGCCTTCTTTGTCGATAATGAACAGACCTCTGAGGGCAATTCCTGCTTCTGGGTCTAGGACGTTGTAGTCGGAACTGATTGTTTTTTTGAGGTCAGCAACTAACGGATAGTTGAGGTCGCCGATACCGCCTAATTTGCGGTCTGTTTGTATCCAAGCGAGGTGAGAGAATTCGCTGTCAACGGATACGCCGAGGATTTCGGTATTGATTTTGTTGAAGTCCTCATGGCGATCGCTAAATGCTGTAATCTCAGTCGGGCACACAAAGGTGAAGTCCAAGGGATAGAAGAACAGGACTACATACTTTTTGCCTTTATAGTCTGACAGTTTAACTGTCTTGAATTCCTGATCCACTACGGCTGTTGCTGCGAAATCGGGTGCAGCTTGACCAACCCGGAGGCATTCACTCGTCATAGATTTTGTTTCCTTTTTTACGAACTGTTACAAATATATCATACTCATAACGACTACAAGTATCTTGGATAAAAATCACAAAAACACGCTCTCAAAATATAGAGCGTGTTTTTGTGGATGAAATCATGGCTCAGGCGGGATTTGAACCTGCGACCTTGGGCTTATGAGTCCCCTGCGCTAACCACTGCGCCACTGAGCCAAACGTTCCTCACGATTTACTATCCTAGCACGGTAGGGCGAGCTATGTCTCAGCCTCAAACAACAGAGTTTTTAATGCCTAGCTAGGAAAGTTATGAGTTTTGCTAATCAGTCAAAACCCATAACTTGCGACCCGTGCTTACCGAGAAGCGCTGGAGGCATCATCGGGCAGAAAAGCCATCGGATTGACAGCACCCTGTCCGGCGGGATGGACTTCAAAATGCACGTGCGGCCCGGTACTGAACCCGGTGCTGCCCATTTCAGAAATCTGTTCGCCTTGAGCGACCTTCTGACCCTTCTGCACCAAAATTCGGCTGTTGTGGGCGTAGATCGTCTCTGAGCCGTCTGCATGGGTAATTTCCACCAGATAGCCGTAGCCGCCATCGTTCCACTGTGCATAGGTAACCACCCCGTCAGATGCTGCCATAATTGGCGTCCCGATCGGCCCTGCAATATCAATTCCCTTGTGCATCCGTCCCCAGCGCCAGCCGTAGCCAGAAGTGAGAACGCCCTTAGCCGGCCAAATAAACCCGTTAGCCGACTGTTGTTTGCTGCCGTTCGGCAGATAAGTATCAGCGCCCGATAGCGGAGGCAGTTCCGGAGAAACCATGCGTCCCAAAGACGGGTTGCTCAGGGGGTCGTAACCCTCGGCTCCCAAAGGAGCAGTGGCTACCACGGGCCGCTCAGCAGCACTTGTCGGCGTCAGGTTAATCGGTTGCAGTTCCGCTGCGCGAGCCGGGTCAAAACGCTCTTGCTGCTTCTGAACCTGCTCTGACCACGCTCTCGATGGCGGTCTGCTGATTTCATTCTGCACCGCCCCAGCATACTCGGGGGTGTAGAGGTCGGGATTGAGACTTGGCAGATTCTCAGACGGGTTGCCCGAGGCGAATTGCGTCTCTTGCCCGTCACTTGGAGCCAGGGAAACCGCCCCAGACCCTCGCGCAATGCGCGAGGCGCGATATTCCTCTCGCAGCCTGAGCACTTCTGCCCTCAACCGTTCAGCATAAGGGTTGAGATCCGACTGGTTCGACTCAGGTAAAGCGCTAGTTGGAGCGGCATTTAAACCTTGGGGGCCAGCATTTGACACGTAGCTGACCGTCTGCGGGTATGCTCCTGCTGCGATCGCGGTAGCAGTCGCACTTGCCGGCATTGGCAGGGCGCTGGTATCAACGGCACCTGTAAATGTGGGTTCGCCTTGAAGCTCCAGCTTTCTGGTGTCGCTAATTGTTTGAGAAACTTGAGTTAGCGGAATGCTGTTGATTTTGGGAACCATCGGCGCTGAAATATTGTTCAGACCTTCCAAGTTCGCCAAGGGAGAGACAACCGCGACTGTGGGCGCGGGTGCTACAACGCCAGCACTGGGTATGGACGGGGTAGACGAGCTGTTGTTCAAAGATGCCGGAACCGCAGCCGACCAGACAGATGTAGAGTTGGAGCCAGAATTAGATGCTGCCGCCTGCACCGCTGAATTATTCCAGCCAACTTGGGGAATTTTCAGCCGTTGATTGACATTCAGCAAGTTGGGGTTGCCGAGCTTGTTGGCGGCGATCAGCTCTTTGGGGGATACGCCGTGACTGCTGGCGATCGCATCTAAGGTATCTCCCGGACGCACGCTGTAGAGCGCCTGGGATGGGGCGGCGGTACTGCCCGCAGGGGGGACTACCACAGCGGATGGCAAACTCGGTGTTGCCAGAGATTGTTCTATTGACTCTAATGCTCCATCGGGCGATGCTGCTTGACCGACCGCGGCATTGGGAATTACAGGTGTGTTCCTGAGGTCGGGAATTGCTGTCTCACTGGCCGATCCCGGGGATGCCAGCGTCGGTACAGCAGGTGTAGATGAATTTGCTCCCACCGAGGAGTCCAACAGGGGCCGACCTGATGCTGTGGTGCGGTTTTCCTGTTTTTTCAAACTGTCGATCGCCCCGTTTGCGTTCGGGCTGTCGATCGAACTTGGTGCCGGTATCGGAGTAGCCAGCGGGGTCGCTGCGGTTGGCTGCCCAGACAGGCCTGCACTATCCAACGACTCGGAGCCAGTCAGATTTAATTTTTGTTCGGGATTAACCGCGGCAGTATTGCCCGCGTTCTGTTGTGGCGCGGCTTCAGTCGCCTGCGGAATTCTGAGTTCTTGGCCAACTTGGAGTACGGTATCGGGTTTGATGCCGTTAGCAGTTGCTAGTGCCTGCGGTTCAACTTCATAGTCCCGAGACACCTCCCAAAGGGTTGGCCCCTGCTGAACCTTAACCCCAGGCTGTGCGGTCCAGGAACCGTCAACTTGTGCGGAGGTAGCTGGCCCGTTGGTCGAGACTGGCTGTACTTCAGCGGTGGATTCTGCTGTCGGTGTGAGTTCAGACGCCCGAGCGCTGTCTCCATTTCTCGGCATCAGGATGCCAGAAGCACCTACCGATATTGCCAGCCCGAGCGTGGCGAGAGAGCGAACTCTGCCTGTGCTGAGCGTTGTCTGTTTTGACGGTTCCGCAGAACCGTCTCTGTCGATTTCACTAGCCTGAACAGGCTTAATTTGGGGATATGTTCGTTTCAAAAAAACGACCTCCTACTGAGAAGCGCTAACTGTCCTTGGAAACACTCAAGGGTATCGCATGACGCTGAATTTAAATCAACCACCAAAAATATTCTGATTGTTGAAAGCGATCATGCTTAGGCCAGATTACCTTGCTTTTTTAATTTAGACAAGCTCGAACCGTCATAAATTTTAAAATTCTCGGTCAAACCCGCTGCAATTACACCCCAAAAGCCTTACACCGCAATAGGTGGAACGAATACATAAAATATGCGTTCCCACACAGACTAAGACTCTCACCTATTGTCCGACTCTATGCTAAATTCCGGACAACCTACAACCGTATATTTACTAGATATCAATAGCGTTCAGGCACAAGCAGGTGATCCCTGACGACATAAATCGCTGAAATCCTGTGTTTTTGTAGGTAAATCATCTTCAGAGGAATTTGGTATTGCTGATAACAATATGTTTTTGGCTCGATAAAATATATTAATTTCGGCTATCTAAATCCTCATCGCTTTGATACAAATTTCTTATATTTAAAAGTAGATTTCGCAGCCCCCTCCAGCTATTAAATATCTATATGTGTATGTAGGTGTCGATCGCGATTTATCCCAGCTCGCCCAACTGTCGTTTAGCCTCAAATAAACCTACAGCAGCGCTGACAGAGAGGTTCAAACTCCTGACTCCAGGCTGGCTCATGGGAATAAAAACTGTCGCGTCGCAGGCATCTAAGACGAATTGGGGAATGCCGACAGTTTCCGAGCCAAACATCAGCCAGTCGGTGGGCTGAAATTGAAATTCGGCATAACTGCATCGCCCGCCAGTGCTGAATCCGATCGCTCTCCCCCCACGAGAATGCCGACAAGCCTGAAAAGCTGCTAAGTCTTCGTGACAGTGGAGATTGACGTAGGGCCAGTAATCTAAGCCGGCCCGTTTCAGGTAGCGATCGCTAATTTCAAAGCCCAGCGGGCCGACTAAATGAAGTTCCGTGCCTGTGGCAGCGCAAGTGCGGGCGATATTGCCAGTATTCGGGGGGATTTGCGGGTGAATCAAGACAAGTTGGGGCATGAAGCTAATTAAAAGCGAAAAATACAGCTATTGGGAAATCTCTAAATCTACCCAAAGGTAGATACAACTTATAGCTTTTATTTATAACCTGTCTCGCGTTCGATTGATTAAATATTCTGATTTGTTTTAGGGTGCCACTTTTCAATTTTTTGGCGGGAAGTTCAGGCTATGTGGATTATTGGCTGAGTACGCATAGCCTGGGGGCTAGTGAAAGCCCCCACGATCACAATGACGGTTATACCATTGAAGAATTGAAGAATTGAAAAATGGGCAATGACTGACTAGATATGGGTTTGGGGCACTGGTTGCCAGTGGCGTTCTTTGGCGAAACTAATATTAGTTTAGGCAACTAACTGGGCGCACAAGTTATCTTCGAGCTCGAATTCTTGGTGAGCCATGCCATCAATCCCTTGCAGAATAATACTGCGGGTGTCCAAACCGGACTCGTGCAGCTTCAACCACTGCTGGGCGGTGTTGCCTTCCCGGAGAATCTTTTTGAGCGGCGACAAAAAGCAGCTAAATCCGCGTTTTTTGGAGAAAGGCCAGACTTCCTGGTAAATTTCCTCAATCCAATCTCGTGCCAAAATCTTTCTGCCGTCTTGCCAGTGCGTGAGTTCGGCATCTAAACTTTGCCGGGATGCAGCAATTTCGTTGGCGTCTGTGAGAGCAACTAAGTCTTGGTTGCGGGTAGCCGCCGGCAAGGTGCTGAGTTGTAAGGGGTCTAAACTGGGGTCTTCCATCATCTGCCAAATGCGAGCTTCTAGCAAGGCAGTGATGGCCAACAAAGCCAGAGGATTGACTTCGAGATCGCAAATTCTCAGTTCGAGGCGGTTGAGACAGTAGGGGCGACGATCGCCATTTGGTCGCACAGCAGACCACAAATGGCGGACATTTTGCATACTACCGAGTTCTAGCTGTTCTTCAGTCCACTGGATGTAATGCTTGTGACTTTCAAACAGGGGGACGATGGCGGGAGTTTTGGGAAACAAGCCCCAGCGCGTGGAATGATAGCCGGTGACTTTGCCGTCGAGGAAAGGGGAAGATGCGCTCAAGGCAAGGTAAAGCGGTGCTTCGACGCGGGCGATGCGGATGGCGCGCATCAGCATTTCTGGTTGGGAGATGCCGATGTTGATGTGGATGCTGGCGGTGACGACTTTGGTGCCGTAGGTTTGCTCGATGTAGGTGTGGTAGGGGTTGTTGGGATCGGATCTGTAAAATCGATCGCTCCCGCCGAGAGATAGGGTACTTCCCGGCAGTAAGGTGTAGTCGCCCAATTGTTTGAGATACTCGCGCAGCCGGACTCGCGGCTTGACTAAGGCGCACAGCAGGCGATCGTAGCTGCACAGCGGGGCGGTCGTGTACTCCACATTGCGACTATCAGGCTCCCGCACAAATCCCTCTAGATCGGCGACTATGCGATCGGACAGACCGACCACCTCACCTTCGGGTGTGCCGGTATACATTTCTACTTCAAAGCCTTTTGATAGCAGCACGTTTGTTCCTCAGCTATGTTGAGTGCTAGTTTCTAGTATCCCAAAAATTGAGCTGTTCGTACTATCTGCCACAAGGCAGAGTTGATTTTTTTGCCCGCTGACGCTGAAACCGGGTATTTCGCCCTCAACCAAGTTCGAGCGTTGTAGGGTGGGCCTCTTGGTATGTCCAACCCTGGGCTAAAAGTTCCTCCAATCCTGGAAATCTCGAAGGTGGCGATCGTTAAATATGCTTTGTTTAACAGGTGATTGACGTTGATGATTGCTATAGAAGTCGTTTTAATGAATAGTGATGATGATTAGGGTTTGGAGTTTGCCTAAAGCTGCATTCTTTGTTTGGGAGCATCTCAGTTTTGCTTTGATAGTGCTGTCCCCGAAGAGCGAGTTATACAATAGGCTCTTCGGGGACAGCACTCATACAAAAAAAGCTTTTTACAATAGACAAGATTGCAAAAATACCTAGGACGGGCGGGACGCCCATCCCACGATCTCAACATTTCTTTCTCATATCTCGATCGCCTCTCTTGCTCTCTTTCCTTTATTCTGTGGCTTTTGTGAATTTATCCGCTTCGTTCCACAGATTATTATTTCATAAAATATTGAAAATTCGCCCTTTTTTTTGAGGTAAAAAGCTTGACGCGGCTACCTTGATAAGGTATTATTTAGATAATGGAGATAGTGGTATTTTTAAAACTTAAGTCACCACTCGCATTATCTAATAATACCCCGGAAATCGAACAAAATCAATAGGTAAAATTTTTTTTGCACCGCGACTTGAGAGTATAAATCAACAAAAATAAACTTAGCTTTTAATTTTTTTTTCGCTGAATACGATAAAGACAAATGGAAAAATGACCCTTACTTTTGATCGAGCTAATTATAGCAATTTGCTGGCAGAAGTCGCTCCACGGGCGATCGAAACCGAGGAAGAATACGATCGCCTCCTAGCAGTGGCAGAGCGGCTGACGTTCGCAAAAAACCGCACTCCAGAAGAAAGAGCTTTATACAAGTTATTGGTAACATTAATTGAAGTTTACGAGGTGGAAAACTATCCGATCGACAAATCCGAGCCTCACGAGATTTTGCAACATATCATGGAAGCCAGCGGCACCCGTCAAGCTGACGAGAGTGGACCTCATTGGATCGAGTGGCGTAGTTTCTGAGGTTGTGAATGGCAAGCGAGCAATTAGCAAAGCACAAGCTAAGGCTCTCGGCGAATATTTTAAAGTGTCGCCTAGTTTATTCATCTAATTAGGATTAATCCCAAAAAATCGGATGCTATTTATAGGGTAATATTGTATCCGATCGATTAACCGCAATCACATTCGTTCGTAGTGCGGACTTCAGTCCGCACTACAAACCGTTTTTGTTATGGTAATCGACCGGACATGATATAAGGTGCGCTGCGGCGCACCCTAGAAACTGGCATTTTTAAATTAAAAACCCGGTTCCTGCAAGAAACCGGGTTTTCAATCAGACACTATTTATCTGAGTGTCATTGCATTAATGGCTCAATGCGAATTCGGGTAATTTCGGCTCAGATGAACCATCGGGTAACACCTTTACCTGACCGTTTTCATCCACATCAACGATCGCACTTTGGCCTTCTTTCAGCTTCCCAGACAGCATTTCCTCAGCCAGTACATCTTCCAACAACCGCATGATGGCGCGGCGCAAAGGTCGAGCACCGTAGCTGGGATTGTAGCCTTCTGTAACTAACAAGTCCTTGAACTTGTCTGTCACCGACAAAGTAATACCCTGTTCGGTTAAGCGGCCGAAGACTTGCTGCAACAGGATATCTGCAATCTGCTTGACTTCTTCCTTGTTCAACTGGCGGAAGACGATAATTTCATCCAAGCGGTTGATAAATTCGGGACGGAAGAACTGTTTCAATTCTTCGTTTACCAAGTTGCGAACGCGGCTGTACTGCGCGTCTGCGGCACCTTCAGCAAACTCGAAACCAAGCCCGCCGCCGCCTTTTTCAATTACTCGCGAACCGATGTTTGATGTCATGATCAGCAGCGTATTCTTGAAGTCAACTGTCCGGCCTTTGGCATCAGTCAAACGGCCGTCTTCCAAGATTTGCAGCATCATGTTGAAGACATCCGGGTGAGCTTTTTCGATTTCGTCGAATAAGATCACTGTGTAAGGACGACGACGCACTGCTTCTGTTAGTTGACCGCCTTCGTCGTAGCCGACGTAACCTGGAGGCGAACCGATGAGTTTAGAAACAGTGTGGCGTTCCATAAACTCGGACATATCTAACCGAATCATTGCTTCTTCGGAACCGAAGAAATATGTTGCTAAGGCTTTTGTCAGTTCTGTTTTGCCGACGCCTGTGGGCCCGGAAAAGATGAAACTGGCGATCGGGCGATTCGGATTTTTCAAGCCGACGCGCGCGCGGCGGATCGCCCGAGAAACTGCGCTGACAGCTTCTTCTTGACCGATCAAGCGCTGGTGCAATGTGTCTTCCATGTGCAGCAGCAATTCCGATTCCGATTCTGTCAGCTTGCTAACAGGTACTCCCGTCCAATTTGCCACGATGTGGGCGATGTCTTCTTCGGTGACGATAGGAGAGATTCTGATCTGGCTTTTGTTGATCGTAGCTTCAGCGATTTGGGCTTCGATTTCTAATTCGCGATCGCGCAATTTACCAGCTTTATCAAAGTCTTGCTCGCGCACAGCAGCATCTTTTTCTTTGCTGACGGCCGGAAGTTGTTTTTTGAGTTCTTTAACTTCGGGCGGGGTTTGCGAGTTCAGGACGTGGACGCGGGAACCTGCTTCGTCAATTAGGTCGATCGCCTTGTCTGGCAAAAATCGATCGTTAATGTACCTGTCTGACAGTGTAGCTGCTGCTTCTATAGCTGCATCGGAAATTGTCAGTCTATGGTGCTGTTCGTAGGCCGATCGCAAACCGTACAATATTTCGATTGTTTCAGCCACACTCGGTTCCCCGACTTTAATCGGTTGGAAGCGACGTTCTAAAGCAGCATCGCGCTCAATGTATTTGCGATATTCATCCAAGGTAGTTGCGCCGACACACTGCAATTCGCCTCTAGCAAGAGCCGGTTTGAGCATATTGGAAGCGTCCATGCTGCCTTGAATCGCGCCTGCACCGACTAAGGTATGAATTTCATCAATTACCAGAATGATGTTGCCTGCTGCGCGAATTTCGGCCATGATTTTCGTCAGCCGTTCCTCAAATTCGCCTCGGAATTTTGTACCAGCAATCAGCGAACCCATATCGAGGCTGATTACTTGTTTGTCTTCTAAGATTTCCGGGACGTTTCTGTTAACAATCCGCTGGGCTAGGCCTTCGGCGAGGGCTGTTTTGCCGACTCCCGGTTCGCCTACTAGCACTGGGTTGTTCTTGGTGCGGCGCCCCAGCACTTGGATCACGCGCTCGATTTCATTTTCGCGACCCACGACTGGATCGAGTTTGCCGGCTGCTGCTAACTTAGTTAAGTTGGTGCCGAATTCTTCTAAAGTCGGGATTTTGCGATCGCCACCGCTATCTCCCCTGCCTCCGGGTACCGCCGCGACTTCTCCCACGGCACGAATTACCTGGGTGCGGACTCTCTGGCGATCGATTCCCAGGTTTTGCAGCACCTTCGCCGCCACTCCTTCATCGTCTTGAATCAAGCCAAGCAGGATGTGTTCGGTGCCGATGTAATTGTGACCTAACTGCCGCGCTTCGTTCAGTGCCGTCTCAAAAATGCGCTTGACGCGGGGCGTAAACGGAATCTCAGGTGGCAGGAAGCCCGAACCTCTACCGATGATATTTTCGATTTCATTGCGCGCCTCTTTCAAGTTAAGGCCCATATCCAGTAATACTTTTGCAGCGATGCCAGTGCCTTCGCCGACGAGTCCCAGAAGGATTTGCTCGGTGCCTACAAAATTGTGGCCGAGGCGCCGCGCTTCCTCTTGGGCTAGCATGATTGCTTTAATGGCTTGTTCTGTAAAGCGTTCAAACATATTTTTTCTATCCTACTGTCTTGGCGAGGGTTGTATCGCTGCTGGTGAGGAGCGATTTGGAACACTACACAAATTATAGATGTAAATTTTTGTGTATTTCCTTCTCTAACAATGTATCTTGCTAAGGGGGGAGGGACAGTGGGGAGACCCGAATAGTAGGGGTGTGGTTGCCGTCAATAATTATGCTATCTGCTGTGCCTCAATCTACTTTCCCACGGCCACCCTGTCAAGCATTCTCTCAAACAAAGCAAGCGAAACTGCTTCGATCGCGACCGGCGAATGCTTTTGTGGGCAATGACGCGCTGCGACACAGAGTATTTGCACTTTAAGCAATTTTATTTTAACAGGTTAAGGGACTTCTGGGATCTCCGGCTCGCAATGGTAAAATTGGCAGTGTTTTTCAATTGCTATTATTTGCATACTTGCCGGAGAAATTACCCGGAGTTTAGCCGGCAGTTTTTTTGTGTTTTTGGCCTTTTTAATCATGACAATTTTATCCTGTTTTAAAGCAAATGTAGGGTGCGTGACTGCGAATAAATTCGAGCAGATCCACAAGGTTTCAATCGTCACGCACCATAACTCGATATAGCAAATGTAGGGTGCGGGACTGTAAATAGATCGAGCAAGTGAAGAAGGGAGCATCCCGTTTTTGTAGCTGTAGGGTGCTTCCGACAAGTCGGGACGCGAGAGTCACAGCATGGAGCGATTGTGGCAACGCACCCTACAAAACAACGACATCTCGCTCTTTTACAATGTAGGGGATGCTCCCAGTCAAACAACTATTATTGTTCCCGCACCATTGGTAACAAGTTAAGCTAAGAAAGCATTTGTCAATCAGCAATTATGCTCAACATTTACTCGGATTTTGGGCATAAAACTGAGATTTGGGCAGTCGAGGAATCATGGCTCCCATGATATTTATACCTACTTTCTCTCAAATCGTGAATTTTCCACTCCTAAACAAGCAGTTTTTTGAGTAATATTACTGATTGATAAATGCAATTAAGTCTTAACTTGTCACCAATGTTCCCGCACTGATAGATAATGTAGCGGTTCTCACTGATTTGCCAAACCTAATAATTGCCAAAAAACCGGTTTCTTTGAGAAACCGGTTTCTAGATTTTCACCACTTAATGTAGGAACGCTATGTGAACTACCAGACGCTGACCGATTAGGCGGTACAGCGCTGGCTTCCTGATTCAACGGGGATAGCGTCCAACAAAACCGGGCGTTGCTGAATTAGGGTATGATACGAGCAAAAATACGGGAGGGGAGTCGAAAATGATTTCCAGGATTTTGATGGAATTGGAACATCTCCAAATTTTAGATAATGAATTAGTAATTTAATTGAATATCCTAGCATTTTTTCACACTTAGAATAACAAAGAGTTTTTCTTGTAAGCCGAGCCAAATAATGTCTAAGTCTTGTATTTTTACCTTCAACTGCAAGTCATATAGGTTTTGCTGATAATCTGGTCTCCTTCTGGAATAAAATTTGGGTAAACTTTCCAGCCATCTGTTACATAAAAGTAGCATTTCCATTTACTAACAAGAGCCCATAGTGGTTCAAAACTTTTGGCGCTATGGTCACCTAAAACCCATCCTAAAATACCTGGCTTAAAATGGTCTACCGCCGTCGCTCGCCAGGTTTTGTTTTTTTTTGAACCCACAAATGTTTGTAATTCATCTAATTCTCCCACTTCGGGATTTGTTTCTGGTTCGTAAAAATTTGGCAAGAGTTTTTCGGCTTATTTTACCCAATTAATGATTGTAGTATGATGTACATTCTTGACTCTTTCAATTGCTCGAAAACCATGCCATTAACATACATTTTTAGACATTCACGTTTAACTTCTTCTGGATATCCTCTGTGAAGTTTATAATCATCTATAAATTGTCTTTTGCCTTGGACACAAATATAATTTTGTTTGCTTTTTGTGTGACCATTCTTATTGATATGAGTTGAATTGCATTCAGGGCATTGCATAATATTTTTTTTTAAAATATGTGTTATTTTTGACGCTCAGAGGACAACTTCATCATACCATAGTTCAGCAACGCCGGAAAACTTATAGGGTTGAGCAGGCGAAGGCGGCGGAGCAAATTACCGAGGGTGGCGATCGCATCCGTGCTGGAGGCCAAACGCCGGGACTGGCAGCCAAACCTTTAACTAGCGTGCGGTCTGTAGTCGCCGTTTGTCAAGTATCCTCTGCCGATCGCACATTTGGCTTGACGATTAACCTCAGTTTGCAAAAAATGCAAATCGCCAGTTAATACATTAGGTAACTAACTTCATAGTTTACTGTATAAATGGCTTAATTGCAAAGTCTCCCAACGTTACCGTAAAACTCTGCTGCTGTTTAGCTGCGGCAAAATTAATAATAACTTTACAAGCAACTGCTACTGTTAGCATTACCAAGTTTCTCGCTAGCGGATAATCGCAAATGTCATCATTTGCAGGTGAAGGAACGCGATAGTGCTGATTCCAAATTACTTCCGCATAATCAGCAGCTAAACCAACGTGGAGACAGGGTATTGATGTAGTAGCACACCAATCTTTAACCGCTTGCCACCCTAAGCTATTATCAAAAGTATCCACTATTAGTCCGCTGTTGGCAAGTAGCTGAGCCGCATTCGTCGCTGTTAGTTCTTTTGACTGTGGATCAACTTTAACTCCCAAAGCGCGGTATAGGTTATTAGCGAGAATTTTTGCTTTGAATGCGCCGACATCTGAGCGATAATAAGGTTGAGTGGATAAGTTGCGCTCCTCAATGCGATCGCGATCGATAACCTTTAAATTTTCAAACCCAGAACGCGCCAAATTTTCTGTAATATTCGCACCTAAAGCGCCAGCACCGCACACTGTTACAGGCAAATTTTTCAACTGCGCCATAGTTGCGGGACTGCGGTAAAGTTGCTCGTGAAAAAAGATAGACATAATGGCTAATTGCTAATTGCTAGTTGCTAAATCCTGACTTATCTAGCTTCGACTACTCCCACTAATGATTGTAAATCGAAGTTTCTGTCTAGTCCGCTAAGACAGATGCCGGCACTGACAACTGTGAGATCGTTTTTGGCGATCGCACTCGTATGGCGATCGCCATTTCCCGCCGTCCACTCGATCAGCCAATAATCATCGCGATCGCGAAACTCCCGCAACTCGCCGCCACCCATTTGTAACGCCTCCGGCAAAGCGACTTTCATCCCGCCTTTGCTGAAACTTTTCACTAAACTCCTCCGTCTGCTGTGCCACCAACTCGTAGACAGTACGCATCTCCGGTGTCATCCCTTTAAAGCGGATTTCTTGAGGAGAAATCACCTTTTTTAAAGCTGTTCTCAATTCCTCTGATGGCAGCGGATCGGCACGGCGATCGATATCCTCAAACCACCAAGATTGACCATCCCATCTAGCAATAATTTGTTCAAAAATAGCTCCATCATTTACTAAATGCACAGGTAGAGGTTTAGCAACACCAAAGCGCTGTTTAGCATCGGATTCATTAACAGGATAAGCCAACCAAGTTTGACCCTGCAAAGCGCCAACCAATTGCAAGCGAATTGGCACCAGCAGTTGCAAATACTCTGTCAGTTGTGGCAAACTTGGTTCTTCCACCACCTCACCAATCTTTTCATTAACTGGCTGAAAAATACCCCAACCTTCAAAGTTTCGGGGCTTTGGTTTGAAAGTACAAACCATTCCAGCTACCCTTGTCCGCACCCGCCCCCCGCGCGTACAAGGCGCGAGAAACTTAGTGTCGCACAAGTGTGTTTCCTGTGCAGCCAGTTGGCTTATGAGATTGCGGATATCTGCCACTGCGTTTACCTCCCGACTCCCTTAAAAAATTTCGTAAATCAAATGTTGATGTAAGTAATCCGGCATAAATAAAGTAAACAACCGAAAAGCTGAAATTTTTGCCCCAAAAGGCTTTGAGAATTTTGGATTGTAACTTTATATAGGTTCACATACTTAGTAAAAGTTATATGCTATATTAAAGATTAACACACAAAAAATATTAACTTTCAATGAACAAGTGCATACTGTTGGTAAAATCTTTCCATCGCGGCATCCTAGCAGCAGCCCTATCGCTTCCAATTATTTCATTTAGTATCCAGAGTGCCCTAGCTGAATCTGTTTCCTTTACTCTTATTAACAACAGCAGCCGCAGTCTAGTAAGGTTTTATGCTTCCCCTCCTCATGTAGAGGACTGGGAGGACGATATTTTGGGAACAGGGGTACTCGCGCCCGGACAATCGACGACCATTACGATCAAGGATGGTCGCGAAGACTGTCTCTACGACTTTAAAGGTGGTCTCGGTCCCAGTGATGACGGAAGTGTTGGTTACGGAGAATTAATACACTCTAACATCAATGTTTGCAATGGCGGCAGTTACGAATACACCGACTAAACGAAAACCACTATTAAGATGGGGGCATCATTGTCGCTTTAAGAGAAATTGCTAAGCGATTGCAACCCATCCACGCCGGTTTCTATAAAGAAACCTGTTTTTGTCACAGGAAATAATATACTGACCAAATTTGAATAAATTGAAAAATCAAACGATTGCATTCAGAAAATTTTTGTGTTAAGCTAGAGTTTAGAATCCTAGAATTTACGACCAATCATCTCAATACAAGGGAAAAACAGATTATGACTACTCCGAAATTTTTAAAAGTGGCATTTGCGATCGCAGGTGCAACTCTGAGCTTAGGGTCTATTCTCGCTAACCCAACTAAAGCAGAGGACTACAAATTTACAATTGAAAATAAGACAGACGTAGCTATTAGCAAAGTGTTGGTAGCTCAAGACGGGGAGAGTTGGGTGCCCTTTCATATCGAAAGTAACATTCCTCCTCATCGTGACGGAGAGTTAATTTGGGGTAATGTCGCTGGCGAAGATTGCAGCCAGTGGTTAAAAGTAGGGTTTGTGGACGGCACTATGTCAGAGGCGGTGAAATTTGACTTTTGTGCCAATCCTGAGATAGTCATTAACTAAAGGTTAAGCTGTTAAGTGGCTTAAAAATCTAGTTTATGTGAAAGCTGAGGTGATGTAACTTCAGCTTTTTGTATTAATTTATTTATGGGAAATAATTATTTAAGCCTAAAATCAATTCAAAGTTTTAGGATGTTGGAGTCCCCCTCTAATTTCTGGATAGGGCTTATTATTAAAGCTCTAAATTGAGCAATTCTTCTACTAGCAATTTGATTTCAGTGGCAGCTAGTCCTTTAGGCTCTGTTTCCAATACAGTACAGCCAATGCCTGCGGATTCTGCAAAGGCAACTCGCTGACAAATGGCTGATTTTAAAACGGGAATTTTATAGCCAGAAAGGGCTTCTACTACATCCTTAGCAATGGATGTATTGACTATTCTACGATTAATTAAAAATACTGACTTCAGCCAATTTTTATAGACAGAAGCTTCTTGGATCAGGCTAATAACTTTCTCTGTTGCCCAAACATCGTAGGCAGAAGGTTGAACGGGGATGAGTACCAGATTGGAGGCCATGATCGCAGAACGAGCTAGGTCTGAGACTCGTGGCGGTCCGTCAATGATCACATGATTATAACTTTTCGCGATCGCGGGTAAATCGCCGTGGATAGTAGGGCGATCTAAACCGACAACGGAGAAGGGTATTTCGCTGGTTCTAACGGCTGCCCAATGTACTTCATAAACCTGGAATACGCTGTAAGATAGCGAGCTTTCCGCGAACCCTCCAAAAACGAGATGCGAGCGTGCACAATGCCTCAATAGTCACGCACCATAGCTCTATCTTCACCTCTGGCTCACATACTTGCCGGAGAAATCATGAAAACTTAAAAAATGTACTTTTTGGGAGCGTTTGCCTTTTTAACTATTACAAGTTGCTACTTTTAAAGCCATCGTGAAAGCAACTGTTCAATTACTTTCACAAAGCCGATCGCAATTTGAATCAGCGGCCAACCCACAAAACCAATTAACACCGCCCAGCGATTTTCAATATCCAAACCTTGGCGAACCGCCACAATTACAGCTAGCAAACTCCACACCGCCAAGATCCGCTCTATTCCTTCTCCCAGCAAGGGAATTAACGTTAAGAAATTCAGCACTTGGGGAGCGTAGGCAAATCCGATCGGCACCAGCAACTCCCCATAAGCGACGTGATCCGACTTCAGCCACTGCCCGATTTTAAAGATAGTGAAAGTCCAAAAATAATAACCCCCCGCCACTGCCAAACCCTCTATCCAAAGTGCTAAAAAAAACACTGATGGCTCTGTTCGATTGATTAACAAAATGACGGCACTGCCCAAAACGCGGGACACTGCTGCTAAAATTACAATTGTTAAAGCTATCCGCTTAGTTCTGCGAGTGTAAGGAGTTTTCTCGTAAAAATTGGCGTTTAAAGAAAGTGCATTCCAAAGCGTTGCCCGCAAACCTGCAATTGAATCTTCTCCCTTCACGTTAAACTCCTGCTCCTCAAGATAGTTGACAACTCAGATAAAATAAGCTCTACTACAGCAGAATCACCGAAATATTTTTAGGTAATTAGGTAATTAATCGCATTCTACCAGATTTTATTAAATGCTAAAATTGATTTTGCGGATACTGGCGTGGCTGCGCGGAGAAACTTTAAAGTTGTTGCTCGTCGCAGGCCTCATCCTGATACTTTGGGGCATTCTTTCGCCGGTGGGAACTGTGATCTGGTGGCTCGGTCAAAGTGCCGAAACTTTGGGTATCAAGAAAAATCCGCCGGAGATATTGCCCTCAAACAACAGCAATTTAGAAGCGCGCCAATCTTCGCCGCACAATTGTTATATCATCTTTTTACCGGGAGTTGGCGATTTTTCGGGAGACGAATTAACACCGGGAGAAGCCTTTTTTCTCAAGCGTTTAGTTGCAAGTCACCCGCAGTGCGTAGCAGTGGGCGATATTTTTCCTTATTCAGCTTCTAACAAAAGTTTGGGAGGAGAGCGGTTGCTAGCTCCTTTTTGGCGGTTTGCAGAACACGCAAAAAGCGGGCCGATTGCGGCGAATATCTTCATCAAAATTCGCAATCTCTGGAGGTTTGCAATTTCTCTAGATTACCGCTACGGTTTTGCATACAATCAGGGAATTGCTCATGCAATTATCGATCGCATGAATGCTAAATCTCCGATTTCAGCTAAGCCTCAAAAACCTTTGCAAGTTATTTTAATTGGCACTAGCGGCGGCGCACAAGTTGCTTTGGGTGCTACTCCCTATCTTAAAGAATGGCTGAAAGCAGAAATTACTGTGGTTTCAGTTGGGGGCGTGTTTTCGGGAGAAAATGGTTTTGCAGAAGCCGATCGCGTTTTCCATTTGCGCGGCACTCGCGATTCAATTGAGGATATTGGCGGCATAGTTTTTCCGACTCGCTGGTACTGGTTCGCGACTTCCCCGTTCAATCAAGCTCGTTTACAAGGACGCTACGCAGAAGCTGTCAGCGGCCCTCACAAACATGACGGCGATGATGGATATTTTGGGGAAAATCTCGCGGGGAACGGTCAAAAGTATGTAGATATTACGCTGGATAAAATTAATCAATTGCCTGTTTGGTCTGAGGGCGCGGCCCAAAGAGAGGACTGAAGTCCTGACTACGAACCTGTAAAAAGTGAGGTTTGTAGTGAGGACTTTAGTCCTTCTTAATCCCTCAAAAATCTTCCAAAAAAAAACTTAATTCCTGACTGATAACCTCTAAAAATTGAGGTTTGTAGTGAGGAGTTTAGTCCTTCTTAATCCCTCAATATTTATGAAGAAAGGACTGAAGTCCTCACTACGAACCTATTTTATTAGAGTCGCTCTACTGGACATCAAATTAATTGGTAACATATACCTTTTTCAAATTGCACCAGCTTAAAAGCAGGGTCAAGATTTACAGTTGTTTCTCCTCCCCCTACAAATAAATAGCCGTCAGGCCGCAACACCCGCCGCACTCTCGCTAAAATTGATTGTTTTGTCTGAACATCGAAATATATTAAGACATTTCGCATAAAAATAATGTCCATGTTTTTAACATCTCGAAAGGGTTTACATCTCGGAAAAAAAATGTCTCGTTTGTCATCATTGCTTCCACAGTCGATTCGTAAAGCGGGTTAAAACGCTGTTGTTTGATTTGTTTTAACTCTGCAACTAACCCGCTGACGGAATTTGCTCCGGCTGCTTTAGCTACCATCCCCAAACGCGATTCAACGAGGTACATTTTTTCTTCGGAGAGGGATACACCTGTGCGATCGTACACGAGTTTGCGGATGTAATCAAAATCTGCAATAGTTATTGGCATGGTTATTGGGATGTTGAAGGAAGAAGGAAGAAGGAAGAAGGAAGAAGGAAGAACAGGGCGAACGCATCTAAATTTTATATTAACAGAATATGGTATCTTGGAGAATAATTATTGAGTACCTACAAAATATTTAATCAGGGTTCGTTCTTATGAAACTCAAACCTAAGATCACAATTGCTGACCATTTTTTCGATTTAGAATATCCAAGAATTGAGCGGAGGAGACGCCATCAATTAATTGATATTATTACTATCTCAATTTGTGCCGTGATTTGCGGTGCTAATACATGGGTGGATATCGAAAGTTACGGTCGCTCTAAATACGAATGGTTAAAGAAGATTTTATAATTGCCGAATGGCAGACCGACCCATGACACAATTGCTAGAGTATTTTCTCGTCTCAAACCGGAGCAATTTCAGAAATGTTTTTTGAGTTGGATTCAATCTATTAGTTGCTTCAATCCAGGAGAGGTAATCGCAATTGATGGCAAAACTCTTCGCCATTCTTACGATCGGGGAGGAGAGCAAAAAGCAATTCATATGGTCAGTGCTTGGGCAACCACTCACAGATTAGTTTTAGGAAAAGTTAAAGTTGATAAAAACTCCACTGAAATCACAGCTATTCCGGCTTTACTCAAAGTATTAGAATTAAACGGAAGCATTGTCACGATTGATACGATGGGCTGCCAGAGGTCAATTGTTAAGTCAATTGTCGAACAAGGAGGAGACTACGTGATCACCTGAAAAAAGACCCAGCCATCCCTGTATGCCAGAGTAGAAGAGTTGTTTTAACAAGCAATTAGACAAGGATTTTCGGGATTTACACATACAGCTTATTCGCCCAACAAAGAGAACAATCACGGTCGCCCAGAAATACGACATCACTTAATGTTAAGTGAAATCAAAGAGCTGATTGACCCCGACAATCAATGGGAGAAACTTCACAGTATAGGCATGATAGAATCCGTGCGAATACTGAAGGGAAAAACAACTCTTGAAACTCGTTATTACATTAGTATTTTACCAAATAATGGTCAAAAGCTTGGTGAATCAGTCCGCAGCCATTGGGGGATTGAAAATTCTTTACATTGGGTATTAGATCTGGGGTTTCGCGAAGATGATTGTCGGATTAGAAAAGATAATGCTCCGCAAAACTTTGCTATTCTTAGACACATCTGGTTCAATATTTTAAATAAAGAAAAAACCTCAAAGACGGGAGCAAAAAATAAGCGACTTCGAGCCGGGTGGGATGATGACTATTTGACTAAGATCCTCGGTGTTGCAGTTAACTAACTTCTCAGAAATAACTCATTACTAACTATTATACAACTTGTAAACAGTGGTTGTAACCTTTTTATTGTCTCAAAATTAGCACCAAGTAAAAACCACCATTAATCAGTTCCTATTTTCTCTAAAAAGTCATTACAAAGCGTGTCTGTAGCTTCTAAGAATGGTGAATTTATCTCAAAATATACTCACCACTGGTGAACAGTGTTCAATAAGATGCGTTCCCCCTGCCGAAAAGTGCAAGATTAGAGTGGAGGAAGCTGTGACGGGAGGTATTGTTGAGCCGGGAGTGGTTTGGATTGCGCCCGGTGATTACCATATGGTGCTGGAAAAACAGGGTGTTGGCGCGCGAATTCGCACGCATCAAGAGGCGCGAGAAAATTCTTGTCGCCCTGCGGTGGATGTGCTGTTTCGATCGACTGCTAAGATTTATGGGGCTGGGGTTTTGGGTGTGGTGCTGACTGGAATGGGGCAAGATGGGCTGCTGGGTTGTCAGAATATTCGGGAGGCTGGGGGTAAGATTATTGTTCAAGATGATCTCAGCAGCGTTGTCTGGGGGATGCCGGGAAGTGTTGTTAATTCTGGTTTTGCCGATCGAGTGGTATCCTTGCAAGATATGGCAGCCGAAATTATTGATGGAGTTATTAGTCATTAGTCAGTAGTCAGTAGTCAGTAGTCAGTAGGCAGTTGGCAGTTGGCAGTAGGCAGTTGGCAGTTGTTAGTTGGCAGTTTACAGTAGTGATTGTACTTCGTTTTTCCGTGTTGTTTTCCAATTACCAATGCCCTGCGCGGGCCAATTACCAATTCCCTGTTTGGCCAATGCCCTGCGCGGGCCAATGCCCAATTCCCGATGCCCGATGCCCAATTCCCAATTCCCAATTCCCCATTATCAATGTCTAGACCAACATTATATATTGCCATCACAAATCATGGATTCGGTCATGCTGTCCGAGTTTCCTCCGTAGCTGCAAAAATTCAAGAATTAAATCCAGATATTTTACTAATTATCACCACAACTGCACCTCGCTGGCTGCTAGAATGTTACATTACTGGCGATTTTATCCTCCGTCCCCGCGCTTTTGATGTGGGTGTCGTGCAAGCTGATAGTTTGCATATGGATAAAGAGGCGACGCTGGAAAAATTGCGGGAAATTCGGAAAAACCAAAATTCGATAATTGCGGGCGAAGTAAATTTTATCAAGCAAAATCGGGTGGGTTTGGTGTTGGCAGATATTCCTCCTTTGGCTGCGCGAATGGCGGCATCGGCTGGGGTTCCTTGCTGGATGATGAGCAATTTCGGATGGGATTTTATCTATCGAGATTGGGGCGGGGAGTTTACGGAAATGGCTGATTGGATTGGTGAATGTTTCGGAAAGTGCGATCGGCTTTTTCGTCTGCCTTTACACGAACCGATGGCTGCTTTCGCAAATATTCAAGATGTTGGCTTGACTGGTGGAAATCCTCGTTATAGTAATGATAAAATTAGGGAAGTATTCGGTATCGAATCACCGCTAGAAAAAACTGTGTTGCTGACTTTCGGTGGGCTTGGTTTAGAGGCAATTCCTTATCAAAATCTACAGCTATTTAGAGACTGGCAATTTATTACTTTTGATGCAGGAGCTCCCGATTTGCCGAATTTGATTAAAGTCAAAAATCAGGAGTTTGCAACATCTTTCCCGATTTTACCGCGTCCGGTCGATATGATGCCTGTCTGCGGGCGCTTGGTTTCTAAACCGGGATACAGCACTTTTTCGGAAGCTTTGCGCTGGGAAATACCTGTTGTTTCTATCATGAGAGATGGTTTTGCCGAAGCTGCGGTGTTGTTGGAATGGCTGAAAAATTATGCGCAACATCAAATTGTGACGGCGGTGGAGTTTTTTGAGGGGGATTGGGGGTTTTTGCGACAACCGCTACATCCGCCGCTTTTGTCGGATAAGTTGGATAAAAATGGTACGGAGGCGATCGCCCAAGCTGTTGTAGACTATTTTAAAGAGGGCGATTAGGATGACGGTGATTCAATAGTTTTGCAAACAGTCTGATTGAATGTTTAAAATATTAGATGTTTGTAGTGAGGACTTCAGTCCTCAAAAAAGAGAGGACTTCAGTCCTCACTACGAACCTTATAATGGTTATTTTACCGGAGATGATATGATTCATCATCAGCAAATACTCAAGATTCAAACTACAGGGAAGTCTCTGTGCAACATCACTCCTAAGATAGAAGATGCGGTGGCGAATTCGGGTATTGAAACCGGACTTTGTAGCTTGTTTTTGCGCCACACTTCTGCTAGCTTGGTGATTCAAGAAAATGCTGACCCGGATGTACTTAAGGATTTAGCTAACTTTTTGGCTAAACTTGTACCGGAGGGCGCGAGTTACATTCACGATGCGGAAGGCCCCGACGATATGCCGGCGCACATTCGCACTGCGCTGACTCATACTTCCGAACAAATCCCGATCGCGCGCGGTAGGTTGTTGTTAGGAACTTGGCAGGGAATTTACCTGTGGGAACACCGCCAGCGGGGCAACATTCGCGAATTGGTTGTTCACGTCAGCGGCGTTGGATCGGAATTTGTACCTCGCTGATTTTAGTTGCTTCCGGCGTCATTGGGGAGTTGTAAAAAAAGCGGCGCGGCGCCCCGATTATTTCGTATTCGGGATGTTTTTGGAGCCAATCTTTGAGTTGGGAGAGGTTATTTTCGTAACTTTCCCAAGTGTATGCCCCGCCCACGCCGATGCTGACAACTGTCATCGGCGAAGTATCCGTGACTTCCACAGCAGAGTTAACGCTGCTAGGGGCGATATTTGGTGCGGGGTAGAGGAAGGAAACTTCTGCGACAGGAACTGCATCGATTTGCTCGGAAGTTGCGGTGTAGCGCGCTTCTACTGGCGTTGTCATCGCAATTTGGTTGTTGCTGATGTGTTGAAATAAGGGATTGAAAGCAATTCCTGTTGCTTGTCGCAAATCGCCTGCGTGGGTGTAGGTGACAGCGCGGTACTGAGGATATTGCTTAACTTCTATGACGCCAATTTGTGCGGGCTCAGGGAATCCACTAGGTAATGCCATTTGAGATTTTAGATGTGAGATTTTAGGTTTTACACTCAAGAATGAGCAAAGACTGACTCCGCAAGGGTTTGAAACTTACTTACAGTTGCATTGTTTTTGGCAACTGGTATAAATAGGTTGAGATTGTTTGCAGACGATCGATCGAGCGGCACAACCAGTTTACCAGTTATTCAGGGCGCTGCTAACTGTCGATCGCCTAGAATTAGTTGAGAGATTTCTTAATTAACCTCGTAATAATACGGACGACACTGAGTAAGCAGAGAAACATTAATCTAGTTGTCCTTGAAAAATTAGCGTTTTTCAGGGGCGTCTGCTATTTTTGTCGGAAAATATTCCGCTGCCCGGCCGATCGAGCTGGGCATTTTCAGTGATGGCCACGCCGATCGCGTTCAGCAACGTCGCTCAATTATACCGCTTGCAGGGAATGACATATGAAAAAGATTCTAGTGATTGAGGACGATCGAGTAATTCGGGAGAATATTCTCAAACTCCTCAAAGCTGAAGGTTTCGACGTAACGGGTGCATCCAATGGAGCGCAGGGTTTAAATGCGGCAGTGTCAAATCTTCCCGACGTGATTGTTTGCGACGTGATGATGCCGCAACTTGACGGGTATGGGGTGCTGGCGGCCTTGCGATCGCATCCTATTACTGCTACAGTACCTTTTGTTTTTCTCACCGGTAAAGCCGATCGCTCTGAAGTGCGGCAAGGTATGGAATTGGGAGCTGATGATTACCTGACTAAACCTTTTACTAAAGCTGAACTTGTGGGGGCGATATCGAGCCGCTTGAAAAAACAAGCAGCTTTGGCCCAACAGCAGAGTAATTTGCGATCGCTTCGCAGCGAATTGCTTCTTGAAGCCGCCGACAAATTAGAACAGCTCAAAACAACTTTGTGCGACGCCCTGAAACGAGAAGAATTCCAAGTTTACTATCAGCCGCAGGTCAATGTCCAGAGCGGTAAAATTATGAGCGCAGAAGCTTTAGTGCGCTGGCTGCATCCAGAAAAAGGGCTGATTTCGCCCGCCGAATTTATTCCTGCTGCCGAAGAAACAGGCTTTATTGTACAATTAGGCGAGTGGGTTTTGCAGACAGCTTGCAGGCAAATGCAGGTTTGGCAAAATGCTGGTTTTTCCTTGCAGCAGGTAGCGGTGAATCTGTCGCCGCGGCAATTTCACCAACCGAATCTCAGCAGCAGAGTTGCCCAAATTTTAGCAGAGATTGGTTTGTCACCGAGCAGTTTGGAATTAGAGCTGACAGAAAGTTTGATGGTTGAGGATGCCGAAAGTGCGATCGCTACTTTGCAACAATTGAAAAATTTAGGAGTTTCTATATCTATTGACGATTTCGGCACTGGGTATTCTTCTTTAAGCTATCTGACGCAATACCCCTTCGACGTGTTAAAAATCGACCGCTGTTTTATCAGCAATATCACCGACGGTTGCAAAAATGCAGCGATTGTGAAAGCGATTATTGAAATGGCGCACAGTCTGTGTCTTGAGGTCATTGCCGAAGGAGTAGAAACGGAAGCAGAAAAAGATTTTCTTTGGCGCTACGAGTGCGATACAATGCAAGGATATTTGTTCAGCCCTGCTTTGCCTGCCGCGGATTTTGAACAGTTGCTGGTGGCAGGCAAATAGAAAATCGGTGCCGTCAATCTTTGTCCTATAATTAAGTGCGATGGGGGTGGAATATGGTTTTAGAATCCAGCAGTAACGTTGACTCACTCAAATCAAGCAAGAAAAAAAATAAGGATGTTTACATAGCTGTTCAACTAACTATAGCGATCGTGTGTTTAGCTATTATGTCCAATTTTTTTGCGATCGTCAACGCTGGAGAACGGGGCGTGATGATGCAGTTTGGTAAAGTGCAAGAACAAATCCTCGGAGAAGGACTGCACGTAATTGTCCCCATAGTTCACACCGTGCAAAAATTGAGCGTGCGAGTGCAAAAACAGGAAATCTCCGCTGAAGCTTCCTCAAAAGATTTGCAAGATGTTTTCGCAGATGTAGCCCTCAACTGGCACATTATCCCAGAAGAAGCAAATGCTATTTTCCAACAAATAGGTGACGAAAAAGCAGTGGTTGCTCGCATTATCGATCCGGCAGTTGAAGAAGTATTAAAAGCAGTCATGGCAAAATATACGGCTGAAGAAATTATTACTAAACGGGGAGAAGTTAAAGCCGGAGTTGATGATTCTTTGACCTTGAGGCTGGTTGCATACCACATTGCCGTTGATGATCTCTCTTTAGTACACGTTCACTTTTCTGAGCGGTTTAGCGATGCGGTGGAGGCGAAACAAATTGCCGAACAGGAAGCAAAAAGAGGGGAGTTTTTAGCGCTGAAGGCAGTAAAAGAGGCGGAGGCTAAGGTGAATTTAGCTAAAGGAGAAGCGGAAGTACAAAGATTGCTGCGGGACAATTTGACTCCCGAACTGTTGGAAAGGCAAGCTATAGAAAAATGGAACGGGAAATTGCCGCTGATTGTTGGTGATGGCAGTAAAAATTTATTGGACTTGAGGAAATTGGTCGATCGATAATTCTACAAAATGAGTAATGGCAATTAGTAAGTTGTAGGTCAATACCGTTCAGTTAAAACTGTTTATCCCCCGGAGATCCCCCTAAATCCCCCTTAGGTCGGGGGACTTTAAGAACTCTCTTGTTCCCCCTTTTTTAAGGGGGGTTAGGGGGGATCAGCCTTAACTAAACCGTATTGGGTTGTATATTTTATGAATGCTGCCAAATAGCTACAAATTACCAATTACCCATTGCCAAAAACTTCAGTTAATATCAGTTCAAATGCTTTAGTAATTCCAGTTTGAAAACGCTGTCGGTGTTTCAGTTTCAAAACGGGTTTGATAATTTCAAAAGATACATTTGAACTTGGTTGGCTATCTATAATTTTAATCGATCGCAGTGTAGATAGCTGCAATTCTTTGTTTACCATCAACTCAGGAATAGCCGCTGCACCTGTGCCGCTTTCCACCACTGCTTTGACCATTTCGCTGCTGGTAAAAACTAAACTTACATTTAATTCATTAGGATTAATTCCCCAACTTTGCAAAGCTTGTTCCAACATTTGCTGAACTCCAGAACCGGGTTCTCGCATTACCCAATCTGTTTCGGCAATTTCCGTTAAATTTATTCCTTTACGCTCAAACCAAGGGTGAGATTTGCCAACTACAATCAGCAAGCGTTCGCTACCGACAACTTCTTCCTCCAGAGTGTTCTTAAGCGAAGTTTTGATGTCTCCCGTCACCAAACCTAAATCAAATATTCCCGTCGCCATGCCGGCACAGATTTCTTCGGCATTTGCCAGAGTACAATTCACGCAAATACCGGGATATTTCTGTTTGAAATGGCTAATTTTGTCCGGCAGCCAATAATTGCCAATTGTCAGACTGCAACCCAAGTTTAAATCGCCCCGCTGCAAGTCGTTCAACTCCCGCAAACCTCTCTCCGTCAAAGCAACATGATCGATAATTTTCTGCGTTTCAATTTGCAGCAACTTCCCGGCTTCTGTGATTTCGATGCGGCGGCCGATGCGGTGAAACAGTTTCACTCCGTATTGCTCCTCTAAGCTTTGAATTGCCGCGCTGACAGCGGGTTGAGTGATGTAAAGTTCTTCCGCCGCGCGGCTGAAGTGCAGGTGTTGTGCGACAGCTAGAAAAACTCGCAGTTGGTCAAGTGTCATTCCGGCCATTCTGAGTGTCCCATACCAAATACAGGTTTTTTAAGACTTTAACCTATTGCGGCTAAACCTTGGCCTGTACTTTTTTGCTCTTCCATTGTACAAGTTGGAAATCCCAAAAAAGGACGGTTGCTAACCTGGTTGACTGACAAAAGTCAGTCAAGATCGGGATAAAAGCTGACCCAGACTGGATTAAAGAGAAAAAGAGGGATCAACTGTTTTTAACAAAAAAACCAGTATGAATCGAAATGATCGATCGCCCCTCTCATCTTCA
>JANYGO010000325.1 GCA_025362325.1 Cyanobacteriota bacterium | reverse complement strand
ATTAACTTGGGCAATTACAGTCGTTTTTGATAGTTAAAATTACTGTAGACAAACCGTAGACAATTAATAAGAGTGTTTATTATGGATATTGAATTAATTTGTTTTAAAAAACTTATTGCTAATTCTGAATTTCTTAACAGTCTTTACCATCGGGGTCGTGATGTTGAGGATATTCCTAATTTTCAATTATTTGATGATGATTATAAATTGGCTTTAAAAATTCTTTATACGCAAAGATATCCTTGTCGTATTGCTGCTTATGTTTTGGCTCTTGATCCTTTTGTTGTTTATTTAGTTCGTCTTGCTTTAGATAGCGATCGTAAAACAATTACTAGACAACTGCTAGACAATTGCTAGACAACTGTAAGATAACTGTAAGACAGCTAATGTATGTAAGACAATTAATGTCATTTATTAAATATGAGGAAGAAGGAGAATCAAAACGTGGGCCGGGGGGTTAGCTATTGTGGCCTTTCCCCCCGGCCGCGCATTTTAGATTTAAGGCGCCGCAGGCAACCGGGGTGAGTAATACCCGGTATAACCCTAAAAAGTAACAACTAATGCTACAATTTTGAATTTAAAATTTTTAAACCTAAAATTTGAGCAACTGGCGGAAAATCTGAGTAGCGCTGAGATCGCCCTGCATAGATTTTTGGTGAGCTGATAATCTTTGGGCGATCGCAGTGATGCCAGATTTTAGCGTAGCGGTCGCCAGTTGCGTTGGGTAGTACGTGGTTTATTGCTCTGAAATTATTTTTAAGATTTCATCCGTTGGTTGCCCCATTTTTAGCGCTCGGCGGACTGCCGGACATTTATTGTTGGGGACGTACTTCGCTCGCTGTTTTTTGTCTTCTCTCCACCTGTAGCTGCTGTAAGGGCCCGTGCAGCCCATTTCGGGGCAGTTGATAGATCGCTGTTTGCCGCCAACGCGGATTTTGTAGTGTGATTCTAAGAAGCCGTTACTGCTATATCCGTCTGAATTCCAGTAGTTTTTTGGCTCTACAACAGACTCGACAGTTATTTTTGATATTTGCTCTACAACAGACTCGACAGTTACTTCTGAGATTTGCTTTACAACAGACTCGACAGTTACTTCTGAGATTTGCTCTACAACAGACTCGACAGTTATTTCTGGGATTTGCTCTACAACAGACTCGACAGTTATTTCTGGGATTTGCTCTACAACAGACTCGACAGTTATCTCTGAGATTTGCTCTACAACAGACTCGACAGTTATCTCTGAGATTTGCTCTACAACAGACTCGACAGTTATTTCTGGGATTTGCTCTACAACAGACTCGACAGTTACCTCTGATATTTGCTCTACAACAGACTCGACAGTTACCTCTGAGATTTGCTCTACAACAGACTCGACAGTTATTTCTGAGATTTGCTCTACAACAGACTCGACATTTGTAGGTGTTGGGCAACTTTTAACTTCGTCTGGATACAAAAAATCCCATTCATTGATGTGTGGGTTGTGAAACTTTATGCAGCCGCTGATTGGGTGCACGGCGCTGACTTGGAAAATTTCGCCGCGTTTGATGTGTGCTGCGATCGCCGGTTTGCGTTTGGTTTTTACCCAATCATCGGCTTTGTACTGCGGCGTTGGTGTTGGTTGCGCGAACAGTTCTAGTTGTTGCATGGTGGTTGGCATGTTGATTAAAAATGCCGGTCTCTTCCGGCTGTCGCACCACTTTGATTGGCTTGGACGCCTTTTTTAGCACTTCCGCCAGTCCAGTCGGTAAGAAGCCCTCGGGTATCAGTGCCTTTCCCGTTATACGTGTTATGGGGTCGCTTGGGTTTAGCCCTGGCAGGTGTCGCCAGTAGCGGTTTTAAAAGGAAAACTGCCGTTGTTTTACTTGGCGGCGAACACATTTAGAGAATTTGGTGGTGTCGGTTTTGGCTGCTATCAGTTCCACCAGTTGTTTTTTGTTCATGTGCGATCGCTCTTGAGTCATTAGTTGTTATTTATTAGTAACGCAAAACCAGCACTCCACACGGATGCTGGTTTTTATAGCGGATTATTCTGCGAGGTTTTCGCCGTCGCTGTTGGATGGTTCTGCTGCTGTTTGCTGCTGCAACTCTTTCAACTTGCGTAAATTGTTGAGCTTCTGTTCGTATTCTTTTGCTTCCTCCCTGTACCAGACGATGCACTCTCTGGATCTGACCAATTGTTTCTCAGCATCGTTTATGAGTTGGTCAAGGATTCCCCCAATGGCGCTTGCAACGCCAATTCCCTCCGTGCGATTTTCTCGATCAGATGCGAGGCACTGATTCCCAATTCCTTCGCTAGGTCGTCGAGCATTTTGATTGCTGTCGGTGTTAGTCCGTAGCTCTTGGGACTTTTCGTTTCCCCGTGAGGCTTCTGTTTCGCTTTCCGCATAGGTTTCGGTCATAACTTCTATCCCAAAATAACAGAATCTTAATTAAGATGTTGACATTGTATTAATTAAGAGTATATCATACCTATTAAGGTCTTAATTAAGAGACTGCACTGCATACCTTGTAATGTGTCTGGGTTTGTTCTCGCAAGCCCTTTTTCCCCTTATGTACACTTTAGAAGAGCTACAGGCTAAGACTTTTAAGGAATTAAAGGCGATCGGATACCAGTTCGACACGCTCCCAGTGGGCGATAAGCGCTCCCGGCAAAACTGGATTGATGCCATTGGCGGCGTCCTTCCCCCGCTGCTGCAACTGCTGGAAACATTTCCCGGTGTTGATCGCCCAAGGAACCGCTCGATCGAAGAAATTGATTTTGCTGAATATGACGAACTAACATTTCTTGATGTGTTGGAATTGTGCTGCAACATTGACAAGCAGTTGGCGGACAAATCTTTGAAACAGCTTCAGCACCTGAGAACAAAGGTTTTGGACTTGATAGCGATAGATAGACCGAGCGCGGATAACTTTTCGGGCAACAAAACGCATCGAGCTTCTTGGATTCGAGAAGTTCGCCACCAACTTACTTATTTACTTCAGAATCGATCGCTAGTTAAAGCTCCTAGAGGACTGGGACGGGTGGAAGTGCTTTTGTGGAAGGGATATATTATTGAAGATTTTGACGCGCTTTTGCTTCACGTTAAATTTTTTCCCCAAATTAAAGATGCTTTTGTTGCGATCGAAGTTCACCACCAGCAGCTGATCGTACCAGCGGTTGAAATTTTTCCCGCTGTCGAAGTTGAATCGGTTGCTGAGGCGATCGAAGTTCAACACCAGGAGTTGATCGAGCCCAAGTTTGGTCGCATCGTTTATCCTCGAGCTGCCAGATTGATTGCAGCAGCAGCCGAAGCAGCAGTTGAAAATTTTCCTGGTGTCAAAGTCGAGCAACGCCAGGAGCCGATCGAAACTTTTTCTGGTATTGAACCGATTCAGGAGTTGATCGAAGTTCAACGCCAGGAGGCGATCGCACTTGCGGTTGAAAATTCTCCCGGTGTTACTTTCGATCCGGTGGAATTCAGCAAAACTCACGCCGCCGAAATTGACAATTACTTCGCAAGCTTCACGGACGATCGTTTTCCCAACCGAGGCGATAACGGTAGAGGTAGGCTAGAAATTGAGCCAAAATTGAGTCAAAGTGCGATCGCCCCTGCGGACAAAAATCCCCCCGGTCTCAGCCGAAAAACCTCAACAGCTCACCAACTTCTAGAGTTGCTCAAGTCCTCCGCACGCATCCTGGAGCCGATCGAAAATTCCCCCGGTGTCACTTTTTCTCCCAGATTTCTCGCTCTTTATTCCCCGCCGCGATCGGAGAACATCCACTTTAAATTCGATGCTGACGGGCAACTGAGTTTGCTTGATTTTGAAATTGAATCGGTGGACGAGCCGCCAGAACCCGATGATTTTGAGGTTGACACTCCCCGGCGTAAACGCACGGGGATTCTTGGATCAATCAGTCAACTTACTCGTTGATGTCACCACCAATGAGTAGAGGTCGGTCTGTCCCCAAGCGTTAATTCCGGTGTGCCCCACCGTATTTAAAACAATCCC
>JANYGO010000319.1 GCA_025362325.1 Cyanobacteriota bacterium | reverse complement strand
TGCGATCGCCCCGACCGTTTGGGCCAACAGCAGCCGCAAGCTGATTCAGAAGTTGTTCCCGCGCTTGCGCTTCTGTCAAGCTGCTAGTGGCTCGATTTAAACGCTGCCGGTATTCATCAAAAGTTGCTCCTGCCATCCCTTCTAATATTAAACTGAGAATATCTTTGAGATTCGTTCCAATTTTGGGTATGAGCAAAACTCGGCGCTTTTGGGTCGATTCAATATTGGCAGCCAGCCAGCGAATCAGGTGAGATTTTCCCGTCCCGGAACTTCCTAAAACTGGCACGAAAGCGAAATCTTTTTCAGCGAGAAAGTCTTTCAGAAATTGTTCCTCACTGTAGGTAACACGCGACGGTGCATCGATAAGTTCCTGGCGGTACATGGCAATTGGATGGTGAGTTGCCAGAAATATACTATCTGGAGTTTGCGTAGCCTCCACACCCATTACGCGACGAACCCGATCGACATCCCAGCAAACAAATTTTGTAAAAGTCATAGTTCTACTCCCGTCCAAATAATATGAGAAAATCCTGCTTCTTTGTCACCACTTGGAAAGATGAATAAATCGGCATCAGACTCTTTTATAAGCTGGATGCACTTATCATCCTGAAGGCGGAATAAAGCAAAAGCCGTGCTAGTTGATAAATGATTGGGTAAGCGACCCCCAATTTTTTCTTCAACCTGTTCTCGAAATTTTCCAGTTTCAAACAGAGGACATTTTTTAGCTAGACGATCGAGAAAATCTCGGATTGAAAGTTTAGCTTTTGCTTCTCCTGCAAATAAACCTTTTAAATTCCGTCTGAGATAAGCAGTTGGCTCAGCAACAACAAGTTTTTTGTTTGACTCTAAAGCATGACCCCAAGCAAACCCTAAATAACACATCCAGTCCTCGGCTTGACCCAACAAAGCATTGCTCGATGCTTTTAAATCTAAAGACCGATCGACTCCCTGCTCTACGACAAGCTGTTCTACTTCTTTCCAAGTACGGGGAGCATCATAAATATCCTGTGCTAAATACCATGCTATTAACCGACCTAAATCTTCTTCATCTTCGTTATCAGAAGCAAACAATAGCTGTACCAGCGTATCGGGTAACAATTTATCACCCATTTTAGGATGTCGAGATGCTTCGGGAAGCTCAAAATTTATAGCAATATCATCATTGTCTGCGATTAATAAGCGACATTTTATGCTTTCTCGCAGTGCAGCATCAAACATCGGATGTTCGGCACTTTTGTTTCTCCCTTCTGACAATTCATCTGGAGAAAGCAGCCGAGTGAGTTTTTCTTTGTTTTCGCGCTGTTTGGGTGCTTCAAGTAAATATCTAAATATTCCTCGCATTCTGCTAGGAGTAGCCAAAGCAGTTTTTAAGACGCTCATAAATTAACCTCCCTGCAAAAGTGGTCAAACATAAAAACTTTCCCAGGAAAAATATCAATCAGCTTGCGGTCATCGCGGCTCGGATCGGGTGTATCGACAGGAAGCACGATAATCAGCGGCGCCTCAGAATTTCTGTTTGGTGACAGATAGTTGTGAGGGATAGCCTTTCCGGGCGGATGAAATATCAGGGTGGGAATGCGCGGCATCAGCATGGGTTCGTATTTCCAAAACACAAATCTACCATTGGCCATTCCATTGGTTGCTCCTATCAATATACTCTGAAATTCATCAGCCACAACAAGATTATTAATTCCCTGCTCGATTAACCAGTTAAAAAGTTTAGGGCTTTTGAGTTGCCAGCTTTGAGCTTCAAGAGACTCATAGAAAACTAGCATTAATTTATTTCCTCCTAGCAATCGTTTTAGTTCTTCACCTACAAAAAAATTCGGTTTTTGCCATACAGGTAATGGCGCAGGCATAATTCCCGAAAACTCTGGTTCCCTGTTTTTTCTGCAAACAGGACATCCACCGCAAGCGGGAGAAACTCTGACCAGTTTTCTCGGTTCTGGCACTACACGGGCGGGAATAGTGTAAGCTTCCGCAAAGATTTCGGAAATACAGCGTTTCGGCCGCAAAACCTCGCGCATTAATTGCAGGTTTTTATAGCTCCAGTTTTGGCGCTGCTGGCGAATTGGCTCTACTTTATGTTCCCAAGTTTGACGATTCAGATGCGATTCATCTCGGATGCGGATGAACCGGGACTCTCTGTGCAGTTCCCAAGCTTCGTTATAAGCTGCTTCCGATTTAAAATTTCTTCTTCGCGGCGGTTCATCGGCATCAAAATCGATTAAACCCGATCGACTCATCAGCGTTAAAGTGCGGATGTTCCAAGCCTGATTCTGTTGGCTGTTCATGTCAATGTCTCCTGGTTGTAAGGATGGAGGAATATTGACGGGAACGCGAAACCGCCCATCGGGAAGAATTTCTTTCCTCAAAAACATACTTTTCCACCGCTGAAAACCCCGATCGATCGTTATGGCAGATTTGTCATTAAGCGATTTGGCAATCTCTAAGTCTTCATTGGTATGTAAGGTGAGCGAGATTGCTGCTTTGCCGTCTCGACCTCCTCGACCCACTTCTTGATAAAAGCGATCGATAGTTTCGGGGATGCAGACATGAAGCACGGCTCGAATATCTGACTGATCCACACCCAAGCCGAAAGCAGAAGTAGCAACAACTATATCAACTCGTCTCTCGCGCAAGTCTTCAATCAGTTGAGAGCGTTCTTCTGAACTGGATTCCCCGGTCATCATCGCACACCGTTTGAATCCAGCAAACAATAACTCCTGTTTCCATCGATTCACATCTTGGCGCGTTGTGGCGTAAACAATCAGAGGGCGGGGAAGATGATAAACTGCTTCAATTAATCGCTGTTTCCTGACTTCTTCACTTTGACACCAAGCAAACCAGTAAGACGGTTCCGGCCGCAACTGTACGGCAGATATTACTTGAAAAGGGCCGGGTTGCCCAAATAAAGTTTCTAGGGTATCTAAACAGGATTCTGTTAAGGTGGCTGTCAGCAATAAAGTTGTAAAAGAAGTTAAGCGCAACAAATCTCTTCGCAAGCCTGGAAGTTCTTGAAATTTTGTGCGAAATTTATCGCCCCACTGCTCGACGATATGCGCTTCATCTATTACGAAATACCGCAGCATTTCTGATTTTGCTGCTTCGTAAAGAGCAGGTGCGAGAGAATTCATCAAGCTTTCGGGTGAGGTGAAAACGATTCGCTGGGTGCCATTGCGAATGCGATCGCGAATTTCCTGTCGTCTCTCTTGTTCTTGCCCAAACTCGTCGCCATTATAGGCAGTGGCATGGTTCACAAAAGGTTTTAAAGCTCGTTCTTGGTCAAGGGCTAGTGCTGTAGTTGGTACTACAACAACTGTTACACCAGCATTTTGCGATCGCACCAGCGCCGGCAGTTGAGCGCAAAGACTTTTCCCCGATCCAGTAGGCAGATTAATCGCTAGTGTCGAATTGTCAGGAGCAGTTAAAACAGCACGAATTGCCTCGCGCTGTCCCACACTCCGGTAATTTTTCCTATCCACCAATTCCAGAAACGGATCTCCCTCTACTGGCTCGTAATTGCGGCGTTTTTTCTCATCAAATACGGGTTTATCTGGGGGATATTGTGCGGAAAAATCTAGCCAATCAGGCTGCCAAGGGTGAGCGCTAATCAGATAGTAATCCGCACCTTCGATCAAAATATCGATACCGCTTTGTTGCCACATTTCGCGATCGGGAAAAAGAGAAGTCCGAGGTACTTTCAAAGTTGGGGGTATCCCGCCCTTTTGCTCGTATTCTCGCCGCAGAACCTGACGGATCAGAGCCGCAATATCTCCCATTCCCGGCGCATAAGAAGTTCCCGCAGCATCCAAAGTTTCCAGCAAGCGCCTGTAACCGACTTCTGAAAATTGACTTGTATCGGCAGGAATCTTACCTGTTTGGAGAATTTCTCTGAGCTTTTGAAAAGAATCAGCCATCACTCATTTCCCCCTTCCTGATATTCAACCGGAGGTCGCCCAGAAACAACAATGAATCCTACAGAATCAAGCTTGGTTCGGGGATAGCGAATCCCTTCTAACATAGCTTGACTTAACGCAGTTTCTATGTTAAATTCCTTGGCTAGCAAAGAATGCGAAGTTTGTGCGCTTTCAGCCATTCGGTTGAGGCGCAGCCGCAGTTGGTCTAGTCTATTTCCTAGTTTCTGGTCGGCGATTCGGGCGCGCTGTTCGCAGAGCGAGATGAAAAAAGTGCGATCGCGCAACAGTATTTCCGAAGTCTCACGCGCCTGACTGCACAAATCTGCCCACTTGCTCTCATCAACAAACTCATTGAGCACCGATAATCGACTTTTGGCTAAATTGTAATCTCGACAGGGACGAGAACTTTTACCCTTGTACGAACCTTGCAGAATCTTCAAAAGAGCTTCATCTTCAACAATGCTCATTGGTTCGTACCGAGCATCAAGAAAAATTGTCTCTACAATTGGGGAAAATAGCGCATCTGTGCGTCGCTTCAGAGATTTAAATTTACTACTATCCTGCCCTAAATCTGTTAAAACTTGCTGGGCTATTTCCAAATTAGCCTCGACTACATAATTAAAGCGAAAACCGAACCATTCCATCCCTTCTCCAGCATCCCAAGATTCATCGCACCGCCACATCGCAAAGGCTTGACCTCGGTCATCCCAATGAATATAAGATGCTAGCCCTTCCACAAATCCTTCCCCAATACGGTAGAGATTGACACCAGGATGTTGAGTGGATATTCTCCGGTTATAAGTACCAGATATTTCTCCACAATTAGCAAAGTGAGTTCTTAGATCGCTCAGGGGAATTAAAGTGCGCGGAGTATGTTGATAATGCTGCACTTTTGCTAAATTCAAATCGTCAATTTGCTTGAATTGTAGCGCTTGACAAATCCAGTCTTCAGTTGCTAGTTTAATTTTTTGATGGCCGGCGTCATAATCATCTAAAGCTTGAAAATACTCGGTAGCATTTTCATCCTGAGCATCAATTTCATCTAAAGCATTTTGTTCGCTAATTTTCACCTGTTCCTCAGCAATTCCTTGCCGGATCGAGTCAATTTTTGCTAAAAGTCCGCTAGCGCCAGCTTGAAACAGCACGGCTTCAAGTTCCGGCAGTTTTTCCTCTACATAAAACTGAAGGCTGGCAATTGATTGACGGAAAATCCCGAAACCATCTTTTAATAACTCATACCAAGCACTGTGAGGGCTATCATCGAGGTCTGCACCTGCAAATACTGTAAACTGAACATTCATCGGACGACCAATGCGATCGATCCTGCCCATCCTTTGTTCTAAACGATTTGGCGACCAGGGAAGATCGAAATTAATCATCCAATTCACAAATTGGAAGTTGCGGCCTTCTTCACCAGAGGAATCACAAACAAGGATAAAACATTTTGGGTCATTTTTGAACCGAGCGAGGTTTTTCTCAACCTGAGAGCGTTCCAACCCTAATTGATGGCTAGCTACAGTTTCTTGACCAAAAGTATCTGATAAGTACCGGAAAATTTCCGTACCTGTTTTCACAAAACTGGTGAAAATGACAATTTTAGGTAAGGTATCTCCCGGTACTGGTCTGCGAAGTCGCTGTTGCAATTGTTCGAGCAATTTATGAAGGTTGCTGCGATAAGATTGGAGTCTGAAACACTCAGATAAATGATAGATGAGAACTATCTTGAGTAATTCGATGCGATCGCCATCTTCTGAAGGTTCTTGAATAATTCGCAGCAAAGATTCCAGGATTTCTGCTTCTCCTGAAAATTTGGGAGTTTCACTCAAAATTCTGGCGCTATCAATTCCAAATTCCTGAATGATGCCAGCATGGGAGATACAACTTAAACGGACTTCAACTACCTGTTGCAAAATTCCCAGCCAAGTACCAGCGGCACGGAATAACAGCATAAAAATGTGCTGATATTTTTGTTCTTTGGGGGCGATAGTGCGCCATTCGTCGATGAGTTCGTGAATTTGGGGCGATCGCTCATCTAATTCATATTCTACTTTTGGTATGATATTGCGATCGAAAATTACATCTTCTACGGAAGCGCGACGGTTGCGCAGCATTCGACGGTGCAAGCGATAGGTGTCGCTGATGTGGGTGCGAATCGATCGCACAATTCGATCGCGATCGGCGACAGGTGTTTCTTTAGTCTGCAAGCAAATTTGCAACTCATCTGCAAGGTTTAGCAGATACGGATCTTCCGCAAACAGATTACGCAGTTGGTTAAGGTTAGTTTTAAGAACAAAAGGATTTGCTCCTTCCTTAAATGAGAGTAAAACTCTACCGATTTGTTGGCGGTTTTGCACCCTCGCACGAAAACCTTCCAAATCGTTAAGTTGATAGGTTATTGGATCTAGTAAGTGCAGCATCGCCAGGAAATCTTGCTCGTGATTGAGAACTGGGGTTGCAGATAATAGGAGTAGGCGATCGCTTTGATGAGCGAGGTGTTTGCAAGTCTCGAAAATCCCGCGCTTCACCGAGTCTGAAGAGGTAGCCATTGCTGCGACGTGATGCGCTTCATCTAAAATTAAAAAGCCTAAATCGGCATTCGGGCTGATTCGATCGACATTTTCTACTGCAAGCACTTGCACTCGATTGTCCGAGTCAGAGATATAAAATTTATTTTTTAATTCTTGAAGCCATTGTTCCCGCAGGTATTGCGGTACTAATACCACAGCCCGTCCCTGGGGCTCGTCGAGGAGATATTGGCGCAGAATAGCACCAGATTCGATCGTTTTTCCCAGTCCAACTTCATCTGCTAACAGGTAACGTTGAATAGGATCTTCTAGTACGCGCCGGACAACTTCAACTTGATGGGGATAAAGCTCAATATTGGCAGAAATCAGTCCTGTCATCCCGCGACTGACAGCGCGTTGTTGAGTCAGACACTTGACAAAAGCTAAACGTCGATCGTGAAAGTAAGGTGTTTCTTGACCTTTCAGCGCCAGAATTGCGATCGGATCTGCAATGGGGATATTGCAACGCACGCAAACATCTCGTTCAACGGCGAATTCTGTTTGGCGATCGGGTAAGTCAATCTCGTATCGACAGCTATCTTCATCCCAAGCAAAAATCCGACCAACCTTCCAAGTTTGTTTGCTTTGAGACCAGAAATAGCACCTCGTCTGATGTTGTAGCCTAACTCGAACGAGCCAACTTAAGGCTAAGGTTCGTTCTCTCCGGTTCCCCACCGAACAAAAATACTCAACTAAGGCATCTGAATTAGATATGTTAACAACTTTTCCTATACCGAGGTCATTGTTGCGCGATCGCACCAGACAACCAAGCTCGATCATAATTCCGGTCTCCTCAGAGCGATCGGTTGCTTTGCAAAAAACTTCGCCAACGCTATAGCACTTGAGTCGATCGATCAAACAATGAATTTTCTTGCGGCTAACCCTAGCAGCAATCGTGCTATTACTTACGTCAACAATTTATACTGTGCCGCTTTTACTGCATTGCTGCATGATTATTTAATAATTCTTGACAAACCCAGCAATTATAAACTCATAGCAGCAGAGGGAATGCAGCAATCTCAATAAATGTGGCTCTCCACGCTTTACCGTATCAAACCGAGAAGGAGGCAATATTTGACACAGTAAAAGCCTTTGACACCTTGCACTCTTGTTGCACGGTTTTCGGCTCAATGTCTGAGGTTATGTTTAGAAGCGCACTCGGAATCCAGCAGTCGATCGCAAAAAACCCGGTTTCTGCAACACGGACGCATCCGAGGCCCAGAAACCGGGTTTTTGACCAAAATCAAAGTATCTAAACCAGTATTTTCCTAAAAAACCCGGTTTCTAACCATCAGCGTGTAACTCCCGTACAACCAATCTAAGCGTGAGAAGCTGTAGGAGTTTTAGCTTGTGGCTGCTTACCGTCGGGCGAAATAGATTCCCCTTCAATAAACGATCGCAACATCCAAGCCATTTGCTCGTGCTGTTCCATCAAACCAGTCAAAAAGTCAGCCGTTCCATCATCTTTAAACTCTTCGCCACACTGTTCAACGTGTTCGCGGAGATTGCGAATAATCAGTTCGTGGTCGTCAACTAAACGCGATACCATTTCAGTCGCTAAAGGCAAATCGCCGATATGTTCTTTAATCGAACCATACTTCAGAAAACCCTCAGCAGTACCAATTGGATAGCCACCTAAAGTTCTCACCCGTTCCGCCATAGCATCGATATTTACTGTTAACGCCTGATAGTGTTCTTCCCACAACTGGTGGAGCGAGCGAAACTGTGGGCCAACGACATCCCAGTGATACTTTTTAGTTTTGATTAACAGCAGATAAGCGTCTGACAAGTCGTGATTCAAAAGTTCGATAACGCCTGCACGTTGCTCGTCAGATAGACCAATGTTTAACTTACGCATTGAAACTGTTCCCTCAATTCTAACTTTGCATTCATTAGAACAAATTTTCCCAGCCACTTACATCAACCCAGAGGACGATCGCACGCTGGTAAAATAGCTGCATTTCAGGTTAAAGTAATCACAATATAGATACCCTTAGATAGATGCAATGAAACTTTTTGTTCCGGGCCGCCTGTGTTTGTTTGGCGAACACAGCGATTGGGCCGCCGGTTATCGCCCCCTGAATCCCGCTATAGAAAAAGGCTGCACTCTGATAGCCAGTACAAATCAAGGAATTTATGCTGAAGTTAAGCCGCATCCGACACACTTGATTTTGCGGGCAGCTTTAAATGACGGTACAAAAATTGAAACTGCACTCCCGATGGAAAAAAATGCTCTGCTTGCTGAGGCCAAAACAGGAACTTTTTTCAGTTATGCAGCAGGCGTTGCGGCTCAATTTCTCACCTACCACCGCGTGGGAGGAGTAGAGATTGACAATTATTTAACAGATTTGCCAATTCAGAAAGGCTTGTCTTCAAGTGCCGCAATTTGCGTGTTAGTAGCCCGGGCTTTCAACCGCTTATACGATTTAAAAATGAACGTGCGCGGCGAAATGGAAATGGCTTATTTAGGCGAGACTGCAACACCTTCGCGCTGCGGCCGCATGGATCAGGGTTGTGCCTATGGAAATCGCCCGATTATGATGATTTTTGACGCTTCTCAAATGGATGTTGTTGAGCTAAAAGTTACCAAAAATTTGTTTTTTGTGATCGTAGATTTGGGGAAGAGCAAAAATACTCAAGAAATCCTGGCAAGTCTCAATCTGGCTTACCCCTTTGCTGCGAATGAAGTTGCAGCCAACGTGCAGAAATATCTCGGTGCTATTAGTTCACAAATTACGCAGGATGCAGCCGCAGCTTTACAGCAGGGAGATGCGGTTAAACTCGGCGAGTTGATGAAAGTTGCCCAGAGGGAATTTGACAAGCATTTAATACCCGCTTGTGCGGGGCAGTTAACTGCTTCTGTTTTGCACGAACTTTTGAACTATCCACCGATTCAGCCTTATATTTTGGGCGGGAAGGGAGTAGGTTCTCAAGGAGACGGCACGGCGCAGTTTATAGTTAAAGATGCAGAAAGTCAACGGCAGGTTATCGAGATTATTGCACGGGATTTTCCTCAGATGAATTGTGTGAAACTGAAAATCAGTTGAAAAAAAAGACCAATTTAGAGAAGCTTCAAATTCTTCAATCTAAAATCTAAAATCTAAAATCTAAAATCCTATGACAATCCGTTCTCAGTACAGAGTCCGCAAAGCGGTGATTCCGGCCGCCGGTTTTGGCACTCGGATGTTTCCGGCTACTAAGGCCGTGAAGAAGGAATTCTTGCCAATTATCGATCGCGATGGCCGCGCCAAACCGATAATTTTGGCAATTGTGGAAGAAGCTTTGAGCGCCGGAATCGAAGAAGTTGGTATAGTTGTGCAAAATGGCGATCGTACTTTTTTTGAAGATTTCTTTAAAACTCCCCCGTCTCCCGAATTTTTCCAAAAACTGTCTCGGCCAAATCAAGAATATAGCAAATATTTACAAGATTTAGGTCAGAAAGTTACAATTCTCACTCAAGATATTCAGGAAGGATTCGGCCACGCGGTATTTTGTGCTAAAGAATGGGCGAACAACGAGCCATTTCTCTTGCTTTTGGGCGACCATATTTATTCGTCGCAAACTGAAATTTCTTGCGCGCGCCAGCTATTGGATATTTACTCGCAAGTGCAGCAAAGCGTAATTGGTTTAAGAGTAACACAGGCTGAGGTGATTCATCACTACGGCTGCGGGGCGGGAGTTTGGCAGGAACAAGATTCTATTTTGTCTGTGACGCAACTTTACGAAAAGCCGAATATCGAGTATGCGCGGCAGCATTTAAGCGTAGAAGGCATGGCGGAGGATTTATTTTTAACTATGTTTGGGATGTATGTCCTGGATTCTAAAATTTTTGATTATTTGGCAGAACATATTAATGGGAATTTTCGAGAAAGAGGCGAATTTCAGTTAACCTCGTGTTTGGATAAGTTGCGGCAGTCCGAAGGAATGACAGGTTATGTGGTGAAAGGGCGGTGTTTTGACACGGGATTGCCCGAGGTTTACCGGCAGACGCTGATTGATTTTGCCATATCGGGTGGGGCGATCGGCTAATATGGCTGCGCCCTTCTTGCCCGCAGCCTGTTTGATCGTTCGGACTTCAGTCCTCATAAAACGAATAACTGCAACTAGCGAGCAACCGCCCCCAGGACAAATCCACAAACCAACCTATATATATAGTCGATCGACCTTGACGCTACCACTCTAAGCCAACTCCAAACCCCGATACCGCTCAGTCCTTCCCCAATCTAAAATCTAAAATCGTAATATCTGCCGCAGCCTCATCAGCTATATTCCTTGGTTTTCCGTTGTTAGCCGCCCCAAAATCCCGTCAATTGTAACGGAATATTACAGAATGACGCTAAAACAGCATAGAGGGTTGACAGCAAAGAATTAAGCGGCTAATCTAATATACATACCCGGGTAAGTCAATTCACTGATATGCAAGAAAAGCAAAAAGTTACACTGTATCTTCCACCTGAACTGCATCGCCAGCTCAAAATCAAAGCCGCAGTTGAAACAGAACCGATGTCATCAATTGCAGAAAGGGCAATTGTCTTTTACCTAGGAAACCCCGAACTGGTTGACGAAGTAGAAGCCTCCTACGGACAAACCCACCGGGTGTACACTTGTCCAGAATGCACGGGTTCTGTAGTAATGCGAGATGGAGAACTGGCATCACTAACAAGTCAGCCAAGCGTATTGGCTGAGCAGGATCTTCCAGTAAAGCAAGTGTCAGGCGTCGGTGCCAGCACAGCCAGACCGGGAGAGGAAGAATTGGTTCCCTGCTAAGAATGCCTTGCTTCCCCAAAAACCTAGAACTGAAAATTTCAGTAACAGGGCTAAAGGCAGCATTGAGTTTCAGCAAAGATAGCACCGTCTCTAGTGGGTCGAGGAATATGCAAGAAGAGATCAGTATTCTAATCCAAGCTCAATATCCTCTGATCTACCTCGTGACATCCGAGGAAGAGCGGTGTGAGCAAGCAATTTCGACAATAGCTCAAGCCAAACCACAGCGACGAGTATTTATCTGGACTGTAACTCACGGCATTGTGGAGTATGGTCAACCCCGCACCACCACCCAGCACAACACGGTCTCGCCAGAGGCAGCAATTGAATGGGTGATCAGGCAGCGAGAACCAAATAGCAACGCTAGCATCTACATTTTCAAAGATTTACATCCTTTTATCGATTCTCCTCCGGTAACGCGGTGGTTGCGAGATGCGATCGCCAACTTCAAAGGAACGCAAAAGACAATTATACTGATGTCTCCTTTGCAGCAAATCCCGATCGAGCTAGAAAAGGAAGTAGTGGTATTAGACTTCGCGCTCCCAGACATGAAGGAACTAAACCAAGTATTGTCTAGCCAGTTGGAGCAAACAAAATCGAAACGCATTACCACAGAAGCGCGAGAAAAACTTTTAAAAGCAGCCTTGGGATTGACTAAGGACGAAGCTGAAAAAGTTTATCGCAAAGCCCAAGTTTGCACGGGGCGCTTAACCGAAGAAGAAGTAGACATCGTTCTTTCCGAGAAAAAGCAGCTAATTCGGCGCAACGGTATTCTAGAGTTCATCGAAGAAGACGAAACCCTAGATGCAGTCGGCGGTTTAGAAGAGCTGAAGCGGTGGCTCAGACAGCGTTCCAACGCCTTTACCGAAAGGGCGAGAGAATACGGTCTCCCCCAACCAAAAGGGATGTTAATTCTCGGCGTACCCGGATGCGGAAAATCGCTGATTGCCAAGACTACCTCCCGCCTCTGGGGACTGCCCCTGCTGCGGCTAGATATGGGTAGAGTCTACGACGGCTCGATGGTAGGTCGATCGGAAGCCAACCTCCGTAACGCCCTGAAAACCGCAGAATCTATCTCCCCAGCCATCCTCTTCATCGACGAACTAGACAAAGCCTTTGCCGGAGGCACTGGTTCGGCCGACTCAGACGGAGGCACTTCCAGCCGGATTTTCGGTTCGTTTCTCACTTGGATGCAAGAAAAGACTTCCCCAGTGTTCGTAATGGCAACAGCCAACCGAATCGAACGGTTGCCGGGGGAATTCTTGAGGAAAGGCCGGTTCGACGAACTCTTCTTTGTTGACCTGCCTACCAAAGAAGAACGCCAAGATATATTCAAGATTCACCTGTCAAAGCGTCGTCGGGACATCTCTCGCTTCGATTTAGAGCAACTTTCCAACGTTTCCGACGGATTTTCAGGTGCAGAAATTGAGCAAGGGCTAGTAGCAGCAATGTACGAAGCCTTCGCTCAAGATAGAGAATTTACGCAGCTAGACATCATCGCGGCCATTAAATCTACATTGCCACTGTCTAAAACCATGACCGAACAGGTGACGGCCCTGCGGGATTGGGCTAGACAGCGCGCACGGCCCGCTGCGTCTTCCGTCGCTGAATACCAGCGAATGGAATTCTAAAAGCTTTCTCCTGGTCCAAACAGGAGCAAAGGCTAGCAACAGCTAGCAGTTCGATTGAAGAGCCGCCCAGCGGCACCGTTAAATCCAGACCGTTGTTGTTTCTCTCTCAGTTTTATTAGGAGGAAATCCAATGTCTCACTTTAGCACTCTGCGTACCAAAATCACTGATGCCGAAATCCTGAAAGCTTCCCTGCGCGACTTGGGCATTTCAGTCAAGTCCGAAGCTGATGTTCGCGGCTATAACGGCCAGCGCGTTCGCTCCGACATCGTGGCGATTCTGGAAGGCGAATATGACCTGGGTTGGTCTCGCAATAGCGACGGCTCCTTTGACCTGATTGCCGACCTGTGGGGCGTCGCCAAAAAGCACAATCAAACTGAGTTAATTAACTCCATCAACCAGAAGTACGCAGTTAACAAGACCTTGGCAGCAGTCAAGCAGCGCGGTTTGCAAAACGCCAACGTTAAGTTGGTAGTGCAAAATTAATCGCTCTGCGCGTTTCCAAGCTCGCGGGTTAACCCCAACTACCGGTTAACCCATGTTTAGCTAGTTAGGATGTAGAGTGGGGTTTTTAGACCGCCACATACTTTTTTCCAACCCCAAGCAGCAGCTTTCAACCTGAGAGCTGCTGCTTTAATGCTGCTGCTCCTTAATGCCGAGGGCAAGTGTCGATGGTTTGTTGATAAATTTCCAGTATTCGATCGACTTTGCGTTCCAAATCAAAATGCTGCCGGACACGCTCCCGTCCCGCAAAACCCATACTCAGTCGCAATTCTGGCGACCGAGCCAGCTTCAGCATCGCATCAGTCAGTCCCTTGACAAAGCCTTCTTTAGAAGCTGGTTCTACTAAAATACCGCAAGTGGAATCGATATAATCCATCGGGCCGCCCCAATTTGTGGCTATGACGGGCAAGCCCACCGCGATTCCCTCCATTACCACCGAGCCCCCAGGCTCTCGCAAACTCGGCAGCACCAGTGCATCGGCTTGTTGCAGTTTGAGAGCGCACTCTTCCTGAGACAGCCAGCCGCTAAATACAATCCTGCTGTCGATACCTAAACAAGCTGTTTGAGCTTCAAGTTTCCCTCGCATCTCCCCATCGCCGATGATTTCCAAAACTGCATCTGTTTGAGCGGTGACGGCGGCGAATGCTTCCAGCCGCAAGTCTACACCTTTCCAGTCTGCCAGCCGCCCCAAGAAAACAAAATGAACTTGTTGATTTGCCTGTTTTGATGCGGTAGATTCCGATCGCCACACCGAGAAATCCACACCGTTTTCCACAAGTTCAATAATTCTACCGCGCACCCGGGCCGGAAGTGCTTGCTTCGTGCGATCGTTTGCCACCAACAGCGTCTCGGCTTTGATTTTACCCGGCAAAAGACGATTGAAGAAATCGACGAACTGGTGACCGATCGCGATTAAAATATCGACTTAACGGTTTTGGCGCGATCGTCCGAATCCGGGCGGAAATTTCACAGCCGTGTTCAGCGGCCCCATCGCTACGGGCGCCCCCAATTCCAACATCAGCGAAGGAAATGTTGCCGAGACAGGTGTGGGATCGTGTACAACATCAATCTGGTGTTCACTCACCAGCCGCCGGACAATGCGGCGCTGTAGCACTTGCGTGTACAAGTGGCTGAGCAAACCTAAAGTAGGTGCACCTAACCTGGGAGGCAAAAATCCTCCGCAAAAGCTGAGCAGCCTGTGTACCCAAGTGTCGGGTACACAGTGCATTCGAGCGCCATCTTCTGGAAACAGCGCTGCAAGTTCGGGCTGGGTGCCCGCGTGCACCACTAACCATGTCTCTATTTGGCGCGATCGAAGTATTCGGAAATAGTTCAGTGGCAGCAATGCCTCGCCGCCGAATTTAGTTGAGGCATTTTGAGCAACAATCAGAATTCGCATCTCTTTTTCCCCACCAAACTTGATTTATTTACTATTAAATTGAGCTGCTTTTTTGTGGGCTATCGTTTTCTGATAAATTTCAATAATCTTTTCTGCCTTGCGATCCCATTCAAATTCTTTAGCCTTTTCCATCGACTTGGCCGACATCCTTTCCCGCAAATTATCGTCTTCGACCAGAATAGTTATTTTGTTGGTTAATTCTTGAGTCAGATACTCTCTGGAATTTGGCTCGATCTTAAAACCAGTTTCTTCTGTTACATACTCCCCGATACCGCCGTTATTTGGGACAATGCAAGGCAAACCGCAAGCCATTGCTTCCATAACCACTGCGCCGCCAAACTCCCGGATCGAAGGAAAGCAAAAAATATCGGCCTGCCTGTAATACTCAACTGTTTCTTCTTGACCTACCCAACCCGCAAACTTAACTTTTTCTCCTAAATTAAGTTTGCCTACTTGAGCTTCTAAAGAGTTTCTTTCTTGCCCGTCACCTACTATCGTTAAGTGCACTCTCTCTTTAACACTTGGCTCTAATCTACTCACTGCTTCTATGAGAATGTCTGCACATTTGTAAGGAACTAACCGCGCTACAAACAGTAAATTTATCTGTCTGCCCTTGGTAACTTTTTTAGTTTCTGTCAAAAAAGTGCTGGCAATACCGTTTTCGTAAAAAAGTTCTATGCGACTGTCTGGAATAGCAAACATATCTTTGAGCATATTCAAAGTATATGTCGAACCTGCTAATATTTTATCTGCTTTTTTATAAGTTTCCACATAGCCCGGTATTAATGCTCGACCTATTGCTCTGAAAAAGTTTAAGTAAGCATATTCCTGTTTCGCTATTTCTTCAAACCCAGCGGGAAAAGGAACGCCTCCATTAATCGGCCCGATCATTACTGGAGTTTGGGCGCCAGCTTTAATCACTTTGAAAGGGTACCGCGGCTGCATGGGAGTTATGGCATGAACTAAATCGTAATCCCCTCTTTTAATTTTATCCTTGAAAGCTTCATAAACTCTGTGATTGAATTCTGCATAAACTGGATAGCCTAAAACATTAGCTAAAGGCCAGTTATTTTTGCCTTTCATAGTCAGGCGGCCTACCACCAGGGGAAAGTATTTTTTTGTCAGCTCACTTTCGGTTATGTAAGTAATGTTATTGTGTTCTTTTAATTTTGACAGTGGGGTTTTATTTCTTTCGTGAGTGACAAGTTCTACATCGGCCAGTTTACTAATTGCTTGGTAAAATTTGTAACCTACCAAAGGTACAGATGCCGCCTCGGGGTTGCATTGCTCTACAATTAATAAAACTTTTAATTTTTGGTTGTTCATGGGTGGGATGCCTTTGTTTATCGCTCTATCTATATTTGTCAGTCCTGGACGCATTTCTGGCAAAGAAACCGGGTTTTTTAATCGAGATTGAAGGTTTTAAGCAAATATTTTGGTTAAAAAACCCGGTTTCTCGCTACCCGTGCGATCGCGAACTATTTGTAAGTTGAGTTTTCAATCAATTACTAGATCGGCTGCGGTTTTTTTTAGTCGCGTGTTGGTGTAAAGGTTGGGGGAAAAACCGCCTCTCTACCAAAACGCGACTCTGGAGTACAGGGGAGAAGTTGCAGAAACAACAAGTTTAAGTTGAAAGCGGCTGACCTACTTAGTAGACTTAGCACTGATTCTAACTTGCTCAATTGATGGGTTTGATGTCTTGTATTCAATCAAGTTGCTGCGCTGTCCCAGCAACCGACGCTGGTGAAACTGAATCTGACCTTGCAACTGAGGAAATCTGCCGATCGCACAAGATATAGCATAAAGCGCAGCATCCTTGGCTGGCAAACTCCGCTGCTGCTGCATCCGGCGGTAAATTCGGTAAGTAAGTACCGGGTAGCCGGCGAGCAACCACAGACTCCACCCGTGGGTGAACCAGGCTGTACCCAATGCTAGCACTGGCAAAACGAATCCCCAAAACCAGATGCTGAGGGTGTCTTTCACCCAGTGGCGTTCGGGGGTGTTCCCGTGCAGCCAGGAACCTTCGGCGTAGGCGTGACCTGCTCTTTGAGAGCGCTTCCACCACTGGTCAAAACCTGTCATTTGGGCATCGTGCAGGGTCATTTCTGCATCTAAGCGATCGATTTTCCAACCGTTTTGGCGTAGCCGCACGCAGAGTTCCGGTTCTTCGCCGGCGATGAGTGCGGGGTTGAAACCGCCGACTTGCTCGAATGCCGAGACCCGCATCATGGAGTCGCCCCCGCAGGCTTTGGCTTGGCCGATGGGGGTGTCCCACTCCATGTCGCAGAGTCGGTTGTATGGGGTGGCATTGGGGTAGCGCTCGCGGCGGCGCCCGCACACTACAGCTAATTCGGGTTTGGCAGCCAGTTCTTGCTGGGCGAATTCGATCCATCCATCAACTACTTCGCAGTCGCCGTCTACGAATTGGACAAATTCGATGTCTGGAACTACTTGTCGCAGGCGGGCAAATCCTGCATTTCGGGCGCGTGCTGCGGTAAAGGGTGTAGATAAGTCGAGTTCAACTGTATCAGCTCCGATCGACCGGGCTAATTCCAAGCTGCCGTCTGTTGAGCCGGAATCGACATAGACGACGCAGGCAACTTGTCCGATCGCCGAGCGCAAGCACTGGCGCAAGCGATCGCCTTCATTGCGTCCGATCGCGACTAATCCAATTTGTTTCAATTTCTACCTCTTAAATTCGACTTGCAAGCTGTTCTTACTTTTCACGGCATCTCTGAAAGCCTTATCAGGCAAGGGTTTCATTTTAAGACTTTTGTCAATATTTTCTACTTAATGCTAATAGATCGACGGTGGAATCAGGCTTGTGGAATATAGGCTGTCAGTAGTTTTCTAGGATCAAGAGATCCCGTGAAAAGTAAGGCAAGCTGTTATATTAATATTTTAGTGACACTCAAAGTAACTTCACAATATCTCTATATTATAACTTTTATTGAGCTGCGATCTTAGGTGTTAAACTTTGATCTAACCTTTCTCATTAACGTGAGGTGCTCTCGGAGAGCGGGCCCACGGGCATAGGGCATGGGACGCAGCCTACGTACTTCACCACGCTTGAGAACCGCTATATCTCGGCTATATTACCGCTTTGAGTTTATTCAAGCATCTTACTACCTAATGAATTCACTATGACGAAAATCTGTGATATTACGTTTGTTTGTTGTGTAGAGTCTGGAAGTCTTGAATCCCAAACCATCCGTATGGTAGAGAGTCTGCGTCGATATGGTGGAAAGTTTGCAACCGCTCCTGTGATAGCTGTTACTCCTCGGTTTGGTCCGCCCCTCTCGAAAGCTACACTTCAGGTCTTGAAAAACTTTGAAGTTACTCATCTCCGTCCCCAGATGAAAACCAACTATCCGTGGTTCAGATTTCTCAACAAGCCATTAGCTCTAGTTGCAGCAGAGGAATATATTACCACTGAATCTGTCAGTTGGTTGGATAGCGATCTCCTCATCCTAGATGAACCCGAAAAACTGGAGCTGCTTCCATCTGAAGATTTTCTTGGGTTTCCTGTGGAATCAAAAGAGATGGGTACGATTGGAGCGGGAGATCCCTATGAGCCACTCTGGAAAGAATTTTGTCGCATTGTTGCCATTGATATTGAAGACTTGCCGTGGACGATCACGGCTCAGACAAATCAACTGGTTCGGCTCTACTTTAACGGTGGCATTTTTGTCTATCGTCGCTCAACGGGTTTTGCTAAAAATTACCTGGATATCTGTCTGCAACTTCTAGATTCTGGCATCGGGACGAAGGCAGAAGGATATAATGTGGGAATTAAGGAAATGAGCGCGATTGGTTTTGCCGTCATAAAAATGGGACTGGCATGGCGATCGCTGCCCTATTCTCATGACTATGTGATGTTAAGTAAAACCCATAATGACTGGTACAAAGAAGAATTACTCAAGGAAGCTAGAATTGTCCACTATCATGATTCAATGTGGCCTGCATTCTGGCCGACATTTATAGAGTGCCTTCACAATACACATCCTGAAGTAGAAAAGTGGCTTTCTTCATTGGGTCCTATGAGCAATCAAGCGCCATTCCAATGGCGCCTGATGGGTGCAGTCCTGAAAAAATTTAGAGCAGGAACTGAAAACACTTACAACCAAAATTGCCTTCATGTTTGAAATTATGAAGCAATTTGCTGGTTGATTAATTATTTACCTCAAGACTTACGCACGCTGTATGTAGGGCTTGCTGAATAATCGATCGCTTTCTGGCTATCGGGAGCGATCGATATATTCAAACAAAGTTAAATATGAGTTTTTCCTGCTTCAATTTGAGTAAAACAATCGAACTACTTTTTGGGTAAGTCTAGAGATTTGAAACTTAAGCGAAATATTGGCTGTTAGCCTCGAATTGCTTGTGTTTTAGGACTCGCCATTCCTGGAGAGATCTACGCACCAGAGAGCGGTGGAAACCGCCTATCTTTGGATTGAGAGGCACTCGTTCTTTCAGCCAGTTGTAAACCTCCGGCAGTTCGCTCTGAAGCTCCTTTAACAGCCAATTGCAACTGTCTGCCTGGGTTATTACATAGTGGTAATGTAGAATTATCGCTGAGTGAAGCTCTTCGTGTTTGTAGATGAGCGATGTTGGTGTCATTTCGTAGTTGTACGACATTGGAAACAAACGCCAGCGCAAATTCATGTCTACAACTCCGAAAGCAAGAGCTATGTCGTCTCCCGGAAAAGGTAGATCCTTGCTGTAGACAATGTGGCTGTCAAACATTTGTTCGCAAGCTTTGAGCCAACCTTTGCCCAATCCAGAACCTCGCCGGAAAGCATATATACCTGAGTGAAGTCTAAAGCGCACTCGCTGTCGATCGAATTCTGTTATTACCCAAGGCAATCTGTCTATATCGATGTTATAGTATTTGCTCAATGCCAACCAATAAGGTTCATTTTTATCGTCTGGTCCGCTCGTCCCGACATTTTTGTCTACCGAACAAATAGCAAAATCAATATCTGGTTCGAGCCACAAAAGCTCTGGTTCTTCTACAACCAAGGTATCCGAATCCATCCAGATAATTTGTTCAGTTGAAGCGTATTCTTCTGCCAGCATAGCTGCCAGAACTTTATTTGTGAAGCCAAACCAGGAATAGCGATGACCCAAATCTTGTCTGATGTAAGTGACTCCTAACTCATCGAAGCGTCGCAGCGTCTCGCGCGTAAGGCTCGGTCCCAATCGCGGTGTAATTGCCAGCACTGGCACATTGGCAAATCGCCCCCCAAAATGCCTTAGACACTCAACTGCCAGAAGGGTTTGGGCTTCAAAATGACCTGATTCAACACAGAAGAATACAGTAGTAGAGGGTTGACTTTGAATCTTACTCATTTGTTGGCTCTCCGTTACTTGTGGATAGGATAGCTTGTCGTGGATGTCGATGTTGCCTACGGCATCTAGTTTAACGTTGTCAGCCCGGATTGGATGTAAAAGTCCGGGAACTTGCCGTAACGCATGGCAAGGTGGCGGAGGATTTTTCGCAATGTCGATCTAAGCATTTTCCTGGTTTTTGGTAGATTGAAGAATCTTGGCAGGAATACCAACAGCAGTTTTGCCTGCGGGAATATCTGATAAAACTACAGCATTGGCACCGATATTTACGTCGTCTCCCAAGTTTACTTTTCCGAGGATTTTTGCACCAGCGCCGACGTTAACCCGATCGCCCAATTGAGGGGATTCTAGCGGTTTGTCCAAATAGCGGTTTCCCAACGTTACACCTTGGCGGATAATGCAGTCGTCGCCGATTTTACAATATCCGTGAATAATAATAGCGTTTTGATGTTCAATCACCACGCGACGACCGAGCTTCACAGTGTAAGGCAAGTCTATCCCGTAACTATTGCGGACTTTTCGGTAGAGTGAGCGATAAATAATGCTCAAAGGCGCTCGCAGTAATTTCGGTTCTATTTGCATTCTCCAGACGCCAAAACGCTGCACTGCTACGGCGCGAAATCCCGGTTTTGTCCAATCTCGACCATGAGCAATCCAGTCTTCTTTAATTTGCTGCCACAGTCCCAGGCGGGGGTCTTCTACTTGATTTTCACTCGTGATTAAGTTTTGCTCAGTTACCATAAGCTCTAATTGACACTATTTCTTGTTTACTCTATTGCTAGATGCCGACGATATTAAGGGGTCTATCAGGTTTTTGAGGAAGGAGCAATCCGGTTTTATCGATCGAGAATACTAATTTCTCGGCTGCATCATAAAATATTTTGCTTGCCTAGGTTAACCTGGTTTAGTTGGCTTTGACCGATTTACCAACTCCCTTTAAAAGTTTTTGGATTTTTCAATCTTACCCCCCTTAAAAAATACACTATTTAATACAAAATCCCTCAGTAATTGTGGTGGATCGCCATCGGGTTTGCCTTGAAGTACGCGGCGCACCCTCCAGGCTGCAAAACCCGAAGCCCAGGATACATCAGTTAATGCTGTGTAAACCAAGCCGTAGTTTTTGATAAAGTACCTACGCCGGGAATCAAACCAATAGGTAGGCAGCCGCTTGGCGGGCTTTTTGGTGTCAGTGACGCCTGAGCTTTGGCCGACTAAGTGCACAACGCGACTTTCGGGTACGTACCAGCAACTCCAGCCAGCTTTGTTCGCTTGCAGACAAAAGTCCATTTCTTCGCAGTACATGAAATAAGCTTCATCCATCAAGCCAATCTTTTCAAATACTTCGCGACGAACGATCATGCTGGCTCCAGCTACCCAATCAGTTTGGCAGATTTCTTGGGAAATCGGAGGCGCTGCGGTCCAGTTTTTCAATAACTTCGACACAGGGCCAAGACGCCAGCCGAAATCGAACTCGCTGGCTAGGGTGTGAAATCGAAACGCTGACTCCTGGGGGGTGCCGTCGGGGTCTTCCAAGCGGCTGCCGGCGATGCCGGCGTCGGGGTGGGAGTCCATGAAGTCCACCAGTGCTTTGAGAGCTCCGGGGCGAACTACGGTGTCTGGGTTGAGCAGCAGGATGTAAGGGGGGGGATTGGTGGATTCCAGGGCGGGACGGATCAGGGCGTTGTTGCCGAAGGCAAATCCGCCGTTGCGGTCTAGGGACACGAAGGAGGCCCATTCGCTCCAGCCGAATGCGGCTATGGCGGCGGGTATTTCTTCGGTAGAATTGTCGCCGGATGCGTTGTCGCCAACTGCAACCCGCGTACCTGGCAGGGATTGCACTTCGCTAACTAGAGAGCGCAAGCAGTCAATTGTCAAACTAGCGGTTCGGTAGTTAACAATGACAACCAGCAGTGGATACGGGTGATTGGGCTCGCTGGCATTGGACATAGGTGCAGTTGTTGGTTTAACAACTTTTTAGCTCAAGTTGTACCGATATGGCAAGATCGATCGATCGCCCGTTCCGGCTGGTATCGCCTACTTTTCTGATTGCTCCAACATTTTTAACAAAAGCTGCCACCGCTGGCGGTGCATTTCTTGGTGAGTTAGGCTGCGAGCCTTTTTCAGAGCTGCCATGCCCATATTTTGCAGTAAATTCAAGTTTTCTCCCGACTGTTTGAGCAAGTTTGCTAAGGCTAGAGGATCGTTAGGATTGATCAGCATACCTGTTTTGTCGTTTTCGATGCAGTCGCGGAGTCCGCCTGTGTCGCTTCCCAGTACCGGTAGGGCCTGGGAATAAGCATCGTATACGATTCTGGGCTGTTCGTCTGAGATGCTGGGAACCACAACAGCATGATATTGTTGGAACCGCCGGAATACTTCTGAGCCGTAAGGAAGGGTTCCCAAAAGTTCAATCTGTGCCGATTTTTGCATCGCCTGGCTGGCTGCTTGGCAGTTGCTTAACAGTTCGCCTTCACCGAGTATGTCCAGCTTGACGGCAATGTTTTGCTCGTCCAAGATTTTCATTGCTTCTAGGAGAACTAACAAGCCTTTATTTGGATGCAATCTGCCCGCAAATATAATTTTTAGTTGTTTGGGTGAGGCAGACAGTTTTTCGTGCCATATTTTTGTCGCCTCGGCTTCCGAAATAATTAATGCTTCATCTATCCACGAAGCATTAATTATGTGACTTTCTTTGTGTCGTTTTGTTAATAAACTCTGCTGGTATTCTGCCTGTGTAAAGATGGTCAAGTCGGCGCTGTTGATGCACCAGCGATTCACTGTTTCGGATATGTAAGCTAGAATTTTGGCTTTAATGCTGGCAGCGGTGCCCGGTGCCCGCCGCCACGGTGCGGACTCGACTACGATCAGGTATGGTTTCCGCTGTATCAGGACTATTGGCGTCACTAACCATGCCATCGGAATCGGCCAGCCTGCTACGGCGCTGTGTACGATATCTGCAGAGGCGATCGCGCCCCAAAGTTGGGCAACCGTCGCCGGCAGCAGCAATATTGCTTGGGTGTAGGTATTTGGCGAGGGAAGGTCAATAAATTTAGCATCAGCAAATGATGTTTCCGAATCCACCTGTATGGTATTTTATGGGGGGGTTTCTAGCGCGCGCGGCGATGCTAGCGTGAAGTTTTTCAAATACTTGAAGTGTTCGATTAGGTCTTTTGCCCACAGGGGATCGAGATACCTGCTGCCTTTGGAGTCGCAGAAGGATTGGATGTTGAGGACGAGCAGGTAGCGCTTGTCGATCGGCTTCAAGGGCGGTTCTGTGACCCCATGTTCTTTGGTATTTAACGAGGTGGATGTCATGGAATACACTGTGAGAGAATACTATACATTTTAAATACCTCTTCATCTAAATATTTGTATGAATCGATACTTTTAAATCTCAAACTTATGGGGAAACAATACTTCTACCATTTCTCAAAATTCTTGCTACCCAGAATGGTTGGGTTTGTTTGCTTAAACCTATTTGTCAGGTGCGGATCTGTGAGGTAGATATTTGTTGACAAAGTAAAAAATAGCTCCGCACCCTACGACTACTATTGCAGAGTTTGGAGAATTGGTATCAAGTCAATACTTAAGTCAATCTGAAATCTCACCTCTGGTGCCTCAAAGTCGATATTGTCTGTAGGCTTGACTTGCGGCTCGGTGCAGCAGCGAATGTCGGTAAATTAACCCGTTCGTGTCATCAGAATAGCCGCCCCCAATCACGCAGGCAACGGGATATCCGCCAGCCAAACACGCCGTCAAAACTTGCATTTCCCGGCGAAATAAGCCCGTATCAGTTAAAGCTAATTTTCCCAGTTTGTCGCCATGGTGAGGGTCTACTCCTGCATCGTACAAAACCAAATCTGGCTTGACATTTGACAGCAAATCTGGTAAAAATTTATCCAAGGTTTGTAAATATTCATCGTCCTCCATACCGATCGGCAAAGATACATCTAAATCGCCCTTTTGTTTGGTGCCGGGAAAATTGACTTCGCAGTGCATGGAGAAAGTAAAAACGCTGCTGTCATCTTGGAAAATTACGGCGGTTCCGTCTCCTTGGTGCACATCTAAATCGACAATTAAAACTTTGCGAACTAAACCGATTTTTTGCAAGACGCGAGAGGCGATCGCCAAATCATTAAAAATACAAAAACCAGACCCAAAAGCAGGGAAAGCGTGATGAGTTCCGCCCGCAGTATTGCAAGCCAAACCGCACTCTAAAGCGAGCTTGGCAGTTAGTACCGTCCCTGCAACCGCAGTGCAAGTGCGGTTAGCAAGGGCCCGACTCCAAGGCAAACCAATTCGCCGCTGAGCTTTGGCATCCAGCGTCCCGTTGCAGTAAGCTTGAACGTAGTCGCCATCGTGGACTAATTCAATCCATTCTTGAGGGGGAAGTTCCGGAGCGTGAAATTGCGATTTATCTGCTACCCCGTCCGCGAGCAGCATTTCGTAAAGCATTCGGAACTTTGCCATCGGGAAGCGGTGATCCGGGGGCAGGGGTGCAACGTAATCTTCGTGGTAGATAATTGGTAAGTCCATTAAGATGATTGTAGAACGATTGAATCTCCAATTGACAGCCTGCTATTTCAGATTTAAATTCGCTGGAGAACCTGTATATGCAACAACTAAAAACAGTCTGGCAGTCCGGCAGCACCAACCCCGAAAATGCTGACAACCTCGATAATATCAGTCTGTGGTGGCAAAATCTCAACGGCAAAGAAATTAGCTGGGTAGAGCGACTGATTCCGCAAATCGGCGGTCTGAGTGAAATTCACTGGCATCCCCAACGTTTTGACCAAACATTTGTGATAGTCAATCCCGAAATTCGCGAGGATACTCTCTATTGGCACAAACTCGATTCTCCTGTCGAAAGGAACAACACTGTTCAGAAACTAGAACTAGACAACCTGCAACAGCAATTGTACATCTATCCTCAGTTGGAATCCGAACTGGTAATTCGCATAGGATTTCCCGAAATTAAATATCAAACACTTGAATTGAACAATCCAGAATTTGCGTTGGGGGAAGATAATAGTTTGCTGCTGTGGGAGTCTAACCAAGAACTTGAAATCAAAATATCCCTCAGCCCTGAAAATATTGCTAAACTCAAGGAATTGCTGGCATAAAAAAGAAGGAGAAAAAAGTTTATACGGCAGGTATTGGGTGCGAGCCAGTCCATTTATACTCTTAGTTACCTATAAATATCTGAAGAGTTATCCACAGGTTCGTCAAAATCGGCTGCGATTTAGGAAAATACTTCGTCGCAGCTCTTAAAGAGAGTGTAAAAACCCGATTTCTTTGGTCTGTAGGGGTGCATCAGGTGTTTGGCAAATATATTGGTAGGGGCGAAAAATTTCGGCAGTAAATCTCTGGTTTTCACTAATAAATTGTCTGCCGTCAGGTGCTTCGCCTTTACAAAATTGAGATACACCCGTCTGAAGTGCTTAAGTCATAATTTTTTTTGATCATACTTAATGTGATAAGCGAATAATCCGATTGGTTTTTGTAATTTTGTAGTAAGGACTTTATTCCTCCAAAAATCTGAGGACTAAAGTCCTCACTACGAACCGCAATCAAGCTGTTTGTAGTAAAGACTTTATTCCTCCAAAAATCTGAGGACTAAAGTCCTCACTACGAACCAACTTCATTATGTTCGATCGACCGGACATAATATGACGAATCATTTTAGCTGTGAGAGAATCACTAGATTCATTAAATTATTAATCTGCTGCTAACACTAAAAAATTCAAAATGGCAAGACAAAATATGGCGATTGAAAAAGAAAATATTCACATTTTAATTATTGATGACCAGCCTAATAACCTCCGATTTATTTCAAACTTATTGACGAAAGAAGGGTATAAAGTTCAGCGGGCAATTTCGGGAAAAATGGCGGTTAATGCTAATTTTACTGTTCTTCCCGACTTGATTTTACTAGATATTGCCATGCCCAAAATGAATGGCTACGAAGTCTGCGAAAAACTGAAAGCTAACGAAAAGACTCGGGAAATTCCGGTGATTTTTTTGAGCGTTTTTAATGAACTTTTTCACAAGGTCAAAGCTTTTGAAGTCGGCGGTGTTGACTACATTACTAAGCCTTTTCAAGTGGAAGAATTTTTAGTGCGGATCGAAAGTCAATTGACGATACAACAGCTATCGAAACAATTAAAACAACAGAATGCCCAACTGCAACGAGAGGTAGAATTTCGCAAGCGGACAGAACAAGCACTCCGGGAAAGCAAAGCGCGGTTGCAGAAATTGGCGGTCAATATACCGGGAGTTATTTATCAATTTATGAAGAAGCCGGAGGGAAGTTTCAAATTTGAATATATCAGTTATGCTTGTCGCGACATTTACGAATTAGAGAGTGAGGAAATCTTAAAAAATCCTGAGTTTTGTTTCGAGCAAAATCATCCAGATGACCGAGAATATCTGGTTGAAAAAATTGCCGCGAGCGCTCGAACTTTAGAACCTTTTGCCTTTGAATGGCGGATTGTTACGCCGTCGGGGAAACTCAAATGGCTGCAATCTAATTCTCGACCAGAAATGCGCGAGAATGGCGATATTGTTTGGTATGGGGTACTTTTTGAGATCGGATCTCGCAAACAAGCAGAAATAGAAATGGCGGTCGCTAAAGCTGCTTTGGAACGGCAAGTTCAGCGAGAATTGCTGATTGCAAAAATAACTCAACAAATTCGATCGAGCTTGCAGCCAGAACAAATATTTCAAACAGCCGCAACTCAAATCGGTCAGGCATTCTGCGTCAATCGCTGTTTGATTCATACTTACGTTACTACCCCCCAAGTCGATATTCCTCTGGCGGCAGAGTATCTAGAACCCGATTGCGAATCTATTCGCCATGTATCAATTCCGATTGGGGGCAATCCTCACGTCGTACAGATGATGATACAAGATCGGGCGATCGCCTCCAACAATGTTTACTCAGACCCTCTTTTGCAAGCTGTTCAACCGATTTGTCACCAGGTTGGGTTAAAATCGATGCTGGCAATTCGCACTTCCTACCAAGGCAGGGCAAACGGCGCTATCTGTTTGCACCAGTGCGATCGCGAACGGGAATGGACATCCGATGAAATCGACTTGTTAGAAGCTGTGGCGGCTCAAGTAGGGATCGCGATCGCTCAAG
>JANYGO010000318.1 GCA_025362325.1 Cyanobacteriota bacterium | reverse complement strand
TACGTAAGTTTTCGCCCACTACTACCAAGATGGTTGACGTTTTACTAGCTACTGCGCTTGATTTAGTTAATATTAAGCACTTTAAAAACTGGTTTACAAACTGCTGCTACTGTACTGCATAAACCTGGAATCCGCTGTATCTGTGGGATCGAGACGGCAAGCTCCTCAAAACCTTTCAGGGACACAGCGCTGCGATATGGGACATTGCCGTCAGTCCGGGCGGCGATCGCATTGCCACTGGCAGCGAAGACAGCACGATTCGCCTGTGGGACTTTAATGGCAAACTGCTCGAGACACTAAGCGGACATCAAGGTGGGGTTTGGGGTCTTGCCTTCAGTTCGGATGGAAACCTGCTCGCCTCTAGCAGCACCGACGGTACGGTCAAGGTCTGGACCAAGGACGGCAAAGGAGTGAGAACTCTCGAAGGGCACGCGGCTGCCGTTTGGGACGTTAAGTTCGCCTTCCTCGCAGACAGTGACGGCACAAAACGTCTCGCTATTCTCTCTGCCAGCGCTGACAACACGGTTAAAATCTGGCAACTCGACGGAACGCTGCTCTCCACTCTCAGGGGTCACAGTTCGGAAGTGTTGGAAATTGCCGTCAGCGATTCAGGCGATGTCATTGCTTCCGCCAGCGCAGACGGAACCATCAACCTCTGGAAGCCGGACGGGACGCTTTTGAAAGTCCTCAAAGGGCATCAATCTGGAATTCGCGGCGTTACCTTTATTCCCAACACTCAAATCGTTATCTCCGCCAGCGACGACAATACCGTCCGGCTATGGAACCCGACAAACCCTTTCTCGAAACTCCTGTACGGACATAGCGGCATCATTTGGGATGTGGACTTCAGCCAGGACGGTCAGATGTTAGCTTCAGCTAGTTCGGATGGCAGCTTCAAAGTGTGGGCAAAAGACGGTACGTTGCTGAAGTCTTTTGCGGGATACAAGGCTCCCGTTTACTCGGTTGCTTTCGTCTCTCCTGCTAGCTTTGCCAAAGAAGATATCTCGCCTGTACTCGCTTTTGCTGGTACAGATAAAACGATTAAACTCTGGCAGTTCGACGGGACGCTGCTGAAAACCATAACAGGACATGGGGCGAGCGTTTGGGATGTCTCCGTCAGTCCAGACGGTCAGTTCCTCGCTTCTGCCAGCGACGACAAAACCGTGAAACTGTGGAAGCCAGACGGCACTTTGCTCAGAACGTTCACAGGACATCAGGCTAGGGTTTACGATGTGGACTTTACCCCCGACGGAAACAGGCTGGTTTCCGGCAGTGCAGATGGCACAGTTCGGTTGTGGAGTTTGGACGGTCGCTTGAACAAAACTTTGAAAGGTCATCGCAGCGGAATTTGGGAAGTTGCTGTCAGTCCAGACGGTCGGACTTTGGCAAGTGCGAGCATGGATGACACGATTAAACTTTGGACTATCGATGGCACGTTGCTGAAAACCATCAAGGGAAACACTAGAGGCATGATGGCGGTTGATTTCAGTCCAAACGGTCAAATGCTGGTGGCAGGAGGCGCAACTGGCGCACTCAAGCTCTGGAAAATAGACGGGACAGAAATAACCACGCTAACTGGACATGAAGGGAACGTTTGGGGAGTGGCGTTTAGTCCCGACGGTAAACAGATTGCCTCTGCTGGGGATGATCGCACGCTGATTTTGTGGGATGTGGAGGGCATTCTCAAACTAGATGAACTGGCTTATGCTTGCGATCGCGTCCGGGATTATTTGCGAACAAATGTCGAAGTGAAGGAAGAGGATAGACATTTGTGCGATCGAGTGGGCGATCGCTAAATAATCATCAACTATTAACTCAAAATGATCAACGATTATCAATACCAAATCGGCGGTAGCCTCGCCAATGATGCACCGACCTATGTAGTGCGACAAGCAGATTCCGAACTCTATGAAGCTTTAAAAGCAGGCGAATTTTGTTACATTCTCAACTCACGACAAATGGGTAAATCTTCCCTATTAGTCCGCACCCTGCACCGACTGCAAGCAGAAGGTTTTCAATGCAGTACCATCGACATGACCCGCATCGGCAGTGAAAATATCACTCCTTTACAGTGGTATAAAGGAATGGTCTCCGATTTGTGGCGCGGCTTCAATCTTTTAGGAAAAGTTAATTTAAAAACATGGTGGCGCGATGAAGAAGATGTCTCGTTTTTACAAAGATTGAGTCATTTTATTGAAGATATTCTGCTGGTTAAATTGCCCGACACTAAAATTATTATATTTGTTGATGAAATTGACAGCATTCTTAGCTTAGATTTTCCGGTAGATGATTTTTTTGCCCTAATTAGATTTTGCTACAATCAACGAGCAATTAATTTCGAGTATAATCGAATTAGTTTTGCAATTTTTGGCGTGGCTACACCAAGCGATTTAATTGCAGATAAAAAACGAACTCCTTTTAATATTGGTCGAGCCATAAATTTGCGCGGTTTTGAACTGCATGAAGCCCAGCCATTGGCGGCGGGCTTGGCAAGTGCAGTTACTAATTATCAACCTATTTTGAAACAGATATTAGCTTGGACTTCGGGACAGCCATTTCTCACTCAAAAGCTTTGCTATTTGGCGTATATGGCTACTAAATCTACAACCAAAACGGTAACTATTCCAGCGGGAACGGAGAAGTTTTGGGTAGATTCTTTAGTGAGAGAACATATTATCGATAAATGGGAATCGCAGGATGAACCAGAGCATTTAAAAACAATAAAATATCGGGTTGTTAGTAACAAACAACGGGCAGGCAGATTGCTCGGGATTTATCAGCAAATCTTACAATCCAGATTGCCGATATTTTGGGATTGTGAAGGTGGTAAATCTGATTTTTTGCCAGCTTTTGGGAATCACTCAGAATCACATTTTTCAAGAGGAGCAGCGGGAATATCTGCCGATGACTCTCCCGAACAAATAGAACTATTATTGTCTGGTTTAATTGTTAAAATTAATGGTTATTTGCACCTAAGAAACAGGATTTATGCTGAAATTTTTAACCTGGAATGGGTAGATAAACAGTTAGGACAATTGCGGCCTTATTCCCAAACCTTCGATGCTTGGATTGCTTCACAACAAACAGATTATTCCCGACTTTTGCGGGGAAAAGCCTTAAAAGACGGTCAAATCTGGGCGCAGGGAAAAAGTTTGAGCAACCTAGACTATCAATTTTTAGCTGCTAGTGCTGAATTAGACAGGCGAGAAGTTCAACAAGGATTAGAAGCAGAACGCATCAAGGAAGTGGAAGCACGACTAGCACAAGAAAAAAAATCTGCAAAACGGCAAAAATTATTGCTTTTTGCAGTTAGCATTGCAATGCTGCTTGCCATTGTTTTAGGAGTAACAAGTTATTCTCTGTATTGCCGAGCTGCTATTCGGGAACGCGAAGCTCGGATTAGTGAAATTGCTGCGTTGGTTTCTTCTTCTGAGGGACTGTTTGCGTCCGATCGCCGATTGGATGCACTAATAGAAGCGATTAAAGCTAAGCGCCGACTGCAAAAGTTAGGCGACACAGGGAAAAAAATTGAAAATCAAGTTATCAATGTATTGCGGCAAGCGGTTTATGAAATAGATGAATACAACCGTTTATCGGGACATAAAGCGGCAGTGATGACCGTCGATATTAGTCCTGACAGCCAGTTAATTGCCTCTGGAAGTGTGGATAAAACCATTAAACTGTGGCGGCGAGATGGTAGAGAAGTGGCAACGCTCAAGGGTCATCAGGCGATCGTTAGATCGGTCAAATTTAGCCCGGACGGTGAGTTAATTGCTTCTGGAGGTGATGATGGGACTGTGAAATTATGGCAAAAAGACGGCACGTTGTTAAAAACTTTTCAGGGTCACAGTGCTGGCATTTGGCTAGTAGCATTTAGCCCCGACGGTCAAACTATTGCCTCTGCTAGTGTGGACACAACTGTAAAACTTTGGCAGAAAGATGGCAGTTTGCTGAAAACTTTCCAAGGTCATACTGCTGGGGTATCTTCTGTGGCGTTTAGTCCAGACGGTCAGACTATTGTTTCGGGAGGTGGAGACAAAACGGTAAAACTTTGGAATATTGACGGTACTTTGCTAAGAACTCTTCAAGGTCATACTGCTGTGGTATCCTCAGTAGCGTTTAGTCCAGACGGTCAAACTATTGCTTCTACCAGTGGAGACAAAACGGTAAAACTTTGGAGCAAAAACGGCACTTTGCTAATAACTCTTTAGGGTCATACTGCTGTAATATCAGCAGTTGTGTTTAGTCCCGACGGTCAAACTATCGCCTCAGCAAGTCGAGATAAAACGGTAAAACTTTGGAATATTGATGGCACAGAATTGACGACATTTAGGGGTCACAGTGCTGGGATTTGGGGGATAGCTTGGAGTGCTGACGGCAGCTTTATTGCTTCGGCGGGTGCAGAAAACAGCGTCAGACTGTGGCAAAGTCAAAATCCATTGCGAACGATCGTTACTGCACATAAAGCCGGGATTTGGGCTTTAGATGTTAGTGCTGATAGTTCTACAATTGCAACAGGTAGCGAGGATGGCGCTACTAAACTTTGGAGTCGTAAAGGTAAATTACTGGCGAATTTAAGCGAACAAGATGCGGCGATTTATGCAGTTGCTCTGAGTCACGACGATCGGTTAATTGCTTTTGGGAAAAATGATAATATTGTGAATGTTTGGGATCGAAAAGGTGCTTTGCTGGCAAGTTTCGTCGGTCATACTTCTAGATTGACGGCATTAGCTTTCAGCCCTGACGATCGCACGATCGCATCGGGAAGTCAAGATAATACGATTAAGCTTTGGCGGCGCGGTAGCACTTGTACGGGCGAAACATCCGCCCCAAAATCTCTCGGTAACACCAATGGATGCTTCGCCCCGAAGACCCTGATCGGACATCATACTCCTATTTGGCAGGTAGTATTTAGCCCCGACGGTCAATTAATTGCCTCCGCAGGGGGAGATGGTACTGTAAAGTTATGGAAGCTTGATGGTACGTTAGCGAGAACTTTCCGAGGTCATACTGCTGCGGTATGGAGAGTGGCATTTAGCCCAGACGGTAAGATGCTGGCTTCTGGTAGTGGGGACAATACGATTAAGCTTTGGACCATTGATGGCAAGTTGTTAAGAACTATTGAAGGTCATCATGCTGCGGTATGGGGAGTGGCATTTAGTCCTGATGGTCAAATGATTGCTTCTGGCAGTGTGGACAATACGGTAAAGCTTTGGAAGCTTGACGGCACGGAATTAACGACTCTCAGAGGTCACAGTGCGGCGATTAGGGGAGTGGCGTATAGTTCTGATGGGACGTTTGTCGCTTCCGTCAGCGAGGATAACAGGCTGATTCTGTGGAATGTGCAGCAAATTCTGAATCTGGATTTATTGGGTTATGGGTGCGATCGCGTGGGGGATTATTTGCGGGTGAATGCGGAGGTGGAAAAGGGCGATCGCTTGTTGTGCTCGCCCATTGGAACTGAATAATAAGTAGGTTGACATATATAGCCTTTCGAGCTCTCATATGAGGTACTATCCGGCATAGGGCATAGGCCTCCGTGGGCATAGGGCATAGGCCTCCGTGGGCATAGGGCATACCTCACTTTTTTGAGAACCGCTATATATTTGCTGTCCGAAGAGAGGAACGAAGCAATTCTCTTGGCTTTGGGATTGCTTCGTTCTTCTTTTCGCCTATGCTGGCATTTATTTATGTCCACCTACTTAGGAGTTTCACCCCCCAAGCGGTTAAAACTGCTGAAGGATATGCCCAAGCATAAAAGAGGTAACTACAGACTAATAAAATCGCTAGCGGTGAGAATACCGGGCGCAACACCGTTCACTTTTGCTAACAATTGATTGGTGCCCGTCACGCTAATCAAAGTCTGATTGTTGCTGGAAGTAATACTGAGTTGATTGAAACTCAAACCGCGATTCAACCCAATTAAATCCTCGCCTTTGCGGAAATCAGTAATGATGTCGCTACCCACACTTTGAGTGAGGACAAATACATCATTTCCCGAACCGCCAGTCAAAGTATCATCTCCAACATCGCCGCTGAGGAAATCGGAACCAGCACCGCCGTTGAGGATATCGTTGCCTTTGCCGCCGTACAGCGTATCGTTACCGCTGTCGCCGCAGATCGCATCATTTTCATTGTTACCAAAAAGCAAATCGTTACCGTCGCCACCATCGAGACTGTCGTTATCTTTGCCTCCGTAAAGCGTATCATTTCCCGCCTGACCAAACAGCAGGTCTCCACCTTCATTGCCGAACACAATATCATTGCCGTTACCAGCACTAATTGTGTCATTTCCTAAGTTGCCTAAAAGATAGTCATCGCCATCTTCACCGAGCAAAATATCGTCATCTTTGCCACCAAAAATGGTGTCGTTGCCCATACCGCCGGCAACAGTATCTTTGCCGAAATCTCCCCTCAAAAAGTCGTCGCCCTCGCCGCCAACAACAGTGTCATTGTCTTTGCCGCCGTAGATGGTATCGTTACCAGCGCCGCCTTGGATGAAATCAGTACCTTCATTGCCGAAAAGTAAGTCGTTATCGGCGCCGCCGTCAATGTTGTCATTGCCGCCCATCCCGTAGAGAGTATCGTTGCCGGCAAGTCCGTTAATCGACTCGTTGATGCCGCGGCCCATGATTAAATCGTTACCGTTACCGCCGTTGAGAGTTTGCTCGACGGGGTTGGGAGTAATGGTAGCAGAATTGAGTTCGGGGGCGCTCAAGCCATTAAACAGGCAATCGTCTGTGCCCGGTATGGGTGTCGGAGTCGGTGCGGGTGTGGGTGTCGGCGCCGGCGTCGGTGTCGGCGTCGGTGCAGGGGTGGGTGTCGGCGTCGGAGTCGGGGCAGGCGTCGGAGTCGGTGCGGGTGTAGGTGTGGGTGTGGGTGTGGGAGTCGGTGCGGGTGTGGGTGTCGGCGTTGGAATCGGTGCGGGTGTGGGTGTCGGCGCCGGCGTTGGTGTCGGCGTCGGAGTCGGTGCGGGTGTAGGTGTCGGCGCCGGAGTCGGAGTTGGCGTCGGAGTTGGCGTCGGTGTGGGTGTGGGAGTCGGCGTGACTGTAGTGGTGAATTCAAAAGCGCCGATATCTACGATCGCACTTCCATTATTATCACCATCTTGAGGGCGGCTCACACCGCGCTGATCCGCAGCCGGCGCGCCCGCACCAGTACCGGTATCAATGGCAGGACTTCCTGCTAGCAGCGGCAGCACGAAAGCGCCGTTAATATTTTGCAAAGAACCGAGTTTCGGATCGGCGATCGTCACATTTGCCGTAACATTATTGTCGTTAGGATCGCCCACAGTAAATTTATCAGGAAATTGTAGATTATTTCCCCCGTCAATTAGTGCCCGTCCTGTCTGCTGACCGATCTTATAAATATTACCAGCCGTATTGCGATCGAAAATCGAATTTTTGACACTAATTGGCGACTTATTAGGATCGTTAAAGGTAGAAATGCCTCCCGAATAGTCCCCAGCGGTATTCTTGGCAAAAGTCGAATTGACGATGTTAGTAGAAAAGGAATCTGCGTTAGCGATTACCATTCCTCCGCCCTGTTGAGCCGCGGTGTTGCCATAAAATGTACTGTTAACAATGTTGATGTTGCTCTCTTCCCCAATCCACAAACCGCCGCCGTTATCGTCGGCTGTGTTGTTGGCAAAGGTACAGCTTGTCACAGTCAAATCGGCATTCCCCTGACGTACTGCGCCTGCTGAACCTCCTGTACCCGCTGCATTCTTGACAGCTTTGTTGTTGATAAAAGTGCTCTTTTCTAACACCATTTTATCTGGGGGATAACCAAACAGAAAGGCTGCGCCTCCTTCTCCGGCTCCAATATTGCCGTCAAAAGTGCTGCCGCGAATAATGATGTTGCCACCGATCGCATCGTTAGTTAATTCGCTAGCGCCATCGACGTAAACTGCCCCACCAACGCCTTTCTCTGTGCGGTTGCCAGTGAATTTAGAGTTTTCGATCGTCATGCTGCCCAACAGGTTATTCACAGCTCCTCCGTAGCTGCCTTTGTTGTTGGTAAATTCGCTATCTCTGATAGTCAGAGAACCCCCGCTTTTAGTGGCGATCGCGCCGCCACCGCGTTCGGTATTATCCGCCAAAGAACCGTCATTGCCGCTAAACTTGCTGTTAATTACAGTAGTCGTGCTGCGGAAACCCGTGTAAACGCCGCCACCGAAACCGGCAACATTATTATTGATTTGACAATTTTCTAAAGTTAAAGTGCTGTTACCTCCCGTTTGAATGCCGCCACCAGCGCTAGTTGTCTCGTTATTCGGATCGGTTCCCGAAACTTTGCCGTTGGCAACAATCAGGTTTTTTAGAGTAACATTGGTTGAACCTTCGGTGAGGATTACCCGCGAAGTGTTGTTGCCGCTGATGGTTAAATTGCTAGCACTAATTGCATCAATTGTCAAGTTCTTGTTGATGAGAAGTTGACCGGAAGTCAGAGCAATTGTTTGATTGGCAAGAGTGGAGGCAAATTGAATGGTATCGCCGGCTGCTGCGGAGGCGATCGCACTTCTCAATGAACCAGGCCCGCTATCATTATTGTTGGTAACGGTAACAGTCGCTAAAGTCCCTCGGTAATCCGCCATTGTCTCTGGAGTCAAGGCACTGGCTGCTTCAATATCACCCTTGGCAAACTCCAAATTCCAGTTACCTGCGCGGCCAGTGCGATCGCTAGATGCCGCAATATCAGCGCCGGTTAACTCCGAAAGGCGATCGACAAAATTAGCCCCGTCACCCGCAGCCACATCGCAACCATAAAGCATGATATCAGCTTGGTCGCTCAGCGCATTTCGCCACCCTTGCAACTGGCTGGAATATTGCGGCAAACTATCCGCATTCAACGTCGCAGAACCTAGCTGCAAGCTGCCAGAATTGCCGTGAGAAAAAATGTGAATCTGGTCTACAGTTCCCCCCGCAGCAGCGATTGTTTGCAGTTTCGCAGTAATTTGCTCGACTCCGTTGCCATTTTTATCTAAAATAATGACTTCTGCACCCGGAACCACGCCGCCCGCCAGAGTTTGATAGTCATCTAAGTCGGATTCAATGAAGACAATAGATTTAGAACGAGAATTTTTGAGAACAGATTGTGTATCAATACTGGCAAAATTTGAACTCATTTCGCATACCCTATGAGAATGTTTGCTATTTGCTGGTAGATTCACCTTGAAAGCAGAAGGCTATATATGCTGAAACACACCGCCCTCACAAAAAGAAACGTCATAAATCTGGGTATTTAAGTTAAAGAAAAAAATTAGTTTTTCTCCTTAACTTAAATCCTAAAATTAGCTAAAAATACAATTTGTAGTATGCGGTGACGATTGCTTTTATTTCAATCAACCGCAGAGGATGTAATGTAAATCCAGAAAAGAGATACTGCGGTAGCGAATTCCAGAGGACTGCTGTAGCTATTGCACCCTATATTCGTCTTACCTACAACCAGAAAATCTGCACTCCTGCTCGATCAATCTAGTCTGTTTGCCCAAAAATCCCAAAAATCCCAAAAATCCGAAATTTAGTTTGTGAGAAAGCTTGTTTGATTCGGGCGGTGCTTGTGGCGCACCTACCCGATGTTCCGCCCGCAGTAAGGTGCTTGTGGCGCACCCTACCCGAGGCATTTAGATTGTTACCTGAGTGAAATCGCTAGCAGTAAGAGTACCGGGCGTACCGTTAAGCTTCGCTAACAATTGATTGCTGCCAGTCACACTAATCAAAGTTTGATTGTTGCTAGACGTAATGCTGAGTTGATTGAAACTCAAACCAGGAGCCAAGCCAATTAAATCCTCGCCCTTGCGGAAATCAGTAATGATATCGCTACCAGCACTTTTAGTGAGGACAAATACATCACTTCCCGAACCACCGGTCAAAGTGTCATCCCCCACATCGCCGAACAAGTAATCGCTGCCAGCACCACCGTTGAGGATATCGTTACCTTTGCCGCCGTACAGCGTATCGTTACCGGTATCGCCGCAAAGTAAATCGTTGTCATTGCCGCCGAACAGCAAGTCGTTACCCTCACCGCCATCGAGACTGTCGTTATCTTTGCCTCCGTAAAGCGTATCATTTCCCGCCTGACCAAACAGCAGGTCTGCACCTTCATTGCCGAACACAATATCATTGCCATTACCAGCACTAATTGTGTCATTTCCTAAGTTGCCTAAAAGATAGTCGTCGCCATCTTCACCGAGCAAAATATCGTCATCTTTGCCACCAAAAATGGTGTCGTTGCCCATACCGCCGGCAACAGTATCTTTGCCGAAATCTCCAAGTAACCAGTCGTTGCCATCGCCGCCAACAACAGTGTCATTACCTTTGCCGCCGTAGATGCTATCGTTGCCAGCACCGCCTTGGATGAAATCGTTACCGTCATTGCCGAAGAGCAAGTCGTTATCGGCGCCGCCGTCAATGTTGTCATTGCCGCCCATCCCGTAGAGAGTATCGTTGCCGGCAAGTCCGTTAATCGACTCATTGATGGCGCCGCCCATAATCAAATTGTTACCGTCACTGCCGTCGAGAGTTTGTTGGACGGGGTTGAGGGTGATGGTAGCAGGGTCGAGTTGCGGGGCGTTGATGCCATCCAGCAGGCAAGCATCCGAGGTGGGAGTTGGAGTCGGCGCAGGCGTCGGTGTGGGAGTCCCAGTCGGCGTCGGAGTCGGCGCCGGAGTCGGCGCGGGCGTTGGAGTCGGCGCCGGAGTCGGTGTGGGAGTTGGAGTCGGCGCGGGCGTTGGAGTCGGCGCGGGCGTCGGTGTGGGAGTTGGAGTCGGCGCGGGCGTCGGAGTCGGCGCGGGCGTCGGTGTGGGAGTTGGAGTCGGCGCGGGCGTCGGTGTGGGAGTTGGAGTCGGCACGACTGCACTGCTGAACTCAAAAGAGCCGCTGTCAAAGATCGCCCCGGGAATGGTATCGCCGTCTTGAGGGCGAGTCAATCCTCGCTGATCCGTCGCCAGCCCGCTGTCAACGCCTTTATCAATGGCCGGACTTCCTACCAGCAGGGGTCTGACGAAAGCGCCGTTGATGTTTTGCAGAGGGCCAAGTAAGGGATCTGCGATCGTCACACTTGCGGTCGCATTGTAATCGTTGAAGTTACCGGTTTTTTTGACCGGCCACTGAAAATTGCCTCCTTGGTCGTTTAATTCGCTGTTGGTTTGTTGCTGAATGCCAAAGGGATTCCCGGATGTGTTGTTAGAAAAAACGGTATTTTTGACGCTGACAGTCGCGTTATTAGCCGAAACACCTCCGCCAACCCAGCCGGCGTAATTGTCGGCAATCGTCGTATTGACGATCGTCGTTGGCGCCCCATCGACAAGTATTCCGCCGCCGACATTGCTGTAGCCATCAGCAGCAGTAGTAGTAACCTGGTTGCCAGAAAACGTACTGTTGGTGATTGTCGTAGGCGCATCTTTGATCCACACGCCGCCCCCTTGACCGGGGGCTTTATTGCCAGCAAATGTGGTACTCGAAATAGTCAATCCCCGGTTGGCACCGTTGTTCGCTTGCACCAAACCGCCGCCAATTCCCCCGCCGCCTCCATTTGGCAGTGGCAAAACTTCGTTGTTAGAGAAGGTGCTATCTGCAATAGTTACGCTGTCTTGATTGCCCGTATACAGGTAAGCTGCTCCGCCTTCGGCCCGGCCTTTGTTGTCTTGAAATACGCTTTTGGTAATGCTAATTGTGCCGGAAGCCTCGTTAGTAGAACTGGCTCGGTCTGTGTAAACTGCGCCGCCAAAACCCCTTAAGAAATCGTTGGGCTGCCCTGTTGCGAAAACGGCGGCGGTAGTATCGTTGCCGATAAATCGCGAGTTGTCAATTGTTAGCTTGCCGTTAAGGCTGTTAATTGCGCCACCGTTAATTCCTTTGTTGTTGGTGAAGTCGCTGTTGGTGACAGTCAAATTTTTGGGACTCACAAAGCCGATCGCACCTGCACCCCGTTCGTCATTGGCTGCGGTGGCTATGTTCCCAGTGAATTTACTGTTCGTTACTGTCAGGGTATTGTTGAAATTGCCGAAAATTGCACCACCGCCTTGATCGGCAACGTTATTATTGAACTGAACGTTGTCTACTGTGACGCTTACTTCGTCAGTTGTACCAATCGCGCCGCCTCGATCGGTGGTTTTGGCGTTGATAATAGCGAGGTTCTTGACTGCAAAATTCGTAGCAGTCGCAACGTTTGCATTGACAAAAAAGGCGCGGGATGCGTTATTACCGCTGATGGTTAAACCTGCGGCGGCGGCGCCGTCAATGGTGAGGTTTTTGCCAACGGCAATATCAAGTTGACCGCTGGTAAGGGTGATCGTTTGGTTGGCCAAACCGGGAGCGAAGGTAATTGTATCGCCGGCAGCAGCAGATGCGATCGCAGCCCTCAATGAACCTGGCCCGCTATCGCTATTGTTGGCTACGACGATAGTAGCTAAATCACCTCGGTAATTTGCCATCGCCTCCGGCCCCAAGGCTAAGGGAGATTCAATTTTACCCTTAGCAAATTCTAAGTTCCAGTCGCCGTCTTTACCCGTTATGTTGGTGGATGCGGCAACGTCAGCCCCGGTGAATTGACTGAGTTTGTCAACGAAATTAGTGCCTGTACCTGCTGCTACATCGCAGCCGTACAGCATGATGTCTGCTTGTGGGGCTAGTGAAGTCTGCCACTTTTCCAACTGACCTTTGTATTGCTCGATGTTATCTGAACCCAGAGCGGTATTGCCGAGTTGTAGGGTGCCAGAACTGCCGTGAGAAATGATGTGAACCGAGTCGATAGCTCCGTTTGTAGAGGCGTATCTTTCAATTTCAGAGGAGATTTGTTCGATGCCATTTTTGGTGCGATCGAGTATTACTACCTGCTGTCCCGGCAGCACTCCTGCTGCAATTGACTCGTAATCTTCCACCCCGGAATCAATGAATACTAAGGAACGTGGGGGCAGTTTTTCCAAAGGAGATTGTGTGTTGACTTGAGCGAACGTAGAATTCATTTTGGATTCTCCATTAAGGGCGTTATTGGTAGATACAGCCCGGGAGTAATCTCATCAGCCTTATTTGACTACATCTTAACACGAATTTTGAAAATGCTGCAATATTTTAAATAATTAATTAAATCATTTTTTTTTTCCGGATTGCACTTGTTGGTGCTTGTAGCTTCTCAGTTTCTTTGTCATATTTGCTGGCAATAAACAACCAAATACTTGGGTTGTTTAAAATAAATAATGCTTTTTTCAGCCGGATATTTGCGACAATAGTTGGCTAGAAATACCCATAGTTACAGGCATTGGGGAATGGCGCAAGGGTAATTTACCACTGACTAACCCCTCTAAATTATCTTGATATTTTTTGATTTTAGTCTGAGTTTTTGGGGTAGACGGGCACGGCAATTTCAGGTTCGTACCTGTATTTCATCGAATTTTTAAAATGAATTATATAATACATTTTGAATAATTCAATCAATTAAAACAAAGAATGCAGCTGTAGACCAGAGTTAAACTACGAGCGACCTCGGTCATTCGCAATTATAAAATCTTAAATATCTAGTCTAAAATGGTATTACAGCAGATTCCAGGTAAGAGATAGAGGAAACGGCAGTGCCGTTTCCCTACAGAGATCGATCGCTTGGGGGTGTACTTCATCAACGTGGAATCTGCTGTATATCTGCTTTGAAGCTGCTACATTTTAGAGACGCCAAAATACTGATGCCAATTTTGTTGGGGAGCATTTACTAACACTCAACACACTCTGATATTAACTGTTGGTTAATCGATCGCCATTAAGTTGTTTTCGCGCTGGCGCGCCGACTTTGAGGATTTCTATCGTCACTATCAACCTGGTGAGAATTTCCGCTAATCACAATTGCTTTCCACTTTGTCGCCCCGACTCATGCTCCACAGCCTCAATTACATCACGCTCCTTATTAGCAAACAGTCGATCGCGCCCGCGGCCGTTGCTGAGTGTGTCGCTATCTCGATCGGCATAACACGAACCCAATCCGCTGTTGTCGCTCACAGGAATGCGCCATTTTAGCAATTTGCTGTTGTCTGGTTCGATCTGATCCCAACAGCAGCCATAAATAGTGCAAACTTTGTCAATCTCTCCAAGGATAGAGGCATATTTTTGAAGTGCTGAAGTCAATTGCTCGATGCAGAGAGAGTGCCAATTGAGTAAAATTACCCCAACGCCCGCCAAAATCCCACAGACCAAATATAAAGCGTCATTGATGCTGGAGTCATTAAATGCAAAGCTTATGGATGCGGGATTTCGGTATTCCGAGGCGGGATTGGTTTCCGTCAAAGAAGTGAACATATTCCGTCCTCCAAAAGGGTGTTGAGTGGTAGATGTACCCTTGGAGTCAGACCGCAGGAAACAGACAGCGACCTTGTTTGTGTTGCTCGTGCCCATTGAACTCACCTATCAGTTTCGCCTATTTCTGCGGCGCTGCCATCCGCGATCGCACGGAATTTATATTTTCTGTATTTTCCCCAATTGCCGACAGGCCCGTAATTACCGATAGATCCTTTATCCTGTAGGTGACAGCACTTTAAAACAAGAATACAACTGCAAGCCCGTTCTCCAAACCCTTAACCGATCGGTCATTCCCATCTAAAAGCTCAAATCTCAAATCTAAAATGGTATGACAGTTGGTCGAGAGGCTGGGCAACAGCCCCGCTCAAGAGTCTGTAGTAGAGGGCGGTTTCTTACCCGCATTCCGAATATTGATAATCTTGCTGAGCGCCTCGAACCAAAAACTAGCTCCCATAGAAATAGCTACGCCGCTCAAGATCCAACCCAACAATTTGACCATCAAAGCCGGCAACAATAATTTCCCCTGCGCGTCTGTTTCTAACCTGTTCGGTTCGCTCCAGCCAAAAGGCACAGCTACACTATCCAAAGCGCGATCGACCTGATTTTGAACTTTTGTGAGATTGGTTAAATTATCTAATTTAGTATTAGCGTTTTTTTCCACCAACTGCTTAGCGTACAGATTAACAGTCGATCGCAGCGCGGAATCTTTCGACAGCCGATTAATAATATTCAGGCTATCAGCATTAGCAGCCAGGGCGATCGTAGTTCCCAGCAAAATCGCCACCCCTCTAGCATTCCGCTTGTAAACGCCTGAAGCGCGCTGCATCGATTGGTCAAACCAAATTTCAACTTCTTTCTGAAACCGCTGCAACTGCTCTTGAGTATCTGGGCCGCCTGTTTCAGCGCGCTGCGCTAGAATATAAAGACTGCGTTTCAAAGATTCTGGCATCATCTCCAAGGTTTCTTGAATTTGGTGGTAAATCGGACTGTCTTCTTTCTCCTCCATGATTTCTGCTACCGTATCCTGAGTTTTCCTAACTTTCCTCACGGTATTTAACAGATTGCTCAAACTCGGTTGCAGTTGCGCCCGCAGTGCCGCCCGCTCATATTCGCTATCAAAACTCGCCTTAACAAATGCCATCTGCCTCTGAAATTCTCTTCCTCCTAGCTCGGTTTCGGGCAGATAAACCTGAGAATCATTAATATAAAATCCGAGCTTTTCCGACATCCGATCCAAACTGTTGTTCAAACTACCCAAATCGTTTTTATAATCGGCAACAACTCGATTAAATTCAGCAGTCAGCCAACTAAATTCTTGCTCGATAATCGGTTTGGTAGACTGCGGTAGATTCAGACCTTCTCCAATCACTTGAATTTGTGCCAACTGTAAATCTTTAAATCTTTCCAATCTGGTTTTAGAGATCGATCGCAGCAAGCTAGGAATTTTCAAAGTATCCAAAAGGGTAGCAGCAAAACTATCTGCTGGAATATAAGAAGGCCCGCTTAATTTATTGCCAAAAACATTCTTAGTGCCAGTCATTCGCAGGAAAAAATGCCCCAAGCGGTGCGTAATAGAGCGAAATCCTTCGGGTAACAGCCCTTTCGCTCCCTGATTCAAATCCTCGATCGCGGGATTGGCGTAAATCAAATTTGCCAACTGTGTGACACGCCGAAATTGCAGCGGATCTGTGGTGCCTTTGCTGTCGCCAGAAATCAGCATTTCGATCGATTTTTTTAAATGTTCCGCCCGCCACTGCAAAACAGTAGCAATTAGTTCCTGAATTTCCGAAGCTAGCAAGCTTAAAGTCAGGTAGATAAACACTAAGCCAATTATAATATCTATGATTACAGGTAAGTTCATGGTATTTCCCCGATCGCAAATAACTGCTGTCTAAGTTTACCTTCTGTTTGGGACGCGAAAAACTCTCTTAAGTTATGTCAGAAATCTTTCCATTCCCAGGCCGCCAACCGAAAACTCGCTTCAATGATAGCTTGACAGACAAACTGTGGATGCTGGCTTTTCTGTTGGCGGCGGTGCTGATTTTCGGGCTGAATCTGGGCGGCGCAGCGTTGCGGGATTGGGATGAAGGGATTGCAGCGCAGGTAAGCCGGGAAATTTGGCGCGGCAATTTAAATTGGTTGTATCCGACGATCGGCTCAATGCCTTATTTGAACAAACCGCCGCTGGTACACTGGCTGATCGGGCTGTGTTTTGCCACAGGCGGTGTCAGCGAATTGACGGCGAGGTTGGCACCGGCGATGCTGACGGCCACTTCTGTGCCCCTGCTTTACGCCATTGGCAGGGAGTTGTTTCCGCGGCGCTCGATCGCCATTTTTTCGGCTCTCGTTTATCTGACGCTGCTTCCGGTAGTGCGGCATGGACGTTTGGCGATGTTGGACGGAGCAGTTTTGTGTTTTTTGCTCGTCTCGATGTGGTGTTTGGTGCGATCGCGCCGCGACTTGCGCTACGCTTTGGGGGCGGGAATTGGGTTCGGACTGATTTGCCTGACGAAAGGCGTGATGTTGGGGCTGCTGCTGGGCGCGATCGGCTTGGTTTTCCTGGTTTGGGATACCCCGCGACTCCTCACTTCTGGGTATCTTTGGGGCGGATTGGCGATCGGAACTTTCCCCGTAGCTGGTTGGTATTTTGCCCAATGGCTGCACTACGGCCAAGATTTCATCAACGCTAATTTAGTCAGCCAATCTTTCCGGCGCATTTGGGAACCGGTAGGAAATCACAAAGGCCCGCCCTGGTATTATCTTTTAGAAATTTTAGAATCAGCTTGGCCGTGGCAGTTATTTTATCTGCAAGGGCTGTATTTGAGTTGGGAAAATCGCAATTTTCCCGGGCCAAAATTAGTATTAGTTTGGACTGGAGTATATCTGCTGGCTGTTTCGGTGATGAATACTAAATTGCCTTGGTATGTTTTGCCAGTTTATCCAGCTTTTGCGATCGCCGTTGGCAGTTATCTCGCTGAAGTTTGGGAGCAAATCTGGCTGCCGGAAGATGCAGCAAAAGATGAAGCAGAAGAACATTTTGATGCTAGATCTTTTTTGCCTCATCCCGCAATTTTGGCACTAATAGCCGTAGTTGCTGTCGTCGGTTGTGTGTACTTCAGTGGCTTGGTACCGTTTGGGAGGTACATTGCGCCACCCCAGCGAGATTTGCAGTTAATGCTAATGTTTGTCGCTTTGACAATGACACTGGCGGCCGTATTGCTATACCGCCAAGACAGACAGTTTTTATTAGTTTTAATTTGGGGAACTTACGTCACGCTGTTAGTGTTTGTCGCTTCCGATCACTGGGTTTGGGAACTGGCGGAGGATTATCCAGTTAAGCCGATCGCCGAAATTGTCCGCCAAGGAACCCCAGTCGGTCAGCAAGTCTTTACATCTCATAAATTACCTCGTCCATCGCTGAATTTTTATAGTGAAAGACAAGTGATTGTCGCCGACGGGCCGACACTTAAAGAGAAATGGCAATCTCTCCCTCAACCTTATTTTCTGTTGGAAAAACCTGTGCTCAAGCATCTCGCTTTGGACAATGCTCAGGTTGTCAAAACAGCGGACGATTGGGTTTTGGTAACTCGGAAGTAAATTATTCAGCAATAAAACTTACTAAAATGCCGAGAATTTTGGGAAGGTTTTGCAGATAATATTCTACAGCATCAATGCCGATCACTTGTGCTTCTAATTTAAGAAATTTCCAAATATTACCAGAAGTGACAACGCCATAGATAGTGGAGATATTATTGCCTTCTTGTTCATTAAAGAGTTGGGCTGCTACCATTTCGGCTACACACTGCCCCAAACCGCTATTAATATTTTCTTTTTTCGCTTCAACTAGGGCCACAACGGGCGAACGAATAAAGAGTAATTCGGTGTCTTTGCTAATCAGAAAATCGCAAATTCCATTTAAACCTAATTCTGGCGCAATATTAAACTCGGTTCCTGAGAACAAACTAATTTTATCTTGTAGTTGTCTCCTCAATTCTAGTAAAATGGGAGCAATAATTAATTCAGAACGGGCTTTTTCTGTATTCATTGCTAGGGCTAAAGATACGTTATATTGCAAGGTTTGGGTTAAAATGCTGCTGCACTCTATTTCAGCGGTTTCGGCGAACAAGTTAACTCGTTCTGAGGTTGTTAATTTAAAGGTTTTCACGGCTTTATCTAAACTAAATTCACTGTAAGACATAGTTGATTTTAAGTAGGTGGATACAAATAAACATGAGATGGGGAGGGGGCGGGTTTTGCCTCGATCAACTGGCTTGTATAGCAATCGCCACAGCGGTGAGGACATAAATAACCTCATGAATAGAGCCTCCTAACCCATAGCCTAAACGGTGTGATTTCCTGATTCTGCAACTGTCAACTGTCCACCCTTCGACTACGCTCACGGCAAGCTGTCAACTGTCCACTGCTATATCATACAGCGGATTCCAGGTTTATGCAGTACAGTAGCAGCAGTTTGTAAACCAGTTTTTAAAGTGCTTAATATTAACTAAATCAAGCGCAGTAGCTAGTAAAACGTCAACCATCTTGGTAGTAGTGGGCGAAAACTTACGT
>JANYGO010000304.1 GCA_025362325.1 Cyanobacteriota bacterium | reverse complement strand
GATCGTTCGGACTTTAGTCCGCATCTATGAAGGACTAAAGTCCGAACGATCGAACCTAAATTCATATATTTAAGTTACATGACTTCTCCTCCGCTAACTCCCGACCCGGAACCGCCACCTTCGATCGCCAATTCCCCAGATACTGCAATTAATTTTCCTCCAATTACCGAGATTCAGTCAAATACTTTGACAGGCGAATCTTTAGTGGATTTGCGGCTGTACAACCAATCAAATTTCGATCGCGGCAGGCCTGGTTGGCTAATTTTACTGTGGTGGTTCGTGCAGGCGATCGCCTTTCCCCTCACTCCACACCCTTGTAATAGCATCAGAAGCGGCTTGCTGCGGTTATTTGGAGCAAAAATAGGTCGAGGTGCGGTGATTCGCCCTACGGCTCGTTTTACCTATCCTTGGAAAATTGAAATCGGAGATTATAGTTGGATTGGCGATGATGTTGTATTGTACAGTTTGCAGCGAATTGCGATCGGCAAACACTGCGTCATCTCTCAAAAAAGTTACCTCTGCACCGGCACTCACGACCCCCAAGACCCAGCCTTTAGCTTAATAACAGCATCTGTTATCATTAATCATGGCGTTTGGATTGCCGCCGACTGCTTCATTGGCCCTGGTGTCGAAATCGGTGCCAACGCTTTAATTGGAGCTCGCAGCAGCGTCTTCAAAAATATGCCAGCTAGCTTTGTTTGCACGGGAACACCCTGTCGTCCCCGCTATCGGCGAGAAATCAAAAAAGTTCGTAGTTAGGACTTTAGTCCTTTTTTCTCCAACTTTGCCGAGAAATATTAAAGCCGTTGAGAAAGCCATATATTTACTAATTTGCCACAAAATGACTGTAAATACAATCCCCCAAGAATTACTGACAGATATCTCCCAAGTCTTTACATCTACCTTATTTAAAATTGGGGATAATCCTGTATCGCTGCGGTCACTTGTGGAACTGATTGTATTGTTCATGGGTGTCCTCGTTATCTCGCGAGCTTTTACGGACTTTCTGAAGGAACGCTTGCTCGTTAGACTAGGAATTGACGAGGGAAATCGGGAAGCAATCGCCGTAATCTTGCGCTATTTGATAGTAGCTTTGGGAGTTGTTGCAGCTATCCAAAGCATCGGCTTCAACCTCGCTTCTTTGGCAGTCGTTGCTGGGGGATTGGGAGTCGGAATTGGCTTTGGAATACAGGATTTAACTACTAATTTTGTCAGCGGTTTAACGCTGCTTTTCGACCGACCTGTGAAAGTCGGAGACTTTGTGGAACTAGAAGGATTGATGGGAATAGTCAAAAAAATCTCGATTCGATCGACCATTATCACCACCAACGACGACTCCAGCGTCATAGTTCCCAACAGCACCATGATTAGCAGCAAAGTTGTTAACTGGAGTTACGACAATCCGCTACTTTGTCTGCGACTCTCCATCGAAGTAGCCGAGAATAGCAACCCGCTGTTAGTGACAGAAACTCTGTTAAATATTGCTTACGCGGAAGCTGGGGTTTTGTACGAACCGCATCCGAAAGTATTGTTTGTTGAGTTTGGCGATGATAGTTTTAAATTTGAGCTTTTAGTTTGGACGGACAGGCCGACGGAAAGAGAAGTAATTAAAAGTTCGTTGAATTTTGCGATCGAGTATAATTTCCGCCAGCAGGGAATCGATTTTCCGTTCAATGACCGAGAAATTTATTTGAAAAATCCCGAAGTTTTGCTGTCCCTATTTAACAAAAATGAAACTGCACCTGACGCCGCGGACCAAGCCTCGGAAAACCGTAAAAAAATGCCGATTTGTGCAGATGAAATAAAAAAGCGATCGTCCCTTAGCTGTTTGCTGCGAGAGGTAGAATACTTTGAAACTCTGACAGATCTCGAATTGCGTCAATTGATTGAAGTTGGATACCGCCAACGGCTGCGGCCGCAAGAATTTTTATTTCGCGAAAACGACCCAGGAGATGCTTTTTATCTGATTCTTTCAGGTTCGGTCGAAGTTTTTGTCGAAGCCATTGACAAACACCTGAACAACCTCGGTACGGGTCAGTTTTTAGGGGAACTTTCTTTGATGTTGGGAATCCCCAGAACAGCTTCGGTGAGAGCTTTGGAAGAAACAATTTTGTTTGCGATCAATAAGGAAGGTTTCCAGAAAGTTTTAACTGAACGACCGGATTTATCGGAGCAGATTATTCAAGAAATAGTCAAACATAAAGAAGAGTTGAGCGAGAGACAGCAGCAACTTCGAGCAATGGAATGGGTAGATGGAGCGGAAGACGATGAAAATCCTGTAGAATGGGTGAGAAAACGGCTGAAATATCTGTTTAGTATTTGAAATAATTTATATGACGCGATTCATTCACGATCTGTTTGCCAAAGAATACCTAGAGGAATTGCTTTCGCCACTCGGAACAGTCAATATCGGTCGAGATGTGAGTTCGGAAGTACGAGAAATCGATGTTTATTTCACTCCAATCACTGCAATTCCCGAATACTCGGAAACCCTAGGATTGTTGGGTAAAATGGCAAGCAAGACGGCAATTTTTGAACCTTTTCGCAATCCGGCAACTGCCAGCGAAATTTGTAGCTGTCTGGGCAAATCATTGGACGTGCGCGGCGAATTGGAGCGAATATTTAGACGAGAAAATACTCGCTATGATGACGATCAATTGCCGAGGTTGTGGATTCTGATGCCCACGGCATCCAAAGCTGTGGTAGATAGTTTTAATGCGATACCGGATACTGAGAATTGGTTGCCGGGAATCTATTTTTTGGGGGCATCTTTGCGCACCGCGATTGTGGCGATTCATCAGTTGCCGGAAACTCCCGAAACCCTGTGGTTGAGGATTTTAGGCAAAGGGGGAGTGCAGCAGCGGGCCATTTCCCAATTGACTGCTTTGGCAACGGACGATCCGTTACGGATTATTGCGCTAGAATTGCTATATCGGCTACAGTCAAATTTAGTAACTGATACCCAACAGGAATTAGAGCCAGAAGAGCGGGAGTTAATTATGGCGATCGCACCACTTTTTCAACAACAATTAGAAGCAGCACAGCAACAGGGACTGGAACGAGGACTAGAGCGAGGACTGGAACGGGGACTGGAACGAGGACTAGAACAGGGATTAGAACGGGGACTGGAACAGGGACTAGAACGAGGCAGACAAGAACAACAGCGCTTAATATTAGAGAACTTTCTGCGAGTTAGATTTGGAGAATTAACTCCAAAAATGATAGTTTTTCTATTTCCAATATCCAAGTTGCCTGCGGCGGAATTTACAATGCTGTTGCTGGCATTTTCGATGCTGACAGTCGATGACGCAGGGCGGGAATCTGCGGTTAGATTGTTGGCTGAAAGTGTGTTGCAAGTACGATCGCCTGAATTGGGCGATCTTCTGCCAGCAGCCGTTACTAATTTATTGGCATTGCCTCTGGCAGAATTGAGATTGTTTGTAGAACAACTGCCGCAGTTATCGGCGGCCCAATTGAGGCAACGGTTAGGATAAACACCTGAGTAAAACTTGCGATCGCAGCCATAATTCTTCAATCAAATTCCTCGCTGCTGTCGATCGCATCGTTAACATGGAAGATGGAAAATTAGCATAATTTTTAACTTCCCACCCCATAGACATCACCCATAACTCCCCAATCTCAATTTTGGATGTCCAAATTTAGTCCAAAATTGGTAAACCTAACTGATAACTCGTCCTTGGACTGTTGACTAATTGCTAACAACCAGTCCTGGGCGGTAAATCCCTAAATTTTGCAGGTACATTTCTTCGAGTTTGGGCATCGACGAGTCCACGGAACCGCCAAAACGCCGAAAAGAAGGCCAGATGTAGGCGAGTTTTCTGACTGCTGACTCCAATCGACCCGCTTCTATATCTTCTAAGGCACCTTTTTCTCGGATTAACTCTACAGCTACAAAATCTTGATTTTCAGGGCTGAAATCGGTGAGGCTAAATTTTTTGGCGAACCTGTCCCAAGTTGTGCTGAGAAACTGATACCGCCCCGCAGCGTCGGAACACAGCTTTTTGCCGTAGCGGCGGCCGCATCTCATTTCCCTGGGATGGTCGCTGAAACTGGCAAATTGGGTGCCGGTGTACTGGGTGCGGTAGCCGTCGGCGCTAGCGGTTCCTTCGGCGGCGGCGATGGTGTCGAGAAAGGCTTTGACTCGATCGCGCTCGATGTTATCCTCTCCTTTGTCTGGTGAGTGGCGAGCTGCAACGGACGGCAGGCGTTTCGGAGGCGGCGAGATTTCTGCCGAGACAGTTTGCCCCCACAGTTTCGGGGTCATTCTCCCCAAAAAAAAGCAGAAACAAATGCACAAACTCCACCCCAGCCTTAAACGGAAGCGTTTGGACTGCTTGCTGCGCTGTTGCACAGGCCACCCGTCTAGGGGAATGGCTGCGGGCAAAATTCTCCTTTGCTGGCCGAAGGCGAACAGCGATTTCAGGGCTAGTAAGGTTTGTTTGTAGAAACGGGGTGCAAGTTTGCGAGCCCTCATGGCTGCGGCAAAAGTATGGACTTCTGCCAGAGTCACTTCTGCCAGCGGTTTTTCTACAAACAGCCGAAAACTATTGGCCGCCTGCCAGCTAAAGCGCTTGCTGCGGTGGGATTGGCGCTCCACCCACAGGCGAATTAGCTCAATGTCTGAAATGGGTTGCAGATGGCTTCCCAGATGGTCTGGTGCGTACAAGAGTACCTCCTGATATCACTTCTAGTTGAAGGTTCCCAGTTATAACGGATGAGATGAACAGGGATCAAGGGAAACTGGCTTCAACCATACTAAGTGATACTACTAAGCGCTCACGGGGTCAAGTTTCATCGCCGATTGTTCGAGGAGTTGAGTGTAAAGTTGACTTAATTGGGAGCCCACACCGTCCCAACTGAAATAGGTTTGGACCCGCACTCGGCCTGCTTGTCCGAGTTGCTGACGCCATACTGAGTCAACTAACAGGCGATCAATCGCACCAGCAAAGGCTGCTTCATTTTTCGGAGGCGCCAGCAAACCAGTTTCTCGCGACACTACGGTATATTTCAATCCTCCCACGTCGGACACGACCACGGGCGTGCGGCAGGCCATCGCTTCAATGGCTACTAAACCAAAGGGTTCGTAGTGGCTGGGAACGACGCAGACATCGGCGGCGGCGTAGTAGGCGGGGAGAATGTCTCGGCTCAAGCCGCCCGGAAAACTGGTAATGTCGCTTAAGCCTAGTTCAAGAACGATGCTGCCGATGCGATCGCGCTCTTTACCGTCGCATTCCCCTTCACGCCAGCCGCCGCCGATGATTAGTTTTAAATCGCCTTTCCGCAGCGCTGACAGACTGACGGCGCGGACTAAGGTTTCGATGCCCTTGCGGGGGTCAAAACGACCGACGTACAGCACGACTTTGGTTTCGGGGGCTATTCCCAACTGCTGGCGGGCGGCCGATCGCCCGATCGACCCAAACCGCTCTATTTCGGTACCGCAGGGAATGATGTCAATCTTGCCTTTTGAGGAAACCAGAGACCTCATGTGTTCTCTTTCTTGGGGACTGGTAGCCACCACGCGATCGGCTGTTTCCAGAAGTGTTTTTTCCACTTGCAGCCTGGTTTTGGCAATCATCGGAATTGTCGAAACCGACTTGTATTTAACTGCTGCCAAAGAATGATAAGTGTGAACTTGGCGCAGGGGTTGAGATTTTTTCAACTCCATTCCCACCCAAGAAGACAGCCAGTAATTCGTGTGAACTAAGGGATATTGAAAGCCTGACTCTAACTGAAACTTCTGAAATTCGCGAACAAAAATAGGCAAATATCCGTAAAGTTCGTCGCGGGGAATAAATTCTTGCGGCCCTGCTACTAGCCGAATTGTCCGGCAATTGGCGCTGTGCTGTACAATTCTTGCTTGTTGCGAGTCGGATGAGCGGGTGAACATATCAACTTGCCATCCTTGTGCTGCCAGAGCTTCTCCTACTTGACGCACGTAAACATTTTGCCCGCCCGCTTCTTCTTTGCCAATTTCCACAGCCGGATCGCCGTGTACGGAGATCAGGGCGATGCGTTTTTTTGTTAATGAAATCATGATTTTTACCAAAATTTAAAAAAAAACTTGCTGCCGATTGAAAGTGCGATTTTAGATACTGCGCGGGAAGTGGAAGGTTGTAGCTAATTTTAATTAAAGTCAAAAGGTGCGATCGATCAATCATCCTTCAGGGAGAAGTTGCAGGGGGAAAATTGACATACGAGTTCCTTCTGCTGACAGAGACGTGCAGCAGCTCAAACTTTAGATAATCTAAATGGAAATGAACAAGGGTGAAAAAAATTCCCGTCTTCTGGCCGGTGTCAAACTCGAACCTGCTTTCAGCTTGCTGTTCGATATCCGAGGTCAGTCGAAGGCAAAAATTTTACCTTTCTGGATAAATAAGTATGGCTTTGGAGAAAGCAGAAGTCGCTCGTCCCGAAGACCGAATGTTACAGGGCGAGCGAAAAAAAAAGCAATAATTTTGCTTTCAAAAATTTTCTTTCCGAACGCCTTCTTCTGTCAAACCAGGGGATCGAGTTTAACCTCAAATTTCCAGTTTGTCGAATGTTAAGAGTTGTTCCGATCTTTGCCTGCGGAGGATTCCCCCTTTTCGCTGTTGAGGACATTCTTTCGCGAACTTCGCATTCTGGAGCCGTATCGGTTAGCCCAAACTTGGGTAAATTCGGCACCTAAGAACAGAATTTGAGCGGAATAATTAATCCAAAGCAGGATAATCACGAACGATCCCGCAGCACCGTAGGTAGAGGCAATACCGCTACCTCCGAGGTAAACTCCAATTAGGGATTTGCCGATCGTAAACAGCATTGAGGTGATGGCGGCGCCGATCCAAACATCATTCCAGGCAAGATCGACATCGGGCAAAAGTTTGTAAATTAAGGCAAAAAGCAGCGTAACTACGCCAAAGGAGATAGCAAAGTCCACAATCTGCCAAATACCGACTGGTAATTGCAGCAAGCCGTTCAACCAATAGCTGACGGCAGCTAAAACGGCGCTAAGGACTAAAGATACTAGCAGTAAAAAGCCTATACCTAAAATCATCGCAAAAGACAATACGCGGTCTTGCAGGAATCCCCAGATGCCGCGTCCGGGAGGCGGTGAAACATTCCAAATAGTATTGAGGGCTTCTTTGAGATTAGTAAACACGTTAGAAGCGCCCCACAAAAGTGTAGCGATGCCGACTATAGTAGCAATCATTCCCGACTTGGGTTCGGAGGCTTTGACAATCAAGTCTTGGACAGTTTGGGCGCCATCTTTGCCGATTAAACTTTGGAGTTGGGCGACGATTTGACCTTGGGCTGCGTCTGCACCAAAGACTAAACCAGCGATCGCAATTACGATAATTAGCAGCGGGGCGAGGGAGAAAACTGTGTAATAGGCTAGGGCGGCGGCTAGGGTTGGCGCTTTATCTTCTTGCCATTCAGTAAAAGTTTGTTTGAGCAGCGATATGACTGTTTTTAAGTTCACGGCTTTTGGTTTCCTTATACTTATCGTTCACCAAGGGATCGTAAGAGGTCAAGAGTTTTTTAGCGTCGGCCACAAGATAGATTTATCGATTAGCAAACTCGGAAAATTAATTTTATGTCAGATTCCAACACAACTGTCAACAGCACCGATGTCAAACCGCCCAAAAAAGCAATTTCTTGGGCAAAACTGAGCGCATTGGTAGCGGTGGTCAATTTCTTGCTGGTACTTTTCCATTTCAGTTACCGCCCGTTGCGCCCAGTTTATCAGACCTATTTTCCGGGTTTAGTTAAAATTTATGACCCGATTCAAGGCATTGCTTCGAGTTTGCAAAATCCCGAATCTTTGCAAACTGCTGACGGTTTTTGGCGAATTGATGCGTGGTTTATCGGCTTTTTTTGGGCGGAATTTGTGATTAAAAGTCTGTTCCACACCCGCCGCAAACCGGGGGTACCTTGGTCGAATTTTGTGCTGAGGCGCTGGTACGAAGTGTTTCTGCTGGTGCCGATTTGGCATGGGTGGCGGATTGTGCCGGTGTTGGTGCGCCTCCACAAGTCGGGTTTGGTGAATCTCGATCGCGCCGTTGCTCAAATTACCTACGAACCGGTGGCTTATTTAGCCGATACCATGTCGGAATACATGATGGTGCGGTTTATCAATCAAGCTCAAAGTTCGATCGAACAAGGCGACGCAGCGCGGGTACTGCTAGAACCGCAGCAAGGGTATCTTCACGTCAATCAGGAAAATACGATCGAACAAATTACCAACCGGATTTTGGAGCTGACAATTTACAAAGTTTTGCCGCAAGTTCAACCGGGTTTAGAAGAATTGCTGCACCACAATCTGGAAACAACCATCAAACAATCGGATTTTTATCAACTCCTGCAAACTTTTTCTCCGATTAATATTATGCCCAAGGAGATGACAGAACAGCTAGCAAATTATCTGGCAAAAACTGCCGTTGATGTGGTAGCAAATACTTACGAAGACGATAAAGGTCGCAAAATAATCGATAATTTCAGCCAAGAATTCAATCAAAGTTTGCGGCGGGAATTGCAAGATGAGAAAACTCTCGGGGAATTGCAGTCTTTGTTATCGGATTTGTTGGAAGAAGTGAAGTTGAATTACATTCAAGGCGGGTTGAAGTCCGATCCTGATGAGACTTTTACGGAAATTAACTCGCTGCGGGAGGTAACGGAGGGTTGATCCAGCAATTAGTTCTGGTTTTGTGAATAGAATTCTTTTTTTAGGAACAGCCCGCCAAGGAGAACAGGCGGGACGCCCGTTCCACTCAGCTAGATAAGAACAGGCGGGACGCCCGTTCCACTCAGCTAGATAAGAGAAATAGTTCACAACTTCTACGGGTAATTGACACTCCCCGGCGTAAACGCACGGGGATTCTTGGATCAATCAGTCAACTTACTCGTTGATGTCACCACCAATGAGTAGAGGTCGGTCTGTCCCCAAGCGTTAATTCCGGTGTGCCCCACCGTATTTAAAACAAT
>JANYGO010000287.1 GCA_025362325.1 Cyanobacteriota bacterium | reverse complement strand
TTTAAGCAACAAAATTAATGCCGATTCTGTTGGCAGTTGCAGCACGTATCAAACTATTACAAAAAATGGTAAAAATATCGTTTGCGAATGGTACAATACTCCGCTAATTAATGAAAATGGTATAGCGATCGGCCTCGCTTTAATGGCTGTAGATATTACCGAACGCCAGCAAGCAGAAGCCCAACTGCAAGAAAGTGCTTTGCGGCAAAGAGCGATCGCCCGCATCATTGAAAGAATGCGGCAGACTTTAGATATCCGAGAAATTTTTCACGCCACCACGCGAGAATTGCGCGAAACCATGAAGTGCGATCGAGTCGCCCTTTACCGTTTCAACCCTGACTGGAGCGGCGAATTTGTAGCCGAATCCGTTGACAGCAAGTGGGTTTCTTTCATTCAAGCACAAGAGAGCGATGCTAACTTTACTGAAGACGCTTTAGACAGCGAAAATTGCCTCGTCCCAAAATTCGATAGCACCTCACAAAAAGTACGCGATACCTATTTGCAAGAAACCGAAGGCGGAGCCTACAACCGAGGTACAACTTACCTTTGTGTCCCAGACATTTACAAGCAAGGCTTCGATAATTGTTACATCCAACTATTAGAAAGATTTCAAGCCAAATCCTACATTACCGTCCCCATCTTCTGCGGCGAAAAACTCTGGGGACTGCTAGCATCCTATCAAAATTCTGCCCCCCGCCAGTGGAGCGAAGCTGAAATTAATGTTGCAGTTCATGTAGGCACTCAGCTAGGAGTAGCATTGCAGCAAGCCGAATTACTCGCCCGCACTCAAAGGCAGTCAATGGAACTGCTTAAATCCAAAGAAAACGCCGAAGTTGCCAACCGCGCTAAAAGCCAATTTCTCGCTTCCATGAGCCACGAACTCCGCACGCCTCTCAACGCCATTCTCGGTTTTTCTCAAGTAATGGCTCGCAATAATTCTATTACGCAAGAACAAAAAGAATACATAGAAATTATCAACCGCAGCGGCGAACATTTACTGGAACTCATCAATGATGTTTTGTCAATGTCCAAAATAGAAGCCGGTCAAATTACCATCAATGAAAGCCGCTTCAACCTCTACAATCTTCTCAACAGCCTCAGACAAATGCTGCTACTAAAAGCCAACTCAAAAGGCTTGCAGTTAATCTTTGAGAATACCGGGGATTTGCCGCAGTATATTCAAACAGACGAAGCTAAATTGCGGCAAGTTTTAATTAACCTGCTCGGCAATGCGATTAAATTTACTCAGCACGGAACCGTTACTTTGCGCGTCAGCAACCAAGCTGAAAAGAACGCCACAGAGGAAAACCAATCCCAATTGTATTTTGAAATTATCGACACTGGGCCCGGCATTTCTCCCTCGGAAATTCCCACATTATTCCAGCCCTTCGTACAAACCGAAACTGGTCGAAAATCCATGCAGGGAACCGGGCTGGGATTGCCGATCAGCCAAAAGTTTGTCCGAATTATGGGAGGTGATATTGCTGTTGAGAGTGAAGTCGATCGAGGCACAACTTTCAGTTTTAATATCCGCGTTAACTTAGTAACAGAAAGTGACGAACCAGCAGAATCGCCGATTAAACAAGTTATTGCTTTAGAACCGGGGCAGCCAACTTATCGGATATTAATAGTTGAAGATGTAGCAGAAAATCGCCAACTGCTGGTCAAGCTCCTCGTACCGCTGGGATTTGAAGTGCGCGAAGCAACTAACGGTGAAGAAGGAATTGCTTTGCAGTCAACTTGGAAGCCGCACCTGATCTTAATGGATATGCTGATGCCAGTGATGGACGGGTACGAAGCGACAAGACAGATCAAGCAAACTCCAGAAGGTCGAGAAACAATAATTATTGCCCTGACTGCAAGTGCTTTTGACGAGCAGCGGCCAATAATTTTGTCGGCTGGTTGTAACGATTTGATCTGTAAACCGTTTCGGGAAGAGGTACTATTTGAAAAGATAGCGCATCACCTGAACCTGCGTTATATTTATGAGGAAGAAAACTCATTTACTTCTTTTTGTGCACCGAGACTGCTTCAAAGTTTGACCGCCGAGGATTTGAGTGTAATGCCCGCACACTGGGTAGTCGAGTTGCACCGAGCGGCACTTTGCGTTGACGACAACCGCATCCTCGAACTCATCGAGCAAATTCCCGAAACTGAGGCAAATCTCGCTAACGCTTTAACAGATCTAGTCGAGAATTTTCGGATAGATATCATTATCGATTTAACTCAATTATATTATGATGAACGACCATCCATTACCAGCGACTTCTAAAGACATTCTGATCGTTGACGATATGCCGGACAACTTGCGACTTTTATCCACTATGCTAGGTTCCCACGGGTATCATGTCAGGAAGGCTATTAACGGACAACTGGCTCTGCAAGGGGCGCAAATCTCTCCTCCCGATCTAATTTTACTAGATATTAATATGCCGAAAATGAACGGCTATGAAGTTTGTGAGAAGTTAAAATTAAGTGAAAATACTAAAGATATTCCCGTAATTTTTATAAGTGCGCTAGATGACGTGCTGGAAAAAGTTAAAGCTTTTCAAGTAGGAGGAGTAGATTATATTACTAAGCCGTTTCAAGTAGAAGAAGTCTTGGCCCGCGTCCAAAACCAGCTTTCCCTTCGTTCGCTGCAATCCAAACTGCAACTGCAAGCTACGGAACTCCACGATCGCAATTCTAGATTGCAGGAAGAAATCGCCGAACGGCAGCGGGCTGAAGAATCAATCCGGTTTTTGCTGGAAACTACGCGGGCGATCGGCGAAGCTGTAGACTTTCACTCAGCTTTAGAAGTAATTCTGCACCAAGTTGGCGAAACAATCGGATGGGATGTAGGAGAAGCTTGGATTCCCGATGCAGAAGGAACTGTGCTGCAATCTGCCCGGGGCTGGTATGCGAGCAGCGCCAGCATGGAATCGTTCCGCAGCCAAAGCGAACAACTGACATTTCCCATGAATATAGGACTTCCGGGACGAGTTTGGGCATCCAAGGAACCGGAATGGGTAGAAGATATTTCCCGGGGATACCCGCATTTTCTCCGAAGTGAAATAGCCCTAGAACTCGGATTCAAAGCGGGTTTTGGCGTACCGATTTTGGTAGGGGATGAAGTATTGGCAGTGCTAGTTTTCTTTAAAATTTCGGCTTGTCCAAAAGACGCGCGTTTTATAGACGTTTTTAATGCGGTTGGCACTCAATTAGGTTCTTTGATTCAGCGCAAACAAGCAGAAGAATTGCTGCGAATTGCTGAAGAAAGATATCACAGCATTGTAGAAAATGCGATGGAAGGCATTTTTCAAAGCACGCCTTCAGGAGGCTATCTCAGCGCTAATCCAGCTTTGGCAAAATTGTACGGTTACGACTCGCCAACAGAACTGATGTCCGGCATTAAAGATATTTCTCAGCAACTGTACGTTGAGCGGGAACGCCGCCTGGAATTCGTGGCGGCTATGAATGCAAAAAATGCGGTTTCGGGGTTTGAATCTATGGTAATCCGCAAAGACGGGCGCCGGATTTGGGTGTCAGAAAATGTCCGGGCGGTGCGGGATGCACAAGGCGATCTGATGTACTATGAGGGTACTGTTTCTGACATTACAGAACGCAAATTAGCGCAAGAAGCGCTAAAACTTCAACAGGAACAAAGTGAGAAGTTGCTGTTAAATATTTTGCCAAAACCAATAGCAGAACGCTTGAAAGCCCAGCAAACTACAATTGCTGACAGTTTTGCCGATGTAAGTGTTTTATTTGCTGATATTGTTGGCTTTACTGAGCTGTCGGCGAGAATGTCTCCGACGGAACTGGTAAAGCGATTGAACGTGATTTTTTCGCACTTCGACCAGTTAGCTGAAAAGTACGGTGTGGAGAAAATTAAGACTATTGGTGATGCTTATATGGTAGTTGGGGGATTGCCGACGCCGAGAGAGGATCACGCCGAGGCGATCGCCCAAATGGCCTTGGGAATGCAGGCAAAAATAGCTAAGTTGTCCGCCGAGACAGGCGAAAAACTGGCAATTCGCGTCGGCATCAATTCCGGGCCGGTGGTGGCGGGAGTGATTGGTGTGAGCAAGTTTACCTATGATTTGTGGGGAGATACGGTGAATGTGGCGTCGAGGATGGAGGGTACGGGTTTGGCCGGCAAAATTCAAGTTACTGATGTGACTTACGAGCTTTTAAAAGATAAGTATTTGTTGGAGATGCGAGGCGTAATTCCGGTGAAAGGTAAGGGGAATATGAGGACTTATTGGTTGCTAAAAAAAAGGTAGTCATTAGTCAGTAGTCAGTAGTCAGTAGTCATTAGTCAGTAGTCATTAGTCATTAGTGTCAACTTAAGCCTGAAAGTATTGAAAAATCTCGCTTTGATCTGAGGCCAGATCCCCTCGCATCCCCCGAAAGCAAGGGGGACTTTGAGAATACTCTTGTCCCCCCCGAAAGCAAGGGGGGTGCCAGGGAGATCTGGGTCTAATGGTCAAACAGTAGATCCGTACTACATAAGACTTTAAGTTGACACTAATGGTAATTGGAAATGGGGAATTGGGAATAATGTTCTGGTGGGGAGTTGCTCCGAGCCCGCCCCTAAAGAGATAGTGCTGGTATGATGAAAGAAGTTAACGAAAATTTACATTTATAACCGTGACAGCACAACAGCTAGTATCTGCAATCAGCTTTGAAAAACTAATTTGGACTTGGAAAGGTCACAAAATCCAATATACCGTGCAAGGAACCGGCCGCCCTCTGATCTTGATTCACGGGTTTGGGGCTTCGATCGGACATTGGCGGCAAAATATCCCCGCACTCGCGGCCGGCGGCTACCGTGTATTTGCGCTGGACTTGCTGGGATTCGGGGCTTCCGCCAAACCGGCCCTCGATTACACTCTGGAATTGTGGGAAGAATTGCTGACAGATTTCTGGACGGAGTTGGTACAGGAACCGGCGGTATTTGTCGGAAATTCGATCGGCGCTTTGCTGAGTTTGATGGTAGTCGCCAACCATCCAGAAATATCAGCCGGCGGTGTGTTAATCAACTGTGCTGGCGGACTCAACCATCGACCCGAAGAACTTAGTTTTCCGTTGGGATTAGTCATGGGGACTTTTGCTAAATTAGTTCGATCGCCCATCATCGGCCCGTTTGTCTTCAATAACATCCGCCAAAAACACCGCATCCGCAATACCCTGCGCCAAGTCTACGGGAATCGGGAAGCCATCACCGACGAACTCGTAGAACTCCTACACGCCCCCTCCTGCGAGCCGGGAGCTCAACAAGTATTTGCTTCCATTCTCACGGCCCCAGCAGGCCCTCAACCGTCGGAATTGCTGCCAAAGGTCGATCGTCCGTTATTGGTACTTTGGGGCGCAGACGACCCCTGGACGCCGATCGCCGGTAGCCAGATTTATCAAGAATTAGCCGCCAGCGGTAAAGCGGTGAAATTTGTGTCAATTCCCAACACGGGCCACTGTCCCCACGACGAGCGGCCGAATGAGGTAAATACTCTGATTTTGGACTGGATGCGGGAATTGAACTAAAATTTTGCTGCGGAATGCAAGGAAAGGGCGATCGGTCAAAACCCTTGCATTCCAAAGGTTATGCCTCGCTCCACCGCACTCGCACCCAGGATTGGGCCGACTCAAGAAACATTTTTTGTAAAAAGTATTGACACATTCGGCCGAGTCAGCTATATTGATGGACGTGTGAGGAGCGAACCAGAAAAAGCACCGAGACGAAACACGGCCAGTCGTCGGTGCTTTTTCTGTGGAAAGGCATTTTTTTTAGTTTTCCACGCTCTACAATTGGCCTCCAAAATATCTGCAAACCCGCCCCTTGATTTTTTACTTCGCCACAAGAGCGAAGTGGCGCATCTTCGGGATTGGTTAAGTAAAGATTCTGAGACTGCAAAAAAAGTAACTGACTGGACTCGATCTCAAAAAATCAGAAAGTTGAGATTTTTTAGAGCATCAAAACTTGATTGCATGGAACTCAAAACTACACAGTTATATAATAACTTAAATATTGTCCCTGGGTTGGGCGGGTCGATCTAATTTTTTCCAGATGTCGCGAAACCCGCCCTTGTATCTTTAAACAGCCGATCGCACCCACACAACCTCAAACACTCCGTCAGGAATAAACCGACACAAAGCCCTCAAACGATCGTCCGCATCTTGGCGGTTAAAAAAACGAGCAATTGTGTAATGCTGAGCATTCGGTAAAATCCGCACGATCGCCCAAGAATTGCGATCGTCGCCCACAATCGGAGAATTGGCATTTCTGAGAGAGTTGAGATAACGGGCGATGGCTACGCCCCGGCTTGCGCCTACGCACTACCTTTAATATTCGCCGCCACGCGCTCAATCACCATCGCTACCAAGCTTTCGAACTCTTGCTGAGTCAACTGCGCGCGATCGGCATCAAAATCGTCATCCGAGTCTGGGGGGATCTAGGCCCTAATCTTTAGACAGCAAACCGGTGCTAAATTTGACCTTAAGTTGACACCAATGGTAGGGGTTGTGCTCCTATGCCCGCCCTGACTACCGCGCATCCCCAATTAAAATAAACGGCGACCAATAAAACGGATGCCGAGCAATTTGACTCAACTTAGCTTGCCGCAAAGCTTCATTTTTACTCATCCCCTTATTAATATTTTGATAAAATTCAACCATCAAATCTTTAGTAGCTGAATCATCAACACTCCACAAACTCGCCATCACCGCTTGTGCGCCCGCACGCTCAAATATATATGCAACTCCCGATATTTCTTCACCGTTAGAATTTGCTTGCATAGCAGTTTGACACGCGCTTAAGGTGAGGAGTCTGGTGTTTTGCAATCCTAATAATGCGGCATCGCGAATATTGAATTGGCTGTCAGCAAATAGCAGTGTATTTTCCTCCATTCCCAATTTTTGACAGCCTCCCTGTTGGAAACAGCCGTGAGTTGCTAGGTGTAAAAAAGGAAAGCGGGGTGCTTGAGTTTTGAATTGATCGAGGGTGGCGGCATTGCCGATATAGGCGGAACTTCCGGGGAATAATTGAGCGATATTTCTAACTTCTTCTTCTGTACCGGGTAGATTTTGCGGATTTCGGGTGACGGGATTTCCTAATGCTAAGACTCCGCCTTGTAAAGTAGAATTGGGAATTGACCTTGTGGAAATGCGGGTGAGATAGTTGACGGGATATTTCTGGATGAGGAATTTGCGATTTTGCCTGTCATAAAGAGTTTCAAAGGGGATGTAACGCAATTTTCCTGTGGCGATGATGCTCAATTGTTTGGGAGATAATGCCTGTATTTGGTCTTCTATCGGGCGAATTAAGATATCGTATAATTTGCCACCCGTTTCTCTGTAATCTGAAGTGAGTTCGCTTGATATTTGTTCGCGGTGTTCGGTGAGGAGTTTGTCGAATTCTGCGGGATTTATCGCAATCTTTTTAACACTTAAACTGTCTTTTGTCAAGACAAATAGGGCGACGGTATTGGGGACATTTTTGATATTTGTCAGCAAGACGGGTTGAATGACAACGGTATCTGGTGCGATACTTGCTTTCAGTTGGGCGATGTCTTTGGGTGTGGTTTCAAAGAGTTCGGCGACTTCTGGGAATTCGATGCGGATTTTTTCAGCTTTGCCGTTGACTTCTGTTTCTAAATCCCGCATTTGTCGGGAGAGATTTTCTGAGAAGTTGTCTTGGAGTTGGCGACGGAGGAATTGGAGTTGTTGATTTTTTTGATTCCACTCGTCAATGGCTTTTTGTGCTTGGGGGTTGGCTACTTTGGCGTCAATTAAGCGGGTGTAGTCGGCGAGATCGGCTGTGGTGGCGATGTTGATCCATTGGAAAGCGCGATCGGCTTGGTTTT
>JANYGO010000263.1 GCA_025362325.1 Cyanobacteriota bacterium | reverse complement strand
CTGATTGACATTTTGCCTACTAAATGTGCTGTCACTATTTTTTCTCTAAGATCGAGTGAATATGCTTTCATTAGCTTTGATTACATAATGATATTTCATTATTATTAATTGTACCTCATAACAGCGGGAACCGCTGTATATACAGCAATCAAACTCTGCCAAGCACGGCTTCGGTTCATACACTTTATCTGTCTAGGGCTTGCTGTACGATCGCCTAAGCGTTAAGCTATCTGCAATACTTTGAAGATACATATAGCAATCCTAAATCATTTTCAATAACTGGTTCCTAGGCTCTGCCTGGGAACCCATGTCACTCTTGCTCTGCCTCGCCTGCGAAAAGGTCGGCAGAGCCTCCGGATCTGCATTACCAGGCTCTGCCTGGTAACGAGCAATCAACCACCTGGTTGATGTCCGCGCCACCCTGGAACAACTCGAATGAGAACGACTTGTTGCATCAATTCATAAATTGTGAGTAGAAAATTAATTGAATATGCGGACACTACTTTTAAATACTCTCGATAACCTTCAAAGTTTCCGCTTGGGTTACTTGTTCCGTCACTGGCGTGGCGATTTGACTGGTGGACTAACAGCGGCAGTGGTAGCACTGCCCTTGGCGCTGGCTTTTGCAGTGGCGAGTGGAGTGGAACCGCAAGCCGGACTCTACACCGCAATTGTGGCGGGGATTGTAGCGGCAATCTTTGGTGGTTCACCCGTTCAGATTACCGGCCCTACTGGGGCAATGGCAGTCGTTCTAGTGGGAATTGTCGCCAAGTACGGCCTCGAAAAGGTTTGGATTGCTGGGGTAATGGCCGGGATTATCCAGGTGGCCTTGGGGATTGCCAAACTCGGACGGCTGGTGAAGTTTATTCCCTATCCGGTGACGGCGGGCTTTACTAATGGCATCGCCGTCATTATTTTTTGCGGTCAGCTTAATAATTTCTTTGGCTTGCAATTGACACGCAGCGAACATTTTTTACCGGGATTGTGGGAAAGTGTGACCCATATACAGGGTGTAAATTCGGCATCGGTGGGGTTGGCAATGGTTGTAATTACCACACAACTGCTTTGGCCTCGGATTAATACTACGATACCGGGTTCTATGGTGGGGTTAGTCCTAGCGACTGCTGTAGCGTCGTTTTTTCACCTCCACGTCCCCACTATCGGCTCGATACCCCAATCGTTACCGGTGCCGCAAGGTATTCCCCACTGGACTGATTTTGGTCTGCTGCGAGAGCTAATTAATCCTGCCTTGGCACTGGCTGCATTGGGGAGTATTGAGTCGTTGCTGTCGGCGGTGGTGGCTGATGGTATGACAGTCAGCGAGAAACACAATAGTGACAGGGAACTCATCGGTCAAGGGTTGGCGAATATCATAGTGCCGTTTTTTGGGGGAATTCCGGCGACGGGGGCGATCGCTCGTACTGCTGTCAATGTCCGTGCTGGTGGCCAAACTCGACTTTCTGGCGTGATTCACGGCCTTGCTTTAGCGATTATTGTCTTGACTTTAGCCCCCCTCGCGGCACAAATTCCCCTAGCTGCCTTGGCTGGCATTCTGATGGTGGTTAGCCTGCGGATGATTGAGTGGGAAGCGATCGGCTTGCTGATGCGTGCCACATACTCCGACTTTGGTGTGATGATTCTTACCTGGCTAGTTACCATCTGCTTTGACTTAGTTCTAGCCGTAGAAGTCGGATTAATTGCAGCGGGTGCTTTGTTCATCAAGCGGATGAGCGAGTTGAGCCTGGCCAAAATTCCCGAAACCGAAGTTTTTCCTCCCGGTGTTCCCCTGGAGTTAAGCAAACAAATTGCTGTTTATCGGGTAGATGGGCCTGTATTTTTTGGTGCCGCCGAACGGTTTGTAACCTTCCTGCGGGATGAACCAGAAGTGAAGTTTCTGATTTTGCGGCTGCGGTTTGTACCGAATATGGACACCACTGGGTTAGTCGCCCTCGAAGACATCTACCAGGATCTGAAACGCCACGATTGCCGCTTAATTCTCACGGGTTTGCAGCCGGAAGTTCAACAACTCCTAGAGCGATCAGGAATCTTGGCAAAAATTGGGTTGTCAAATTGTTTTGAAACGACGACGGAAGCAATTTTTTCCATCACTCCTGCGATTGAAAAATCCGCTCAACCTGTAGCTATAACGTCTGAACAAAAAGAGTTGGTTGCCCCAAAAGAAGATTGATACAGTTTATTTAATAGAGATTCCAGCCGCCTGACTCAAAAAGTTTCTATTTGAGTCGGGCGGCTACTTACAATAAGGTCTCATAAATCCGCCGCTTTGGTTAAGCGAGACTAAAAACTGTGCAGTTCACAAAATTACGGCGATCGGGTAAAATATAACCTGGTGTATAGCGATTTCTTCAGGAACAGGATATGTCAGAATTTCTCGACTTTCTCCGACATCAGTTTGCCTACGTTGCTATTGGCGAATTTAAACCAGGAAAATTCAAAGAAGCAGAAGAACTTTTTGAAAAAGCCGTTGCAACTTATGCCACAGGTTTTAAGGGAGCGTACCTGCTACAATTGCCCAATACAGACAAAGGTATTGCCATCATTTTTTGGGAAAGCGTAGAAGAGATGGCCGCCAATCAAAGCGAAGCATATCAGGAAATCTTGAAGCAAATGACACCTTTGTTCGCAAAAATTCCCGACACAGATGTTTACGAAATAGTTAGTGAAATTAAGTCGAAAAGTGAATGATTAAAAATTCTGCAACCTGCGCGTCATTCCCATTCCCATCGGCGTTTTTCGCCCGACTCCGCTGTAAAGCGCAAAATCTGCTAAAGCGTTAATTTGCTTGATAGCAGTCGGATTGACATCTCCCATAATTCGGTAACTAACCTCGCCGACGCAGCCAATAAATTTACTGCGAGAATCGGTACAAACTTCTGTGCGGATATCGAAGAAACTGGGAAAAATAGATTCTGTGAAATTAGGTTCGATCGCAATTTCGCTATACTTGTTCCAGCGATTCGCCAAACTGCCAAAAATACTCTCTCTAGTCGGCATCGCACTGTCGTAAACACCTTGCCGAAAATTAGTAGGAGTGCAAAAACTAAACGCAATTTGGCGCTCAGTGTCGGAAGCGCGATCGAACAATTCGGCGTAACTGCAAAAATTCACCCAAGGCTGGTTTGATTGCGGTTCGCTCAAAATATTGGTAATGTACAAATCTGTCGGGCCCAGATGCCAAGGGCGGTCAAAATTCAGTTGCTGCCAAAGTTGAGTTAGGCGATCGAACAAACCGTCATCCAGCAGAGAAATTCGCCACCAAATCGGCGTATTTTCCCCAATTGCTTGCTTGTGTTCCCACTGTACAGCCGGGGAAATTGTCCGCGAAGCGGTCGGCAAAACTCTCTTTTGGGTCTGCGGTGTGCTGGCTTTGTAAACGTCTTTTCTGCTTACTTGGAAAAAGCTTAAAGTAAAAGCTTTTTCATTAGATTGATCGTGCAGGTACGCGCTCAAATCGCTATCTACAGCACTGACAAGGTTGAGAAATAAAGCGTGGAGATGCCGTCCAGTTAGAAATTGGGATGGGATGGGTGCAACTGGCAGTAGGTTTAAAACGAGGCTGTGAGGCATCTTTTAATTATATATTTTGTCAGTTCGTAGTGCGGACTAAAGTCCGCACTACGAACCTTATAGCATTGGGTGCGCCGCACACACCCTAATTTTAGTGTGCTGTGAAGTTTTAGGCGATCGCAATTTCGGACGATAAATAAACGTCTTGAATGGCGTGGAACAATTTTACACCTTCTTCAAAGGGACGCTGAAAAGTTTTGCGGCCGGAAATTAAGCCGCAGCCACCTGCGCGTTTGTTGATTACTGCGGTGCGAATTGCTTCGGCAAAATCGGTTTTTCCTGAAGCACCGCCGGAGTTGATTAAACCCATCCTTCCCGCATAACAGTTGAGCACTTGATAACGTGTTAGATCGATCGGGTGATCCGTTGTCAAATCGGAATAAACGCGCTTGTCGGTTTTGCCGTAACTCTCGCCGCTGGCTTTAGCAACTGCCCCGTAGCCGTTATTGCACTCCGGCAATTTTTGCTTGATGATGTCAGCTTGAATTGTCACTCCCAAGTGATTTGCTTGCCCGGTCAAATCCGCTGCAAGGTGATAATCTTTGTCTTGTTTGAAGATATCGTTGCGGAGGTAACACCACAGAATTGTCGCCATTCCATACTCGTGAGCGTGGGCAAAAGCTTGACTGACTTCTTGGATTTGTCGGGGTGCTTCCGGGGAACCAAAATAAATTGTGGCTCCGACTGCAACTGCTCCCAAATTCCAAGCTTGTTCGACGGTTGCAAACATTATTTGGTCGTATTGATTGGGATAAGTTAGCAATTCGTTGTGATTGAGTTTGAGTATGAAAGGGATTTTGTGCGCGTATTTGCGAGATACGCTGCCCAAAACTCCCAGGGTTGTCGCAACGGCGTTGCAGCCTGCGGAGATTGCTAGTCTGATGATGTTTTCGCTGTCAAAATAGATGGGATTTGGTGCAAAAGAAGCGCCCGCCGAGTGTTCGATTCCTTGGTCTACTGGTAGGATGGATAAATAGCCGGTATTTGCCAAGCGTCCGCTAGAATAAAGTTGCTGGAGCGATCGCAAAACTTGAGGAGAGCGATCGGTTTGAGCGAAAATGCGATCGACCCAATCCGGGCCTGGCAGGTGCAACAAATCTTTAGAAACTTTTGCTTGATGGGTGAGCAAGTCTTCGGCTTCGTCGCCCAGCAAAGATGCGATCGCACTGGGAACTGATAGTGTAGCTGTCATGCAGATTTCCCTCTCAATTTCAATTGCAGGCTGATGATTGCAGACATTAGCCTTGCTGATATTGTAGCAAACAATTCATATTTTCGATCCGGCAATTATCAGCCAAGTTTTTAATAAGATTAGAGACAACAGCAACGGGACGCGCTACCCTAGAATAAGCTGGCAGTTCAGCTTTCGTGGCTGCTGCTAGCGATCGCCGATCGACTCACAACTCCTCCATCACAATGTCACACACTTACTTTGATTCTGAAAACGGTCACAAATCCTTCGAGATGCCCGGTGCTAGACCCCACTACAACCCCGATCGCCCCGGTCAAGTAGAGCATATTTTCCTCGATTTAGTGCTGGATATTCCCAAACAAAGCTTTCGCGGCACTTGCAGCATCCGCATAAATCCAGTCCGCAGCGGTATTGACAAATTAACCTTAGATGCGGTAAACCTCAACATTAAATCGGTAAAAGTCGGCGAAACTAAGCAAGATTTTGACAGCGACGGCGAAGTGCTGCAAATTCAACTGCACGAACCAACGGTAGCATACGAACCAATTACAATTGCGATCGCATACTCGGTCGAAAAACCCCAGCGCGGTCTCTATTTTGTCGGCCCGGACAAACACTATCCAGACAAACCAACCCAAGTTTGGACTCAAGGCGAAGACGAAGATTCCCGCTTCTGGTTTCCCTGTTTCGACTATCCCGGACAACTCGCAACTTCCGAAATTCGAGTGCAAGTTCCGAGACAATTTTTTGCAATATCCAACGGCGAATTAATTAGCACAAAAAATGACGGCGACGATAAAATTTATCACTGGTCGCAAACCCAGGTGCACCCAACTTATTTAATGACCTTAGCCGTCGGAGATTTTGCCGAAATCAAAGACGAATGGAACGGCAAACCAGTTAATTATTACGTCGAAAAAGGCCGCGAAGCAGACGGTAAGCGCAGCATGGGCAAAACGCCCGAAATGATTGAATTTTTCTCTAAAGCATTTGGCTATCCTTACCCTTTTCCTAAATATGCTCAAGTCTGCGTCGATGATTTCATCTTCGGCGGCATGGAAAATACTTCGACAACTTTACTAACAGATAGGTGCTTGTTAGACGAACGCGCCAGCCTCGACAATCGCGGTACAGAAAGCTTAGTTGCTCACGAATTAGCTCACCAATGGTTCGGCGATTTAGTAGTAATTAAACACTGGTCTCATGCTTGGATCAAAGAAGGCATGGCTTCCTATTCCGAGGTGCTGTGGACTGACAAAGAATACGGCAAAGAAGACGCGGCTTATTATATGTTAAGTGAAGCCCGCAATTATTTAGCTGAAGACAGTTCTCGCTACCGCCGCCCAATTGTTACTCACGTTTACCGCGAAGCAATCGAATTGTACGATCGCCATTTGTACGAAAAAGGCGCTTGCGTGTATCACATGATTCATGCCGAGTTAGGCGACGAGCTATTTTACAAAGCAATTCACACTTTTGTACGGGATAACGCTCACCAAACTGTAGAAACGATCGATTTGCTCAGGGCGATCGAAAAGGCGACCGGCCGCAATTTAATGTTTTTGTTCGATCAGTACGTTTATCGCGGCGGTCATCCAGATTATAAGGTTGCTTATTCCTGGGACGGCGATAGCAAATTAGCCAAAGTGACTGTCACACAAACTCAGATAAAAGATAGCAAAAAGGACAACGGTAATAGCAAAGATGTCTTTGACCTAAAAATTCCGATCGGCTTCGGTTATAAGCCGGAAAAAGATGCAGACGATCGAAGTTCGGTCAACCTAAAAACTTTCACCGTCCGAGTGAATGAACGCGAGCAAAGTTTCTATTTTCCCCTCGATGAGAAGCCCGCATTTATCAGTTTTGATGTCGGCAATAAATACCTAAAAACAGTTGTTTTAGAGTATGGAGTTGCCGAACTAAAAGCTCAGTTGCAGTTCGACCCAGACCCGGTTTCCCGGATTTACGCAGCCCAAGCTTTGGCGAAAAAGGGAGGCTTGGAAGCTGTGAAAACGCTGTCAGAAGTTCTCAAGAAAGAGCCGTTTTGGGCAGTGCGGGCGGAAGTTGCAAATCAGTTAGTTGAAATTAAACTAGACCAAGCTTTTGATGGTTTAGTAGCTGGTTTGAAGGATAAAGATGCTAGGGTTCGCCGCGCTGTGGTGAATGCGCTGGCTAAAATCAAGACTCACGAAACTTATAAGGCGCTGAGGTCGATCGTTGAAAAAGGCGACGACAGCTATTATGTAGAAGCGGCCGCAGCGAGTGCTATGGGCTCGATCGCAGGGGCGAATCCCGACGAAAAACCGACGGACGAACAGGTACTCAAAGAGTTAAAATTGGTTTTGAAAGAGCGTCAGGGCTGGAATGAGGTTGTGCGATCCGGTGCTATTGCCGGTTTGGCGCAAATGAAAACTTCTGAAGATGCGCTGAATCTGATTTTGAAATATACAGCCATCGGTACTCCGCAAGCTTTGCGATTAGCTGCAATTCGTTCTTTGGGGACAATTTCGACAGGTCAAACCAAGCTCAATTTAGAACGAATTTTGCACCGATTGGCAGAATTATCTAAAGAGACGTTTTTCTTGACTCAAGTATCTGTAGTAGTGGCTTTAGGACAGATGGAAACTCGCAAAGCCCTTCGGATTTTGCGTTCTTTAGCTGACCAAACACCCGACGGCCGCGTCCGTATGATGGCTGATGAAGCTGTGCAAAGAGTGCAGAAAAATGCTGGTTCTGATGCAGCGGTGAAGCAGTTACGCGAGGAATTAGACCAGGTGAAAAAGGAGAATCAAGATTTGAAGAGTCGGATGGAAAATCTGGAGGCTAAGGCGAAGAAAGATTAAGTTGTTTAGTAGCGGTAAGGTGCGCGCTGCGCACCCTACAGATAGAGGTTATGTGTCGGGGAATGTCACGAAAATACAGAGTTTTAGTCGGAAGTTGAGACCATACAAAACGCTGTTTATGTAAGGCGAAATTATAATTCTTAATGAAGCAAAGCAAACATTGTCACGATCTGAGGTACGATCTGTCAAGAACTTTATTCAAGCATAGAAATTTATGACTGCACCGTCTCCGGTTTCGGGCTCTAGTTCTTCCTCTCAGTGGTGGCGCGGGTTGAGCTTTGTGCTGCTAGCAACTCTGGCTTTGTCTTGCCAAAATGTAATTGCGAGAATTGCTCAATCTTCTAAAGTGCTTCCGGTTTTGGGAGGCATTTTTAGTTTGGGCGGATATATCGATCCTGATGCTAGCAAACTTCATGTTTCGCTGTTGGTGTTGTTGCTGCGGGTGAGTTTTGTGGTGCCGCTTTTGTGGCTGTTTTTGCCTGCGATTAAACAGGGTGCTTGGAGTGAAGCCAAAGAAGTAGTCACAGGGGGCGATCGCTCTTTGCAGTGGCGGATTATGACAGCGGGGTTGCTGTTGTTTGCTTCGCAGACAAGTATTTATCTGGCGATCGCCAGTGTGGGGCCTGCAACGGCTGTCACCATCTTTTTTATCTATCCTACAGTTACAACTTTACTGGCTTGGCGCTTGTTTGGCGATCGGCCTTCTTGGCAGCAGTGGCTGGCGATCGTGTTAATTTATACTGGCTGTACTTGGCTGGCTTTCAGCGCCCCCAACGCTAGTTTTAAAACCGATTATTTAGGCATTAGCGAAGCGGTGCTTTCCGGTGTGGTCTTTGCCATGGAAGGGATTATTGCTCAAACCTGTTTTAATAAAATTAATCCGGCGACATTTACGGGGATGATTTTTACGATCGAGTGGTTGGCACTCCTAGCTGTGACAATTCCTTTCGTCCCTCTCAATATTAACAGCGGGTTATTGTTAATGGCAGGATTGCTCAGCTTAGCGACGCTATCGGGATATTTATTCAATAACTTCGGCATCAAAAATATCGGCGCCGCCTCCACAGCAATCATCGGTTCTAGCGGCCCAGCCGTCACAGCAATTCTAGCATTAGGTATCCTCGGCGACAGTTTGCAAGGGCAACAGTGGCTCTCAATTTTGTTGGTGACTAGCGGAGTTTTGTTGATAAATTTAGCAAAAATCTTGAAACGCGCTTAGTTGTGTTGGGTGCAGTTAAAGTTGGCGGTGCGATCGCTCCGTGATTAAAATAATATTATTTTTTAGTCGTAGTCCATTTGAATTTGCTATTTTAAATAAGGGTAAAATCCTAAATACTTATATTTCTCACTTAGTTATTGTCTCGACTGAGGAATCACAGATAGGACTTAAGCAATCCAACTCAATAAATAAACCGGGTTTTTTTTATTAAAAAATGGCTGCAATCAATTATTTTCGTAAAAATAAACTGGTTTCGACGCACTGATGCGTAAGTCCTAATAGAGAATCAGGGTGTATCGGCATCTTTATTTGAAATATTGAACCGTTAGTCAAGTTAAAGCATCCTTTGTACCAAAAATTATTGCACAAATCATGATTGCAAGAACCATTGTATTGGTAGAACAATCGGGAGTAATTCCCTACCGCATTCAAAACGGGCAAATTGAAGTAATGCTGATTACTTCTTCAACCGGTAAGCGCTGGGTGATTCCCAAAGGGTTAATTGAACCTGACATGACTCCCCAAGATTCCGCCGCCAAGGAAGCTTGGGAAGAAGCAGGCTTGTTGGGTAAAGTGTTCCCGGATTTGCTGGGAACTTACGAGTATCAAAAGTCTGGTTATACTTGTCATGTAGAAGTGTTTTTACTGCAAGTACAAACTGTTCTGGAAAATTGGCCTGAAGCTAGCAAGAGAAAGCGGCAGTGGGTAAGTATTCCGAAAGCAATTAAGCGCGTTAACGAGCCGGAACTCAAACTGATTCTGGCGGATTTACCGAATTGGTTATCGTGATTGACAGGTTTGTAGTAAGGACTTTAGTTCTGATTAAGTCAAAGATAGAAAAAAGACTCATAGTGGCGCTGGGGACGCTCGCACTACACTCGGAAAATCATTATTCCGATGCAAGCGTAAAGGACTTCAGTCCTTACTACAAACCTATGATATCGGTGTAAAAAATTTCCCGTTAAGCGTTAGCTGACAGAAAAGAAATGCTTTCGGCTAAGTTATCTTTAACTTCAATTCCCTGTTTTCTTGCCCAAAACTGGCTCAAAAAGTGAATTTGCCGCAAGCCGACAATTAAATTTAAACCCGGTACAAAAATCCACCAAACTGTTAGCGGTTCTTTGATTCCTTCTTGGCGGTACAGTTCGTTAACTGTGTTGTAAAGTTTGAACTGCACGATGTAAATCCAAGCAATTCCCACGAAGGAAAACCAACCAAACCATCCGGGAACATCGGGATCGAATAGCCGCAAAGCTTGGGGGACTGCTACTCCTAAAACAAAGGGTAGCAAGCACAGTGTTCCCGACCAACCGCTGCCGTTATAGCGGCGCAATTCTTCTTGAATAATCCATTTGTACCAGCCGTAATACAGCAGCAAGCTGACTCCTGACAGCAAAATTACTCGCCACAAGGAGCGGGGTTTTCCTAAAGGTTTGTCGGACATTTTTAGATGTAAGATATGAATGGCTTTATTTATTGTATTAACATTTGTTAATTATTGCAAAATTGCTTCTCGGATCGATCGCGCGGTTGCAGGGGCCAGCAGCACACCGTTGCGATAGTGGCCGCTAGCGATGAGAACGTGGCTGTTACCCGGAAGCGTCTCGATAATTGGGGCCGGGCGTCCTTCCGGGCGCGGGCGCAATCCCGACCATTGCTTGATGATTTCAGCTTCTGCTAGGGCCGGACAAAGTGATCTCGCCCTTGCCATCACTTTCTCCAACATATCAGCATTCGCCTGAATTTCCCCGCCATTTTCCGAAAACTCCACCGTCGCCCCTACCCAACATTCCTGATTCGCCAAAGGCACAATGTGAACGTCATCGCAAGTAATTACTGGCGCAAAATCAGCATTTCCCAAAGGATGTTTCAACCGCAAATGCAGCGCTTGTCCCAACACCGGGCGAATATCAACCAATTGATTTAAGGATGCAGTGACAGCCGCAGAACCTAAGCCAGCGGATACAATTAGTCGATCGAACTCGCCACTAGCAGCAATCGCCGCCCCTGCAACTTCCACCCCAAACTCAAAAATCACCCCATTGCGTTCCGCAGCATCCACCAAAGCCAAAGTTAGCGCGGTGGGATCGATTTGTCTGTCTTGAGGCGAGTAAATTGCTGCAATAGTGCGATCGTTTAAATCCAGATGAGGGCAAAAATCGCGGACTCGTTGCACATCCCAAATTTCCAATTTCCAACCTTGAGACTCGCGAGTTGCTGCTAGCTTTTCCCAATTACTTAAATCTTCTCCCTCCGAACACAGCATCAAAATTCCCTGTTTGTTAAACGGAATTTTCCGCCCCGTAATTGCTTCCAATTCAGGAATCAAAGTTTCGTAGCGCTGAAGGCTGCTTTCCCTTAACTGCCAATTTCTACCCTTAGTTTTGTGGCTGATAACTCCCATCAAAACGCCGAGGGCTGCACCTGTAGAACCTTGTGCTGGCGGTTGTTTGTCGAATACAGTGACTTTTAGTTCGGGGAATTTACTGAGTTCAAAGGCGATGGAAGCCCCGATAATACCGCAACCAATAATTGCAATGCGAATCATTCAATTTTAGATTTTAGATTTTAGATTTTAGATTTTACAGAAGACTCGGCGGTTGAAACCCCTTCGATACAAACAAAACCCGCTTGTATAGCGGGTTGAAGAAGACCGGGCGGTTAGAAACCGCGTCTATACAAACAAAACCCGCTTGTATAGCGGGTTGAAGAACGGGCAGTAAAAATTACGTTTTACGTTATTCTCGACCGTCGGCGTCCGGCGGATATCGTTTGTGTAGACGCGGTTTCAACCGCCGTCTTATCTAAAGCGATTAGGCTTTAGGAATTAGCTGCAAGAAGGTATCGAAATCATTCACAGCTTTTTGATAACCAGCCGTGATTTTTGCATAGTCAGCCACTTTAGCAGCGTTGTCAATCTCAACCAAATCAGCAAACAAACTCTTGGTCAAATCAAGGGCTTGCTGTTGAGATTTCGGCAACAAACTGCCCGACACGGTTTTCATGGTGCCACGCAAGTCGCCGAGAGGCCCGTGAATGTAAGTTTTGGCATCAACCCAATTTTTTTTCTGAATTAGGGTTCCTAGGTTGTCCATGCGCGATCGGAATTCTGTCAGAGTAGGAACATAACGCTGAATTTGCTGGATCTGGGCTGCTGTGTAAGTCGTGGGAACTTTTGCTTCGACACTGCTGCAACTAACCAGAAATGCCATCAAACACGCCATCATCAAGGCAAAAAACGAACGGGGACGAGTCATAGCGATTTTAGATTTGAGATTTTAGATTTCTCGTTCTCAGGCTTTGCCTGCGAATGGCGATCGGCGAGGATTTACTTCGCTGAGCCAGCACCGAGAGTTAGGTACAAAATATTATTTTACCTCCTGGCGGCGCAGAAAAGTTATCAGAGCTTCCCCAACTTTTTCTGACCAATGTTCTTGAGGATAATGCCCCGCTTCTTCGAGAGTAACTAACTCTGCATTTTTCATGGAAGCGACTATGTTTTTAGCGGGTTCAACACTTAGCCAAGGGTCGGTCAAACCCCATACAAATAAAGTTGGTCGTGTCCATCCTTTTAAGCCGGATTCAATTTCTGCTATTGACTGCGGCAGTTGAATGTTACGAACTGTGTTCATTAGCGATCGCCCCGCATCCGAACTCTTGAGAAACGGGCGGCGGTAAACATCTAAATCCTTGTCTGATATGATTTGGCGGCAGCCACCTTCGAGGGTTCTGTCAACCAAAAGTGGATCTTGGGTGATCATGTCGCCAATAAAAGGCAGTCCCAACTGCTGCATTTTCCAAGGCAATCTTATATTTCCTGAAACGGGTGTATTTATGACAGCTAAACGCTCAATTTTATCGGGATTTCGCAAAGCGTATTGAATGCCGGCTGATGCTAAAAAGCCTTGGACAACGAGGGAAAATCGGTCTAATTTTAGTGTTTCAATAAAGCCAGCCAGGGCATCAACAAAGGCATCGGGAGTGTAGGCAAAGTCGCGTTTGTCTGGTTTTGCCGATCGCCCGCAGCCCACCCAATCTGGGGCGATCGAGCGAAATCCCTGCGCCGCCAAATCCGGCATGATTGCAGTCCAGGTAAAGCTTTGGGATGGCAAACCGTGCAGCAGCAGTACAGGAGGTTTATCACTTTCGTTAACCGGATTTGTTTCGCGATAAAACCATTCCAGCGCGCCTACTTTAACTTTATTCTCATCAATTGACATTATTTTACTGATTATTTATCAAAGAATAAGGCGGGTATTCCCCGCCCTACTTATCTAATAGTTGGGTAGGCACAAAGCACTTTACCCAACTAATTAAAGTCGCGCTTAGAAATTCATTTCAGCAGCTTGAACTTTTTCGACCTGTTTCTTCTTGAGAACCAGCATGATTTGAGCCAGCATGGTTATAGCCACGAAAGCCATCAATCCTTTAACTCGACCTGCACTTTGCAGCACAATCTCCACGTCTTTTTGACCGAAGCCGCCCACATTAGGATTGTTCGTCAAAAGTTCGCCTGCTGCAACTGTTTGTCCTTCGGTAACAATCAGTTCTGGGCCTGCGGGAATTGTATCAACAACCGCTGCACCTTCTGCCGGTTGAATTGTCACTTCATAACCGCCATCTTCAGGTGTGGCAATCTTAGAAATGCTGCCAGCTACCGAAGCATTGTAAACAGCATTGTTGCTCTTAGCACCTGTAGGATAAACCTGACCGCGACCGCGGTTGCCGCCGACATAAATTAGGTATTTGCCGTAGTGAACTGACTTGTCAGTTTCGGGATTTGGCGACAAAACTGGGAATACCAATTCTTTGTACTGTTCTCCTGGTAGCGGGCCCACTAAAATAATATTTTCTTGGGTTTCGCTGTAAGGTTGGAAGTAAAGATCGCCGACTTTTTCCTTCATTTCTTCGGGAATTCTGTCAGCGGGAGCAATCTTGAAACCTTCGGGCAACATCACAACTGCGCCTACATTCAAGCCGCCTTTGCTGCCGTCGCCGACAACTTGCTGCACGGTAGTATCGTAGGGAACCTTGACAATAGCTTCAAAAACTGTGTCAGGCAAAACAGATTGTGGCACTTCCACTTCAGTCGGTTTGGCACCGAGGTGACAGTTGGCGCAAACAATTTTGCCAGTTGCTTCGCGGGGAGTAGCTGGTGCTGTTTGCTGGGCCCAGAAAGGATAAGCAAATGCTGCTTGGGGAAGTGCGATGTCGCTGGTGAGAAAAAATCCGGCGGCGGCGATCGCAATTAAGGCAGTTTTGCCGATCGTCTTGGCACTGTGGCGAAATATCGCAGATAAATTAATTTGTGGCATCAGAGTATTCAATCTCAAAGGTCAGACAATTTAGTGATTAGTCATTGGTCATTGGTCATTGGTCATTAGTTATTAGTTATTGGTTATTAGTTATTGGTTATTAGTTATTGGTTATTGAAACTAACGACTAACGACTAACGACTAACGACTAACTGCTAACTAATGACTAATAACTATGACCAGGTAGGTGCTTCACCGGTGCGGAAATCTGTTTCTTTCCAAGGGGTGAAAGCAACCTTGTCATCTGCGATAGTGACGTGGGCCAGGGCCAGAGACAAAGGCGCGGGCCCGCGCACCACTTTGCCCTCACTGTTGTATTGAGAACCGTGGCAAGGACAGATAAACTTGTTTTCGCTAGCATTCCAAGGCACGACGCAGCCCAAGTGAGTGCAGACTGCATTGATGCCGTATTCGGCCAGAGATAGGTCTTGTGTCACCACCAGATAAGTGGGGTCGCCTTTGAGACCTTGGGCTAAAGTACGATCGCCCGCAGGGTGCGAAGTCAAATATTCGCTAACGATGATGTCGTTACCCAAGGCATCTTTAGCTGTGACTCCGCCACCAACTGCCCCACTCGATGGAGGAACAAAATATTGGACAACAGGATAGAGTGCGCCCAGTGCCACACCTGTGACTGTACCGAACGTCAGCAAATTCATAAATTGGCGACGCCCCATATCGGGGACATCGGGATTTCCAGCAGAAGATTGAGCCATGACCTGCCTTACGGTTTTAAGTTACGTTTGTTTGTTAGCTGTTAGAGAACCTGTACGTGCAGAGGAAGGAGGATAATTGCCGTTAATCTGCTAGCACAAATTTGAGGCAGCGAAAATTCCTTTAAGAATGCGCCTTCCAGCCTTTATTAGAGTATTATTACATTTTTTGAACTTTGTCTTTTATTGTTTAAGAGATTCACTCAGGAGCAACCATGACGGGCAAGGATTTACACCAGCTACTCATAGAAAAATGGGGAAAGTCTTACGATATCAGATTGCGGCGGACGCGGGGCAAGATTTTCGTGCAGGTGATGTGGAAATATCTGGAACAGGCGTCTTTTCCGATGACGGAGGCTGATTATTTTGAGCATTTGGACGCGGTGGCCAATTACCTGAACGGCTGGGGCAGCACGGAACAGGTAAGAGAATATATTGTCACTACTCGCGATCGCCCGCGTTTGGGCAAAGCTGTCAGCGTTCCCCTAGATTTGGGGGAAAGAGCCTCAGAGTGGTTGCTTGACGAGTTTTGAGTCATCAGTCATCAGTCATCAGTCATCAGTCATTCGTCCTCAGTCATTCGTCAGGAGTGACCGATCGCCCCGGAATCGCAGCTTGTAAAGTTTTGTGTCTGGTCGGGGGTGGATTTTTTGAGTTCCCAGTCCCAAAAATCGTGAGGCGAACTTGTTAGCCGGCGTGCGGGCGGTGAGAAACTAAGCTGTCGCGCAGCTAATTTTAGCAGTTTTTTTGATTCAAAGTCTTGTAGGGCGAGCTTTCCTGTCCGACTGTGGGGTTTAAGTGCCGCCACAGCTTGTGGGGCTGCTGAATTTTGGGCGATCGAATTTCCAGCTTACCAAAATCATCGGAACCAATTTCTGTCAACAATTTCACATACAATGAGTCTCAGATATCTTGTGAAATTTAGGAGAATGTTGTAATGGGTGTTGCAGTTGGAATGGTTGAAGTCTTGGGACTTCCCGCTGCCGTAGAAGTTGCAGACTCAATGGTGAAAGCAGCCCGAGTTACTTTAGTTCGCTATGAAAAGATAACCCGTGCCTACTGGACAATTATAGTTAGAGGAGATATCTCTGAAGTGCAAGCAGCCGTTGCTGCTGGAATTGAATCAGTTAAAAAGGTCGATGGCGGAAAGTTGCTATCGTATCACATCATTGCTCGTCCCCACGAGAATCTCGATTACGTTTTGCCGATCGGCTACACGCCTGAAGTAGAACAGTTCCGAATGTAGACAAAGTTTTGACAAAACTTTGGTTTTGAATTTTAACTTTTTTTAGTAAATATAGAGGCGCGGGCGATCGCACCTCTATAATTTTTGGTAGCGAGGCGATCGATCTTTCTAATTCTCACCGCCCCAAAAGCTTCACCAAACCAACGCCACCAAAATACAAGGCAAGCACCGCACCCCCTAAAAGACTTTGCGTTAAAGGGTCAGTAGAAGGCGTTAAAACCGCACCCAAAACAGCCGCTCCCAAGACTACATAACGCCAGCCGGAAAGCATTTGCTTAGAAGAAACTATGCCCAAAACACCGAGCAATACTTGGACAATCGGGATTTGAAAAGCTAAGCCTGTGCTGAACATTAACAATAATACAAATTTAAAGTATTTGTCGATCGACCATAATTGCTCTACAACATCCGCCCCGTAGGTAACAAAGAAGTTCAGCGCCGCCGGAATCAGAGCGATGTAAGCAAATACTAACCCGCCCAAAAATAGAAAACTAGAACCGAAAAACACTGGCCCGAGCAACCCGCGTTCTTTGCGAGTCAAACCTGGTAGCACAAATAGGGCTATTTGGTAAAAAATAAACGGACTTGCAATTAGCAAACCGCAGTATCCGGCTACTTCAATCGAAACAAAGAAATACTCGCCCGGAGCTAGTTGCAGAAACTTGACTGGCCCGGCGGGTACTTCTAGCAATTGTACGATCGGCTTAACTGTTAAAAAGCAACCAACTACACCGATTGCTACGGCAATTATTGAGTAAAAAAGTCGCTGTCGCAATTCTTCTAAATGGTCGAATAAAGACATCTCTACTTCGTCTGGAAGTTCATCGAGATATTCGTTTTCGAGGTTGCGGGAACCCATAAAACTGTCGGCGATTGGTGCAATGCTATTTTCCGTGCTAACTTGTTCGTCTTCTAAGTTATCGTCGGCGATTGGTGCAATGCTATTTTCCTCGTTAACTTGTTCGTCTTCTAAGTTTTCGTCTTCTAAGTTGCTGACACCCATCAAATCATCGGCGATTGGTGCAATGCTATTTTCCGGGCTAACTTGTTCGTCTTCTAAGTTGCTGACATCCGTGAAATCATCTGCGATTGGTGCAATGCTACTTTCCGGGTTGACTTTTTCACCTTCTAAGTTGCTGACACCCATCAAACTGTCGGCGACTGGTGTAATGCTATTTTCCGAGCTAACTTGTTCGAGGTTGTTGTCGGAATTTTGTTCGGATGTCTCCAAGTCTGAGGGCACAGTCATAGGTATTTTGGATTTTATTTAAGTTTTACGTTTATTGGTCTGGGATGCAGGTAGAATCAACAACCTGTTTCCGGGTTAAAGTCGATCGCCCTTTTTACTTTAACGCCAACCGCGCATTTTTTGGCGAACCCTTGCCACGTAACACATATAATCTCTGAGTCGTATTGCTCAAACACGGTTTTTTTTAACTGTCAATGGCGATCGCAATTTTGCCGACAGCGCGGCCTGTTTCGCTGTAAGCGTGGGCGGCGGCTACTTCTGCTAAGCTGTAAGTGCGATCGACAATCGGCTCAACTTTATCAGATTCGATTAAATCCCGCAAAATCTCCAAGTCGGCTGGGTTGGCATTGGCTAGAATGAATTTAGCTTTTTTACCCGGCAAAAACCAGCTCGTCAACATCGGTAGAAGATTGTCAAAACTCGGCAAAGTCGAGATATAAACTCCCTCCGGTTGCAGCACGTTTTCGCATTCAGCAAATGTTTTTGTACCGACAGCATCCAAGATTATATCATACTTTATGGGCTGTTGAGTAAAATCTATTTCTGCATAATCAAAAACAAAATCTGCTCCCAAACCCTTGACAAATTCTCTATTTTTAGCGCTACAAACTCCCGTTACTTCCGCGTTCATTGCTTTCGCGATTTGTACCGCAAAAATCCCGACTCCGCCGGAAGCACCGTTAATCAATACTTTGTATCCTGCTTTAATTTCACCCAAATCTCTGAGGGCTTGCAAAGCGGTTAAACCTGCGATCGGTACTGCTGCTGCTTCGGCATGGGTGATGTTTTTCGGCTTAATTGCCGCACTCGATTCTGGCACGACAGCGTATTCGGCACAAGCACCGCCACTGATGGGATTTAAGAAGGTATAAACTTCATCTCCGGGTTGAAATTTGGTGACTTCCCGGCCGACTTCCACCACAACTCCTGATATATCTGAACCGACAATTCGAGGAAAGTTAAATCCTGTCAGTAGTTGCAGGTGTCCTTGCCGGATTTTCCAGTCTACGGGATTGACGCTGCTAGCGCGAACTCGCACTAGCAATTCGTTGGATTTGGCGATCGGCTTGGACAATTCTCGGTATTGCAATTCCTCGGGGGAACCGTAGCGATCGAACGCAACTGCTTTCATGGCAAATTTTCCGGTTTATTTTCAAGAGAACACTCAATCCTTTACAATTACAGCACATTCCATCTAAATGTGACATAGTAAATTGAGGCAGCCTTGTCGCAGCGGGCGATAGACTTTCTTCGATGCCGACCGACTGGACGCAGGCGTGAGGCAATCAGCCCACTCTTCTGGTGCGATCGACTAGGGATTAAAGTTAATACGAACAGGGCGGGCGATCCCATAACCCTGAGCATAATCTACTCCAATCTCCCGCAATTTTTCTAAGATAGTCTCGTCTTCGACAAACTCAGCTATAGTTTCCAGATTCATCGCATGGGCAATACGATTAAAGCCTTCAACCAGCGCTTGAGAAATCAAATTATGACTAATATTCTTGACAAAAGCACCATCAATTTTTAAATAATCAACTGGTAAATTCATCAGATAAGCAAAAGAACTCAACCCACTGCCAAAATCATCTAAAGCAAAGCAACACCCAATCTTTTTGAGTTCGCTCATGAAATATCTGGCTTGCTCAAAATTTGCGATCGCTGCGGTTTCCGTGATTTCAAAACCAATCGTTTGTGGGGGGACTTTGTAGCGAGAAAATTGTTCGATTAAAAACCTCAAAAACTGATTGCTACCAATGCTAGCCCCAGAAAGATTGATCGTATACAAGCCTTGACTAAGAACATCTTTGTCCGGCAATTTGTGATAGTTAGAGAAAAATTTCTCGATGACCCAACAATCGATCTCAGTTATCAATCCGTAACGCTCGGCGGCTGGAATAAACTCATTTGGAGATACTATTTTTCCATTTTCGTCCAGCATTCTGATCAAAATCTCATAATGCTCTACTAAGGGTTTAGAGGTAATAGAGACAATCTTTTGGTAGTAGAGACAAAAACGATTCGTTTCCAACGCTCGACTGATTTTGGAAACCGCCAGTCTCTCACCACGTTGTCTAATTAGTTCGCCATCATCTAGGCGATAAAGATGAACACAGTTGCGGCCTCTGGCTTTGGCCGCATAACAAGCTGCATCAGCCGCTCCTAGAAGCTCCATCAAATTTTGGCTTGTTTCGTCAATGGCAACAACTCCAATACTGACCCCGACGATCAAGATTTTGCTATCCCAAATAAACCGAAACTGATGCACTAAGTCTTTGAGTTGTTCCGCAATCTTAGCTGCTTGAGAGAGGGGACATTGACTAAGCAAAAGACCAAATTCATCACCTCCCAAGCGCGCCAGCGTGTCATTAGCACGGACTCCCTTTTGAATAAGTGCACTGATTTGGCGCAGTAGCTCATCGCCAGCAAGATGACCTGCGGTATCGTTAACGACTTTGAACTGGTCTAAATCTAAATAACAGAGAGCGTGCTGCTGATTGCTATCTTTAACAGAGGCGATCGCATCAACTAAATGTTGCTCAAATTTTCGACGGTTGATTAACCCCGTCAGGGCATCGTGACTAGCTTCCCAAGAGAGTTGACGGGTGAGATAGCGCGATTCGGTAACATCATGAAAGACGATGACTACCCCAATAATTTGACCTTGGCGGTCTCGAATTGGTGCTGCTGAGTCCTCAACGGCATACTCCGTCCCATCGCGGGCAACGAGAATAGTTTGGTGAGCTAAGCTCACAATACGCTCCTCTAATAGAGCTTTGTTTATAGGATTCTCTACTGGCTCTCGCGTTACTTGATCAACAATTAGGAAGACTGTAGACAAAGGAACTCCTTGAACCTCATGAACCTTCCAGCCTGTCAGTCGCTCAGCTATAGGATTTAAATATCTCACATTACCTTGGGCATCAGTAGTAATGACCGCATCGCCAATGGATTGCAGTGTCACTTGAGCCAATTCCTTTTCGGCAAAGAGAGATTCTTCTAGACGTTGCCGTTCTTCAATTTCTATCAAGAGACGTAAATTCTGATTTTGGAGTCTTTTTTGCAGCCTTCCGATAGTTAAGTGGGTTTCGACACGAGCTAATACTTCTTCGACTTGAAATGGCTTAGAAATATAATCTACCCCGCCCGCAGCCAGCCCTTGCACCTTATTAAAAGTTTCATTTAGCGCACTCAAAAAAATTATTGGAATGTCTACGGTACGCTCATCAGATTTTAATTGTCGGCAAACTTCATAGCCATCCATATCGGTCAATTTAATGTCGAGTAAAATTAGTTCCGTCGATGGCGATTGGGCCGCTCGGATAGCCATTGCCCCTGTTATAGCACTGCGAACTTTATAACCCTCTGCCCTCAAAGTATCTCTGAGAAGACGCAGGTTATCAGGCAAATCGTCAACAATTAAAATATTACCTCGGTAGTTTGTAGCTCGATCGCTAACCCTATCCTTAGTTCTATCGACAATCCTATTGATTTCCATACTTTCCTGGGAGAACACTATAAGCCTATGACAATAGTTCGGACAGTTTTCAATCACCAACGATACAATAAGGGTTCTGGGTTCCTTACTCTGTGAAATCCAAACGGTAGAATGCGGGTTTGGGTCGCTGCCCAAAAAACTGTCAGGAGTATTGCTATATGAACAATAGTATACTTGAATTATTAGGCGATCATCAACTCACTTTACGCATAAAGAATTCGTGCGATCGCAGATATTTAGGGCTGGCACGGTGGTACAGTCCCTACAAAATCTGACTTGTTCGGGTAGGGATAATCCCCCCGTGGTTGCCATTCTTAGTTTCGCGTAACATCAGGATAATATTTTTTCAACCCAAGCAGCAGATTTATGAACAAGCACATTTCTCAGAAGGCAAATCTACTCATCATTGCCATCGGATGTCTCGTGCTGCTGGGTTGGCAATTTGACATCTCCCTACTCAAAAGTGGTTTTCCCGGTAGGACTTCGACGATCAAGCGGGCAATGGCAGAACTCAATCGCTAAGCACTTCAACACTCGTGAATTATTCAGGTTAGGTATGATTACACAAATTTTTGAAAGTGGAGGATTCATTCCTCATGGTCACTGCTATCTCTGGCAAACAAACTTAGTAGGATTACATATTTTATCCGATGGTTTAATCGCTTTAGCTTACTACTCCATCCCCATCATGCTACTCTACTTTGTGCGACAGCGCCAAGATACTCCATTTCAGAAAGTATTTTTTCTGTTTGGCGCCTTCATAATTGCCTGTGGTACAACTCATATCATGGAAATTTGGACGCTTTGGTTTCCTACTTATTGGCTTTCGGGAGGGCTTAAAGCTATTACTGCTCTGATTTCTATATATACTGCATCTGAGCTAGTGTTTTTAATTCCCTCAGCCTTAGCTTTACCTAGTCCAGCTCAACTTATTGCGGCAAATCAAGCCTTAGAGAAGGAGATCGAGGAGCGCAAGCGGGCTGAAAACGAACGCCAAAAAATTGAGGTGGCTTTACGAAACAGTGAAGAGCAGTTTCGCAATGCGTTTGAAAATGCGTCAATTGGAATGGCGATCGTTTCACTTGATGGGCACTGGGTTAAAGTCAATCCTGCCTTATGTCAGATTATTGGCTACTCCTCAGAAGAGTTGTTAGCGTTAACTTTCCAAGACATTACCCATCCTGAGGATTTAGACGGCGATCTTAGTTATGTACATCAGCTATTAGCAGGAACAATTTCAACTTACCAACTGGAAAAACGGTATTTCCATAAACAAGGACATATGATTTGGATTCTTCTTGATGGCTCGTTAGTACAAGATGAACAGGGAAATCCACTGCATTTTATTGCTCAGATCCAAGAAATTACCGCTCAAAAAGAAGCTCAAAAGACGCTAGAGCTTCAGAGTGTTATTATGCATAACATGGCAGGTGGAGTGTGTTTAATCAAAGCCTCCGATCTCACGATCGTCTACACCAATCCCAAATTTGACGCTATGTTTGGCTACACAGATGGCGAACTCGCAGGTCAACCCGTTGGTGTCTTGAATTATGTCGATACAGAGGTTGCACCAGACGCAAGCGTTCTAGATCTTGTCACTCAAATCAATCATAACGGAGAAGCAAAATATGAAGTCTACAATAAGAAAAAAGATGGAAGACTTTTTTGGTGCAGGGTTCATACGTCTACGTTTGAGCATCCTGAATATGGAACCGTATTTGTTGCAGTTCACGAGGATGTGACAGAGCTGAAACAAGCTGAGCAAGCTTTGCTTGCTACCACAAATCGCCTCAACTTTCTCCTGAACTACAGCCCCGTCGTTATTTTTAGCTGTAAACCTGATGGCGATTATGAAGCAACGTTCATCAGCGAAAATGTCAAAGACGTATTGGGCTATGAAAGCATGGCGTTTTTAGGAGATGGTGAATTTTGGGTGCATAACTTACACCCAGATGATGTAGAACGAGTGCTTAATGGCTTAGCCAATCCCTTCGTCAATGATTTTTATTTACATGAATACCGTCTTCGTCGCTCAGATGGGGTTTATCGCTGGATACTCGATCAACTCAGACTAATTCGAGATCCTGCAGGTAGACCAGTGGAAATGTTGGGATATTTAATTGACATTAGCGATCGCAAACAAGTCGAGTTGGAACTTCAGCAAGCTAAAGAAGCAGCAGAAACAGCAAACCGAGCCAAAAGTATGTTCCTGTCCAATATGAGCCACGAACTCCGTACTCCTCTCAATGCTATTTTGGGATTTACGCAATTGATGAGTTACGATCCTGTTCTGACTCCCGAACTCCAAAACGATCTGGCGATCGTCAATCGTAGCGGCGAACATTTATTGGAATTGATTAACGAGATTTTAGATTTATCCAAAATAGAGAGCGGACAGATGACACTCTATCTTTCTGACTTCGCTCTCAAAAAAATGCTGAATTATATTGAAGAAATGTTGCAATTTAAAGCCAAATCGAAAGGATTGAAACTAATTGTCGAGCGAGACCCCAATCTTCCCCAATTTGTGCATACCGATGAGAAAAAACTGCATCAAGTCTTAGTCAATCTGCTGGGTAATGCGATTAAGTTTACTAATCAAGGAAGCGTCACCTTACGAGTAAGCTCGGAACACAGTGACCAAACGTCCTGTCGCCTATCTTTTGAAGTTGAGGATACTGGAGTGGGAATTGATCCAACAGAAGTTGACAGCTTATTTAAGGCGTTTGTGCAAGCTGAAGCTGGGAATAAATTAAATCAAGGTACTGGTTTAGGTCTAGCTATCAGCCAAAGATTTGTCCAACTCATGGGTAGTCAGATTCGGGTTCAAAGCACATTGAATCAGGGCAGCATTTTTTACTTTGAAGTTGGGGTAAAGTTACCTCAAGCAGTCTACCTTGCCTCAGAATTGCCTAAACAAAGAGTGATTGGTATAGCTCCAGGACAACCAACTTACCGCATCCTTGTTGTTGAAGATGTAGAGGAAAATCGTCGCTTATTGGTCAAACTCCTTACCTCAGTCGGTTTTGAGGTGCGCGAAGCAACACAGGGAGTTGAAGCATTCGGTATGTGGGAAAGTTGGTGCCCAAACCTGATTTGGATGGATCTACGAATGCCGATCGTGGATGGCTACACAGCTACCAAACGCATTAGAGAACACCCTCATGGACAAGAGACTGTCATTATTGCTTTAACTGCCAGTGCTTTTGAAGAAGATCGAGAGAAAGTTCTTATGGCTGGTTGTGACGACTTTATCAGCAAGCCTTTTCAGGAAAGGCTCGTCTTTGACAAACTCGCTCAACACTTGGGAGTACAGTACATCTACACAGTTGTAGGAAAAGAACCCCAAAAACTAGGTGTTGACACTTTATCTCCAGAAGATCTAGCCGTGATGTCCTCTGAGTGGTTAGAAGAAATGTATCAAGCTGCCTACTATCTTGATACCGAAGTCATGAACGAGTTAATTAAACAAATTCCCGTATCTAAACCAACCCTTTCCAGTGCGCTAATTAATTCTGTCAATAACTTTAACTCTGACCAAATTATGGAGTTAATTCGACCTCTGCTCCCGAATCCCGTTTAGTTATCTAGTTTAAATACAAAGAAGCTATAGTGCTGTAAGGAGTGGCTAGATCTCGAATAAATAAACATCAAAAAATAAGGCTTTAATAACGTAAATCGGGTCGATCGCACTCAGCCAGCGGGCCCATTGCCGAGGGCCTGCGCCCAGTCGGTCGGCTTCCAAGAGTCGATCGCCCGCTGCTACAAGGCTGACTCAATTTTTTGTGTCACATTTAGATGGAATGTGCTGTATCATATAGCAATTCTATTTCGTTTGTGAAGGGGAATTCTTTTTTTATGAACTGCAAAAGGCGCTACGCAGGCGCAGAAAAATAGAAAAGATAGAAATAGAGATAGAGAAATGATTGATTTAACCGGCAAGGTAATTTTAGTAACAGGCGGATCGAAAGGGATTGGTGCAGCGACGGTGCGGACTTTGGTTAATGCTGGGGCTGAGGTGATTTTGCATTACTGTCGCAGTCAGCAAGCGGCGGAATCGGTAGCAGCAAGTGTGGCGGGCGATCGCTGTTATTTATTAGCAGCAGATTTGATGCTGGAAAACGCGGCCTCGACTTTGT
>JANYGO010000259.1 GCA_025362325.1 Cyanobacteriota bacterium | reverse complement strand
TTTGTCGATCGTTCAAATATGCAGGTAAAAATATTAACACCTTTTGTCGCAAATAAAACAAATATTGCCTCCCTAAAAAAACTTTGAAAAATTCCATAATTTTTGGGAAGAAGCCCTGATAGATAAATAAGGGCCAGGTGCTGATGTAAAAATCGCCCTCGCCTGTTATTCGTAAGCAGGAAAAAAGATGGCAGTAATTTCCAGTACATCCTCAAGTGACACTCTGATCGGTGGAACCCCAGACAATGACAACATTTCTGCCACAGGCGGCGGTAATGACACCATCAGTGGCTTAGATGGTAATGACACATTGCTTGGCGGTGCAGGAAACGACAGCCTCAGTGGAGGTGGGGGTAATGACTCCCTGATTAGTGGCGGTGGCACTGACACCCTCGATGGCGGCTTAGGCAATGATTATCTGAGTGCAACTGGCAATCTCGCTGGTGGCGATGGAGATGACACGCTTTTTGGAAGTTTCTCTTCAACATTGGATGGCGGTGCAGGCAATGACTATCTCAGCGCTAGCGGTAATAGCATTGTAGAAGGCGGTGTTGGCGATGATACGCTCTCTGCCGGATTTGGTACTGGAAATACGCTGCGAGGCGGTTTAGGTAACGATCGCTATGTCATGCAAGATAATCAGCAGCGTCAATTTCAAATTCAAGATACAGGTGGGATCGATCGCTTAGACTTTGTTGATTTTAGCAACAGTGTCAGCACCAGCCCTACTCTGTCGCTGTCGCTGTCATCGGGAAATACAGGCTTGACTCGACAAGGCACTAGCTTGCTGATTGACATCAACAAAGACGGAATCGCAAGGCCAGCCGATGACGTGGTGATTTTAGACTTCTTCGGTGCATCGCCGACTGTTGCAGGTGCTGGTTTCATCGAAACTGTGGCCAACCTTTCTGGTAGCGCGATTCTCGCTGCTAATCTCACTGAAGCTACGGCGGCACCAGGAAGCAATTCAGTCACAGGTACTCCGGGCAATGATAACCTCATAGGCACTGCCGGTAATGACAACATCTCAGGCCTTGGTGGTAATGACACCATCAGTGGCTTAGATGGTAATGACACATTGCTTGGCGGTGCAGGAAACGACAGCCTCAGTGGAGGTGGGGGTAATGACTCCCTGATTAGTGGCGGTGGCACTGACACCCTCGATGGCGGTGCTGGCAATGATTTTCTAAGCGCAACTGGCAGTCTCGCTGGTGGTGATGGAGATGACACGCTTTTTGCCCAAGGGCCTAGCACCTTGGATGGCGGTGCGGGCAATGACTATCTCAGTGCTAACGGTAATAGCATTTTAGAAGGCGGTGCTGGCGATGATACGCTCTCTGCCGGATTTGGCGCTGGAAATACGCTGCGAGGCGGTTTAGGTAGCGATCGCTATCTCCTGCAAGATTCTGGGCAGCGTCAACTTCAAATTCAAGATACAGGTGGTATCGATCGCTTAGACTTTGTTGGTTTTGAGGGATTTGTTAGCACCAGCCCTAGCTTGTCGCTGTCGCTGTCATCGGGAAATACAGGCTTGGCCCGACAAGGCACTAGCTTGCTGATTGACACGAACAAAGACGGGATAGCAAGGCCAACCGATGACGTGGTGATTTTAGACTTCTTCGGTGCATCGCCGACTGTTGCAGGTGCTGGTTTCATCGAAACTGTGGCCAACCTTTCTGGTAGCGCGATTCTCGCTGCTAATTTACCAGAAGCACCAACAACAACACCTCCGGTAACAACACCCACACCCACACCAACACCAACACCTGTCACAGCACCAACACCTGTCACAGCACCAACACCCGTAGTGGTGACGACTCCGAAACCCGCAGTGGTGACAACACCAACACCCGTAACAACACCAACACCTGTCACAACACCAACACCTCCACCGTTCACACCCGCAGCAGCTATCAACCTGACACAGCCGATCGCACCCACATTCACCAACAGGCCCGCACCAAGCGAATTGCCGCAGGTTTTGGGCACCAGCGGCAACGACGCGATCGGTGGTAGCGAAGCCAACAACATCTTGTATGGCAACGCTGGAAATGACACCGTGGGAGGCAATGGCGGCGACGACATCGTATTTGGCGGCAAAGGCGATGACGGCTTATTCGGCGATGCTGGCAACGACCTCTTGTTTGGCAATCTCGGCAACGACACCCTTGTCGGCGGCGACGGCGCAGATACCGCATTAGGTGGCAAAGGTGACGATTTGATATTTGGTGGCGCTGGCAACGATGTCCTCGCGGGCGAACTCGGCAACAATACTTTACTCGGCGGCGAGGGTAACGATACTCTGTACGGCGGTGAAAATAATGATGTTTTGTTTGGCGGTAGCGGCAACGATTTCCTCTACAGCGCAAAAGGTAACGGCATCTTCGTTGGTGTTGACTATACCGCTGCTAATCCCGGCCGCGGCGAAATAGATACGCTGATTGGCGGACAAGGCAGCAATACCTTCTTGCTGGGAGATGCCACCGATTTCTACTACAACGATGGCATCGATAGCAGCACTGGCGCTGGCGACTATGCTTTGATTGTCGGTTATGACCCCAGTAAGGATATTATCCAACTTCAAGGCGCTCCCAGCACCTACGTGCTAGGCGCTTCTCCCGCTGGATTGCCGGAGGGTGCGGCTATTTTCAAGAAGACTGCGGCTGCAAATGAGTTGATTGCGATCGTCCAACCTGTTTCTGGTTTTGGCCTTGACAGCAACTCTTTGCGCTTCGTTTAACGATCGATCGGGCGATCGATCGCCCAATGGCCCCGGCGGTTGAAACCGCGGCTATACAAACGAAGTCCGCCTCCGCGGACTGAAGAGTAGAAGTATTAGTCCTGCCTTTCGTGCAGGACTTTTTTTTGTCTGGATGGGCGATCGACCATCCACCAAAACTTAATTGTCAAAATGGTTGACTCAGAATCGCAAAATCGTTGTATAATCTTTTTTAGGTCATTTTTTACCGCGACACCTCAAAGGTGAAAGCAAGTAAAAACGACTAAGCGCGGACGTAATTCAGTGGTAGAATGTCAGCTTCCCATGCTGAACGTCGTGGGTTCGAGCCCCACCGTCCGCTTTAACTGAATTTTCATATAACTATGAAAATTAATTAGTGTTATCAATTCGATCTATGACTAATTTCTTAACCGCTGCATTATATAAGTTCGTTGAGCTATCGGATTTTGCCGACCTAAAAGCACCGCTACTCGATTGTTGCAATCACAATCAGGTCAAAGGCACTATATTGTTGGCCGCAGAAGGCATCAATGGCACGATCGCCGGTTCATCCGAGGGCGTACACGCAGTGCTCGCATTCTTGCGTAGTGACCCACGTTTTGCTGATTTGGTTCACAAAGAATCTTTTTCCGAAAAAGCACCGTTTTACCGCCTGAAAATACGCTTAAAACGCGAAATCGTCACGATGGGAATACCCGATATTAATCCATCCCTCATGGCTGGCAAATATGTCAAGCCCGATGAGTGGAATAAGCTGCTTGATGATCCTGATGTTGTCGTAGTTGATGTGCGTAACAACTTCGAGGTATCTATGGGTACTTTTGCAGGCGCTATTAATCCCAAAACAAAAAGCTTTTCCGAGTTACCTGAATGGGCGCTGCAAGAAGCTGCTTTACGCGATAAACCTAAAATAGCAATGTTTTGCACCGGTGGTATTCGCTGCGAGAAATCTACTGCTTTTTTGCGATCGCAAGGTTTTGAAGAAGTCTATCACCTCGAAGGCGGGATTTTAAAATATTTGGAAACGGTGCCTGCATCAGAAAGTCGTTGGGAAGGTGAATGTTTTGTGTTTGATGAACGGGTTTCTGTTGTTCATGAGTTAAAGTTGGGTAACTATCAACTTTGTCGCGCTTGTCGTGAGCCGATTAGTGAGGAAGATCAGGCTTCTGAATTATTTGTAGTTGGTGTAAGTTGTCCTCATTGTCATGACTCGAAAACTGAAACTAAAAAACAAGGCTTATCAGAGCGGCAGCGTCAGATTGAGCTTGCTAAAGGCCGCAATCAAACACATATCGGCGCGCGCTATGATGTTAAGGAAAAAGTTGATAATGGGATAGATTAAGCGCGTTTTTCTAAGAAACCGGGTTTCTAAAAAATCAGGTTTGGTGACGTGAAATCTCGAAAGAAATCCGGTTTCTGACTCCTGTAGTTTCTCCCAGAAACCGGGTTTCTACCATAAATTAGGTTTGGTGGCGTGAAATCTCGAAAGAAACCCGGTTTCTGAATCCTGTAGCCCGATCGCGCGATCGACTAAACAAATAATAATGTCAGTAATATACCCAATTTTGTATTCTTTCCGCCGCTGTCCCTATGCTATGCGCGCGCGCTTGGCGCTGATGGTTAGCAATCGCGTGTGTGAGTTGCGGGAAGTTGTTTTGCGAGACAAACCACAAGAAATGTTAGATGTATCTCCGAAAGGTACGGTACCGATATTGATTGATGTTGATGGGCGTGTACTCGATCAAAGTATTGATATCATGTTGTGGGCATTGGGACAACATGATCCTCAAAAATGGTTGATGCCAGAACAAGGTTCTGTGACAGAAATGCTAGCACTAATTGCTCAATTTGATGAGAGATTTAAATATCATCTCGACCGTTATAAATACCCCGAACGTTACCCTGGTGTTGATGCTCAAGTGCATCGATATGAAGGTGCTTTATTTATCGCGAAACTAAATGCACAGTTAAGCGCGAACAAATATTTGTTTGGTAATAGTGTAGCATTAGCTGATATGGCGATCGCACCTTTCGTCCGTCAATTCGCCCATACCGATACAGGTTGGTTCAACCAACAGCCTTGGATGCCTCTACAAGCTTGGTTAACAGCCTTCACAGACTCGGAAATATACGCCAGTGTGATGCACAAATACCCGAAATGGGAATCGGGGAATGCAGGTGTTGTTTTTGGGCGATCGTAATTACCTATCAAGCTGTTTGTAGTGAGGACTTTAGTCCTCAGAATTGGAAAGGACTAAAGTCCGATGCTGCGAACCGAGGTGTTTGTAGTGAGGACTTTAGTCCTCAGAATTGGAAAGGACTAAAGTCCGATGCTGCGAACCAATGTTATTTTGGTCGCTCAGGCGTTAGTGTATTCTAATAGGTATTGTCAGGTTGAAATTATGATTGATGTTGGTTCGTTAGTTCGATCGCCCAAAAACGATATGGGAATCGGAAAAGTTGTCGAGGTATCACACCCCGATGCCGTAATTGAATATTTTTGCTCAGTAAAAAACCGCATCCGCAAAACTGTACCCCTCGGTTTGCTACAAGAAGCCAGACTTCAGCGCCAAACCCGCTGCTACCTCTGGAGCACAAGTCAGGAAAGATGGATAATTGGCCGAGTTTATGACTGGGATGAAGATAAGTTAGAGTACGAAATTGACCTCCCCGACAGCCAAAGTTTGCAAGCTGTCGAAACCGAACTTTACGTGCGCTGCAATATCCCGATCGCCGATCCAATCGATATTTTAGCAGTCAAAGGCCAAGAAACGCCGTATTTTCACGATCGCCGATTGGCATTTGTGCAATCTGCGATCGAACAGCGTGCCGTCAGCCGTGGTATGACCGGATTAATCTCTGCGAACATAGACCTGTACCCGCACCAAGTTGAAGTCGTGCGGCGCGTCCTAGAAGACCCAATCGTGCGCTATTTATTGGCAGATGAAGCAGGACTGGGCAAAACAGTAGAAGCTGGGACAATTCTCCGCCAATTTCTGCTGGACGATCCCAACGGGCGCGCTGTGGTTATCGTTCCCAAATACCTACTCGAACAGTGGCGGCAAGAGTTAGAAAATAAATTCTATTTGTCTCATTTTGCCGATCGAGTGCAGCTTGTTTCTCTTACCGAAATCAATCAAATTAGCCGCAACGCTAACCTCGATTTTCTGATTGTTGACGAAGCACAGGAGCTGGCGGCAATGGCTAATTCTGGCGATCGCAATCAGCAACAATCCTTTGAACTCTGCCAGAAACTAGCTCACAAAAGCAAAAACTTATTGTTATTATCAGCAGCGCCAGTCGTCGGCCACGAGCAAGATTTTCTAACGATGTTGCACTTGTTAGATCCCACAACCTATCGTCTTGAAGATTTGGAAAATTTCAAGGAACGAGTACAAAGCCGTCACGAAATTGGTCGTACTTTACTGGATTTCCGAGAAACAACACAGCCTGCTGTTTTGCAAACAAAACTTGCTGAACTCCGCACTCTTTTTGCTAAAGATGATTATTTAATCGGATTAGCAAAGGAATTAGAAAAATGCTTGAAAACCGCAGATACTGAAGAAAAATCTCGCCTAATCCGAACTATTCGCACCCACGTTAGCGATACCTACCGCCTCCATCGCCGGATTCTCCGCAATCGCCGAGATGCGGTGGAAGATGTAATTTTTGATCGCGATACTGTCCCCAAAGCCGAGTACGATCTGAATGACGAACAGTGGTCAGCAATTCAAGCTGTACTCGATAAATGGCGCGCTGCTGCTCCCAAATCTAGCGAATATCAGAGGATTTTTCTGCTGTTTTTCCGCGCTTCCGGTACTTGGCTAAATGTTTTGGAACGGGTGATCAAAGCTCGTTTGCAGAAAAAATCGACTCCAGAGCTCGATCGCGAATTCGGACAAAGCGACACCGCAATTTTGACCAGAACTGCGCTGTTTACCGAAGAAAGGGAACTTCTCGAAACCTTACTCAACACCGTGTCAAAGGTCGAAGAAGGGTTCGATCGACTGGGTTTGTTACGAATCGCCATTTTGCGATTTTTGGCAGTTGCTTTGAAGGTTCCGCGCGAGTATCACAGCAATCCTCGCGATTTGCTGTCGAGAATTCAACAGCAAATTAAACGGCCGATTCCGGGCGAACGTTTCCCGAAAATTGTAATTTTTACCAGTTTTACGGTAACTTGTCAAGAAATTGCGGAGAATTTAGCTAAAATCTTTGGTAAAAAGGCGATCGCCAGCCATGACATGGGCAAGTCTGCCGATGATGTGGAGGCGAGTCTCAATCGGTTTAAGACTGAACCACATTGTTTTGTCTTGGTGTGCGATCGATCGGCAGAAACAGGCGTAAATCTGCAATTAACAGATTGGTTAGTCCACTTCGATGTACCGTGGTTTCCCAACCAGTTAGAACAAAGACTCAGCAGAGTCGATCGCATTGGTAGCAAAATGGGAGTCCAATTTTGTTTGTTTGCAGGCCCAGATATGCCTGACAGTCCCCACGAAGCTTGGTTTCAAGTCTTGAAAAACGGGTTTTACATCTTCAACAAATCTATTTCCAGCCTTCAGTTTTATGCTGACAAAAAACTCATTCAACTTGAAGAAAAATTGTTTACTGAAGGAGCAAAAGGCTTATCAAGCGAACTTGAATCGATTAAAACTGAAATCGAACAAGAGAAAATCAAAATCGATGAACAGTACGCTCTCGATGAAATTGATACTCTTGATGACAGCGCATCTCAGTATTTTGAATCCCTCGACAACTGCGATGCACGCCATAAAGAAATGCAGCGGGCGGCGGAAGGTTGGCTGTGTCAAGCTCTCCACTTCAAACAAGTCGAACATCCGAGTATATCTGGTTTGATGCGCTATCAACCTACTCAAAAAACCTTAATTCCCTCCAAGGATTTGACAACTCGATTAGTTCCCTATTGTCAGCAATACGGTAGTTACAATCGGCGCATTGCTCATCAAAATACCGATGTGGTTCTTTACCGAACTGGCGAGGGATTAATTGATGCACTGGGCGCTTATGTTCGCTGGGACGATCGGGGTCAAGCTTTTGCGATGTGGCGCCACGATGAAAGTTGGGATGCTGCGGAAGGGAAGGAATGGTTTGGCTTCCAATTTAATTATTCAATCCAGACTGATGTGCAGCCGTCTGAGCAAGTTTTGCAAGCACAAAACATCGAAAATTACAATTTGAAAGCTTTGCAGCGCCGCGCTGATGCTCTGTTTCTCCCAACTTTTGAAACTGTGTTTGTAGATGCTCGCTGCGAGCAGATGTCTCTGGTGGAAGATGCGGAAGTTCTGGCGATTTTGCAGCGGGCTTATAAGGGGAAAGGCGGGCCGAATCGGGATTACAATTTGTCGAAAAATCGCACATCGATGATTGACAGTTTTGTCGATCCGCTGGATTGGGATGATTTTTGTCAAAAGGGGCGGGTGGTATCTGAGGAATTGCTGCGCGGGCGTGAGGCTTTTGTAGAAATGTGCAATAGTTCCGCTGTGAGTGCTGCAATCCAACTCGAAAACCGGGTGAATCAATTGCAATTGCGCTGGGAGCGACTTTCTAAATCCGAACAACTTTTAGAATCGGTTTTGGCTGATGAAATTAGTACGGAAAGTGCGTTGAGTCAAGCTGTTTTAGCGGGAATTCGCCGCCCGCACCTGACTCTTGAATCGGTGGGATTTATTGTGATTTCTGGGCGTGCTCCTGTGAAATCGGAGGATGATGAACGATAATTAATGCGTGTGTAGCTCGATCGACTGTCAGCCTTTTTTGGGATAATTTTCAATAGGTCGATCGCAGAGGACTAAAGTCCTCACTACAAACCTGCTCTCAATTTGGTTCGTAGTGAGGACTTTAGTCCTTCTAAAATCAGAGAGGACTGAAGTCCTCACTACAAACCTGCTTCACTCTACTAAACATCCTCAAAAATCGCTCCCCGCTGCTGTAAATTCAGCTTCACATCATCCGCAAGTCCGGCGTTATTCCCAAACCGGGCTGACTCGACATTCGCACCGCTGAAATTAGCATTTGTTAAGTTAACTTCGATCAGATTGGCGCCGCTCAAATCGGCACCGCTGAGGTTTGCTAAAGCCAGACTGGCGCGGTGCAAATCTGCGCCACTCAAATCGGCATTTCCTAGGAAAGCGCCGCTCAAATCTGCACCGCCGAATTTGGCGTTTTGCAGGTTGGCGTCGCTGAAATCGGCATCGTTTAAGTTTGCACCCCGGAAGTTGGCCCGATCGAGATTTGCGCTGCTAAAATCCACTTCACTTAAAGTCGTCCCGCGCAAGCTACTGCCGGCGAAATCCAGTGCTGGATTGAGATTAGCGATTTTTGCCAGTTCTGCAAAATCGTCGGTTTCAGTGGAAATAATGCGATCGACCATTTCCTGCAATTGGGCTTCAGTTTCGGCGACAATTTCCACCTCTGGCTGTTCCACCGCAGGCAAATTGTAGGATAAAAGCGCCCAACTGATAGCCGGTTGCAGTTTATTTGCTTGCAAATATACAGTCAGGATTCTTTCTAAAACCGCGTGTTGATTTGGCGTAATATCGTGCCGCCACAAACCCTCCGCATCTGTGATATAAATATCTTCTTTAGCAACTTCAAAAGCCGCTGCAATCCGCAATGGGTTGGCGGCAAATTCTCCCAATTTAGCACTTTTCAGCAAACCTTTCAATACTGGTTTGCCCCGTTCTAATGAAAAAATCCAAGCAGGCTTTGTATCGTCGCCTATTGTGGAAACTTGACACAACGTGCAGTCTGTTTGCTCGATTTTTTCCGCCTTCTCGCTGTCTGGAACTACCTGCTGACTTTCGGTTAACAAAACTTCTGTACTGCTTTCTATTGGCGAAAGCTGGAAATCACCGACTAACTGACGCGATGCTACGGGAATTTCGCAGTTTTCCAGATTTAACTTGAGTGTCCCGCCTTGCAGCCCAAACTTGACGCGACCGCCAAGCAGGGGTTCCCAATGCTCGTTAAAATTGAGGCTCAAGTGAATGTCGATCTGCTGGGTTTGGGCTGCAACCGACGGTAGTGGAATTGCTTCTAATTGCATCCACAAGCAATCTGGGTATTTGTTGTGAGACTCTAGCGATCGCATATCGGTCGAAGTGCTGGCTCTGCCAGACTGTGATGGAGATTTTGAGGAGTGCTTGATTTATATTTTATCACAAAGCGGCATTTTTTTAGATGTGATGATTGTGATAATTTCTCCTGTGTTGGCGAGCGGCGCCGAAGATCGCCCTAGGTTAATTTGTTGAGGAGTTTGTCATCGCACTTTTGGATTATATCATCAAGGGCGATCGATCGCACTCCTCAGCTTCACTCACCCATCTGCGCTGGAAATACCGTAGATAAATCCAGAGACAACTCTGGAAAACCTGGAATTACCACAACCTCATTCGGCAAAACCACTCGTTTGACTCGATAATCGAAACCACCTGTTTGTTTCTGATAAGGTTCGCTGTACATTTCCAATTGAATATCTACCAAATTAAATATCCAATAATCAGCAATTCCAGATTCAGCATAGAGAGACAACTTGGTTATCCCATCGTACTTCAAAGTAGAATCAGAAACCTCAATTACCAACAAAATATCAGCAACTAGAGGGTGAGAAGATACATAATCATCGGAGTGATTGCGGGCAATCACTACATCAGGTTCTGGTTCACTATCAGGAGGCAAAATAATCGGTTCCTGACCGCGCACGCAGGCACTTCTTGCCATCATCAGGCACAACTCTCCCAGCAATAGCGAGTTACAAGCCGAGTGAAACGTAGTTTTTTTAGCTTTTTTGATAATTTCCCCGCGAATTAACTCCACTCTGCCATCGGATTCAAAAAATCCCAGTTCTGCCAAACGGTGATATTCCGCGATAGAGAATCGTTTTGCAGTTACGGCAGTCATAGCTTTTATTCCTCTCTACAATTACCAACATCCCCATTCTACTCAAAAATCCCGCCCCGCGTCCTCAACTCAACTTTTACCCCTTCCGAAATCCCCAAACAACCAGTAAACCTCGCGTTTTCTACTACCACATTTTTTAAGTCAGCGCGGCTCAAATCAGCACCGTTTAAATTCGCGCCGCTCAAATCAACGCCGCTCAAATCAGCATTCTTGAAATCAGTATTTGTCAAATTTGCATTAACTAAAAGCGCATTCGGTAAATAAGCACTGCTCAAATTTGCGCCTGTTAAATTTGCACCACTCAAATTTGCCCTCGGCAGCTTGGTTCGCAAATCTGCACCGCTCAAATTCGCGCTGCTGAGTTCAGCATCGCGCAAATTAGCATTGCACAAAGTAGCATCAATTAAAATAGCAGAACTCAGCAAAGCACCGCTGAGATCCGCCAAGGTCAAATCTGCGCCCTGAAGGTTAGTGTCGCGCAAATCCGCACCGTTAAAATCAGCGTATTGCAAGTCAAAACCTCTTAAATCAGCCCCAGCAAAATCCTCGATAGGATTCAAACCAACTGTTTCTGCAAGTTGGAGAAAATTATTATTTTTATCGGTTAAAAACAGTTCCTGCACGATCGCCAATTGCTGCTGTCGGTACTCGTCGGCTTTCTGATAATCCGCTAAATACTTGTAAGCAAGCTTCAAACTCTTGAGAGCACTGCGCTCAATGCGATCGTCCCGGTGCGCGCGCGCGATCGACAATTGCTGCTGATAACACTCGATCGCACCAGGTAAATCGCCATTAGCATCGCAAGCTAGGGCCAAATTCCCCAAAGCTTCCAACTCCCCGCGAGAGTCGCCCGTTTCCCGCGCGATCGCCAAACGCTGCTGCTGGTAATCAATAGCACCAGAAAAATCTTCCAAAGCACAGCAAGCATTGCCCAGATTTCCCAAAGCATTCGCCTCGCCCCGGCGATCGCCAATTTCCCGCGCTAACACCAAATGCTGCTGGTAACAGTCGATCGCGCGATCGTAATTCAAGAGCGCTTCGTAAGCCACGCCCATATTACCCAGCGCCGCACCCGATCGGCGCCGATCATCCATAGAGCGATAAAGCCTCAGCGCTTCCTGCCAAGAATCCAGCGCCGCCTCAAACTGGTGCGCCTGATACTGCAAAATCCCCTGCTTAATTAGCTCGCTACCTGCTTCGCTCATACTGTCAAAATTAGTTAATAACTCAAATTGATAGTAATCGACTTAGGGAGCATCTTAGTTTTGCAAAAAGCATTTTTTTTATTATAGTGCCCTCGCCGCTCGCGTATTGTACTCGCGAGCGGCGAGGGCACTATAAATGCAAAACTGAGATGCTCCCTCGACTTAAAGCGGTAATTGCTAATCGGTAATCGCTAATTGGTAATGGGCAATCGGCAATCGGTAATCGGTATGGCTCACTCTCCCATTCTCTCCCTCTCCCTTTCTCCCCCTCTCCCCCTCTCCCAATGCTTCCGCATCCGTATTTTCACGTCCGTACCACAAAAAAAAGACAAAAAAAAAGAGAGAGCTATTTAAGTAACTCTCTCTGCCATCAGGGTGCATCTACATAACAAAATATAACATGACCGGGATGAGGGGTGACACCCCCAAACATGAAGATATTGTAAAGAAATGTATATTAAATTATAAAGATAGCACAAAGCAGCAAGGGCGATCGCGCGGCGGGTTCAGGAAAAACCGATCGCCCGCCACCTTATCCGCTACACGACACCCTTAACCGCTGTTTCGGCTTAGGCGTTAAGCTTGGCTACCAGCAACTCATTGGTCAATTTCGGATCGGCCCTGCCGCCGGTTTCCTTCATCACCTTGCCGACAAAAAAGCCCAGCAGCTTAGTTTTGCCAGCCCGGTACTGTTCGAGCTCCTTGGGATTGGCCGCCAACACGGCATCGATCGCCCGATCGATCGCCCCAGTATCCGAAATTTGAATCAAACCCTTACTCTCAACCAACTTCTGAGGCGAACCACCGTTTGCTAGCAACTCCGGCAAAATATCCTTAGCGATTTTGCCGCTGATAGTGCCAGCATCAATTAGCGCCAGCAGTTCGGCCAAATCCTGCGGTTGGAAAGGAATTTCTGTGATCGCCAGTTTCTCATTTTTCAGATAAGCAGTGATATCGCCCATCACCCAATTCGCAGCTTGTTTAGTAGCAGCACCCGCGGCGATCGCCTTTTCAAAATACTCCGCCACTGCTTTGTCGTCAGTCAGAACCCGCGTGTCGTAGGGAGAAAGAGCGAGATTAGTTTCGTAGCGATGACGCTTTTGGGCAGGCAATTCCGGGAGTTGAGCTTTCCAATCCCGTAATTGATCTGCCGAAACTTCGATCGGAGGCAAATCCGGTTCCGGGAAATACCGGTAATCGCTCGCACCTTCCTTAATCCGCATACTGAAAGTACACTGCTTGTTTTCATCCCAAAGCCGCGTTTCTTGGAGGATGATTTCGCCATTTTCGATCGCTTCAATTTGCCGCTCGATCTCGTAATCGATCGCCCGTTCGATCGCATTAAAAGAGTTCATGTTTTTAATTTCCACCTTCGTGCCGAACTCTTTTCTGCCAACCGGGCGCACCGAAATATTCACATCGCACCGGAGCGAACCTTCCTGCATATTCCCGTCGCCAACACCGATGTAGCGGATAATCCGGCGGATTTCTTGACCATATTCGGCAGCTTCCGCGCCCGATCGCAAATCCGGTTCCGAAACAATTTCAATTAAAGGCACGCCGGCGCGGTTGTAGTCCACCATTGAATAAGTAGAACCGCTGAGCCGATCGCTGCCGCCGTGAACCAATTTGCCTGCATCTTCCTCCATGTGCAAGCGAGTAATCCCGATTTTTTTTCTAGTACAATTTCCCGCTTCGTCCACGAGTTCAATTTCTATCGAACCGTGAATGGCGATCGGCAAATCGAACTGAGAAATTTGATAATTTTTCGGCAAATCGGGATAGAAATATTGCTTGCGGTCAAACTTACTGTAAGGTGCAATTTGACAGTTGAGAGCGAGTCCTGCTTTCACCGCATATTCCAGGACTTTTTCATTTAATACTGGCAGCACTCCCGGCATTCCCATACAAATTGGGTCAATGTTAGTATTTGGAGCATTGCCAAATTCTGTAGAAGAACTGGAGAAAATTTTAGTATTCGTGCTCAATTGACAGTGAGTTTCGAGACCGATAACAGCTTCGTACTGAGTTTTAACTGATGTAGCAGCAGTCATACGCGACCTATAAAGACTGAATAACTTTACATTCTATTTTAGCTTTTTATTGAGCAAACCGACTTGAGATTATTTGTAGGGGTTGGGACAGTTTCATTAGTGTCAACCAGAGTGAAACCTTTAACAAATCTCTCTGATGCCCTATTGTCCATCCCCTCGCATCCCCCTTAAAAAGACCCAGTTAGAGGCTCTTGTACCCCGGTTGGGAAGGGATTAGGGGGATCTGCGACCATTTCCCCGACTTGCGCCAAATAATTCACCTTTCTGGTTGCTTGTGGGCCGCCAAGCTCCTCCTGCTGGAGATTGGCACACCCAACGCCTGCGCTACAGATTCGAGAGAACCGACACCCCGATCCCCGCCGATATTCTTTCGATCGCCCGAAACCACAACCATATGCAAAAATATACTTAACGCCCGATCTCGCCCGATCTCGCCCGCAGGCTTGCCCAGGATACTTTTTCCTCGATCGACCGCAATTGCCAGTCTACACGCTCAACCTATGCCTGCCGTCTTTAATAGCATCGTCGCCACTCAAAATCGGCGTCACGCACAAATTAAACATTAAAAATGTATAATTTAACCATCAACTACATATTTTTATTTGTTAATATTTAATTTAAAAGTCTCAAAGTAACACTTGCCTAACTGTCAAAAATATGCCTGAAATTCCAGTGGAAAGTACCGCACAGTTTCAGAACAGCATCAGTGAGCTAGAGCAGGCGGAATCAGCCCTAGAACTCGCTTGGAACGAACTCGAAAAAAAAACAGCAGAAACCATTGCTCAGATAGCCAAAGCCGGCGCAGCAAACGCACAGGAAATCGGCGAGCAATTTGCCTCGACCAAGCAACTGCGCCAGCAACTTCAAACTCAAATAAAACAAGCCAACTCGCGGCGGGAATTTCACTTAGAAAACTCGCCCTTGGCAGTTATAGAGTGGGACAGAGAAGGTCGGGTAGTGCGGTGGTCGCCAATGGCCGAACAAATATTTGGCTGGAGTGCAGCAGAAGTAATCGGCAAATACTGGCACGAATGGTCAATAGTTTATCCAGAAGACTTCGAGCGAGTGTGCCAACTCACAAATCAACTGTTACAAAGCAGAGAACCCCGCAACGTTTGCTGCAACCGCAACTATACCAAAGATGGCTCGGTAATTTACTGCGAATGGTACAATTCTGCACTCATCGATGAATCGGGAACATTAGTTTCAATTCTCTCTTTTGCCAGAGACATAACCGAACACCACCGCACTCAAGAAGAACTTCACCAGCGCGAACAGGCATTTAGCGCGATCGCTGAAAATGCTACCGATATCATAGCGCGGTTCGATCGAGAATTCCGCCACCTTTACATCAACCACGCAGTAGAATCAGCAACCGGAAAACCCCCCGCAGAATTGATTGGCCATAGCAACAGACAATCAGGAATGCCACCACACCTATGCGACCTGTGGGACGAAGCTTGTGTCAAAGTTTTCCGCACCGGCCAACAAGAAACCATCGAATTTGACTTTCCCACTTCCGAGGGCATAAAACATTACCACTGTCGAGTCATTCCCGAGTTTGCTGAAGACAATTCAGTAGAAACAGTTTTATCCATCGCCCGCGACATCACAGAACTAAAACAAGTCGAATCCCAGTTGCGACAAAGCGAATCCAAATTTAAAGCCATAGTTGATTCTAACATGATAGGCCTAATTTTTTGGGATCTTAACGGCAGTATTACAGATGCCAACGCCGCTTTTTTAAAGACGGTAAACTATACGCGGCACGATCTGCTTTCAGGAAGAATTAACTGGCAAGAAATGACACCACCAGAATACGTGCGTTTAGATACAGAAAAAGTTGCCGAACTGAAGGCTAGAAATACGGTTGTTCCCTTTGAAAAAGAATTTATACGCTCCGATGGTAGTCGCGTTCCGGTGCTGCTGGGGAGCGCATTTTTAGAAGGAACGAAGCAGTTAGGCGTCAGTTTCGTGCTGGACTTAAGCGATCGCAAACAAGCCGAATTAGAACTGCAAAAACAGCAAGAACTTTTAGAAAGCATCGTTAAAACTATCCCCAACTTTCTGTACATCTACGACACAGAAGCACAGCAAAATATCTATACAAATGCAGCAGTCACAGCGATGCTGGGCTACACTCCCCAAGAATTGCAAGAGTTGGGTACAGAAGCTGTATCTACCTTAGTTCACGCCGACGATATGCCCAAGTTAATTGCAGGTATGCAGCGGCTGGAAAACAGCACCAACCCCCACGAAACAGATGACATCGACTACAGAATTAAACACAAAAATGGGGAATGGCGCTGGGTGCACGATCGATCGACCATCTTCAAAAGAACCCCAGAGGGACAAATGAGGCAAGTAATCGGTTCCGTACTCGACATCAGCGATCGCAAACAAGCCGAAGAAGCCTTGAAACAGCAAAATGAATTGCTGCAAACAATCTTCAATAACGTCCCAGTCATGCTCGCATTCTTCGATTCCCAGGGTGAATTGAACTTGGTAAACCGCCACTGGGAACAAGTGCTCGGCTGGAGTTTTGCAGAAACCAAAAACCGCGATATGTTGGCAGAATTTTATCCTGAGCCGGAATACCGCAAATACGTTTTGGACTTCATCCAAGCAGCAACCCAGAAGTGGGGCGACTTCCAAACTAAAGTTAGAGACGGGCGAATTATCGACACTACTTGGGCAAACGTTCGCCTCTCCGACGGCAGGTCGATAGGCATCGGTCAAGATATCACCCAGCGCAAACGAGCCGAAGCAGAACTCAAACAGCTCAACGAAACTTTAGAAGCTCAAGTCGCCCAGCGTACCGCCGAACTAGAGACTTTTTTTGATGCTTTGCCGGACTACATTTATGTGGTAGAACGGGAGAATATGCGCTTGTCTTTTGTCAACTGGCCTTTTGCCGAATTTTCCGGCTTCGACAGCAGGCAGGAGATGCAGGGCCAAACTATTTTTGAGTGCTATCCCAGCGAACTTGCAGAACGCTTTTACGGGGAAAATATGCAAGTATTTGTATCTGGCAAGACGATTCACTTCCAGGAAAATTTTGTGGTTTCCGGCGATACTGTTTATTTCGACACTTTTAAAATTCCTCTCAAGAATTTCGAGGGCGAGGTTTATGCTTTAATTGGCACTGCTCGCAATATCACTGAGTTGGTAAAGACGAAACAAGCTTTGTCCCAACGCACCGAGCAATTAGAGGCTGCCAATCAAGAATTAGAATCTTTTGGCTATTCTGTTTCCCACGACCTCCGCGCTCCTTTGCGCCATATTTCAGGTTTTGTTAATGCTTTGAAACAGCGGTTAGAATCAACTGAGGTCTTGAACGATCCTAAAATTGGTCACTACATCGAAGTAATTGATGACAGCAGCAAAAAAATGAGCTTGTTGATTGACGGTTTGCTCGATCTTTCCCGCGTGGGCCGCACCGAGTTAATCCAAATCCCGATCGATCTCGCCCGTTTGGTGCAAACTGCGATTAAATTGACTAGACCCCGGACTGTCGCAGAGTCTGCCCCAACTCCCGACAGCGTTGAATTTGCCGTCGGAGATTTGCCGGCGGTGATGGGAGATCCCACCTTGCTGCAACAGGTGTTCAGCAACTTGATTAGCAACGCCGTCAAGTTCAGCCGCGGACGTAATCCGGCTACAATAGTTATTGATTGCTTACCTGATGGAACAATTTTTGTCAAGGATAACGGGGTGGGTTTTCCGATGGAATATGCCCAACGACTGTTTGGAGCCTTTGTGAGGCTGCACTCCCAGACAGAATTTGAAGGTACGGGCATCGGTTTGGCGATCGTCCAGCGGATTATTCATCGCCACGGCGGTACGATTTGGGCAGAAAGCGTACCTAGTCAAGGAGCCACCTTTTACTTTAAACTAGGGCAAACAATCTCAAACAGTAATCTAGATTCTTCATTCAGTTGACCGCTCGACAGTTGACCGCTCGACAGTTGACAGCTTGAGGGCGACCTCTACCTGGAAGTCCGAGGATTGGAGTAATGAATAGTCTGATTTTAATTTATTCCTAGAAGATAGAGGCTTTCAACCAATTCTTTCTGGCAAGTTACCAGTATAGTAGTTTTCAATTCAGAATTGAAAACTACTATACACTTAAATAAGTTATGGTCGGTTCGGCTATGCCTCGGTTGCACGTGCTAAAGAAATTTCGTAATAGTATAATTAAATTTGCTGAAAATCACTAATAATTCCGACATCAAATTAAAAGTCAATCTAAGAAATGACATCTAGCAATAGCCATGATAACCAGTTTAAAACTCCTAAATACCTTATGTTAGATAGAACAGAGACCCAATACTTACTAAAAACAGTAGCAGAATCAACATTAAAATTGTTGATTGTCGAAGACATGGCAGAAGATATGGAATTAATAGTGCTCGCCTTAGAAGCGGGGGGAGTAAACTTTAAATACGATACTGTCGAAACAGCAACCGAGTGCAGACAACTGCTCCAAAATAGTAAGTACGACGCTGTGCTGTCAGATTACCGCCTCCCAGGGTTCAACGGTTTAGAAGTGTTGAAATTAATGCAGGAATTAGGGCAAGACATACCATTTATTTTAGTAACGGGAAGTTTGGGAGAAGAAGCGGCAGTTGAGTGCATTAAAGCCGGAATGAATGATTTTGTATTAAAAGGGCGGCTGTTTAGGTTGCCAACAGTATTAGAACGATCGCTCCAAGAATACAAAATGCGGCACCAGCAGAGTGAAGCGATCGCCCAAATTCAGCGGCAAGCGACTCGTGAAGCGATCGTCAACCGCATC
>JANYGO010000255.1 GCA_025362325.1 Cyanobacteriota bacterium | reverse complement strand
AGTGCCGTTTCCCTACCCCGATCAATGGTAGGGAAACGGCACTGCCGTGTCCTCCCAGCCATCGCGCTCGATTATTTGAGAGTAGGGAAAGGGCATTGCCGTGTCCTCCGTTGCTCCGATTAAAGAAACCGGGTTTTTTATCGAGTCTGTGGCTGCGACGAAATATCTCGCAAAAAAAGCCGGTTTCTGAACACCGGTGCGTAAGTCCTAATTTTAAGAAAATTTTGCATAGAGAGCTGAAATAAAATTAACGCTTAAAAAGCCTACTGCTAGGGCGAGAATGATAAAGATTGTGATACTGAAAATAGACTTTAGCCGATCGGCATTTTCGGGTTTTTCTGACTTCATTGGTTGAACAATTTTTGTAATAAACTTGAGAAGACGTAGATTATAGCAGTGCGCGAACAAAAATGCAACTCCTATAAGCTCAAAACCGCAGTATCCGTCAGGAAGTCGCATTTTTTAATCTAAAATATAAAAGATAAAATCGGATGAGAGATGGTTCGCCGTCGTAGCTACTGTCGATCGCCCGCCTGCGATCGCGCCCGCGTGATGTAAAATAGAGGGCGGCTTGGGGTTCAGCTTTTAACAGCGGGAATTGTGGGCGACAGCAAGACAGCTCCCAAATACATAATAATGTGTCAGTCATCCTTAACTTACTTAGCAATCAGGTAAAAATAGAAGAGTGCGCGGAAATAATCTAAAACATATAACTGAAACAAGGATATAAATCGATGCTCCACCCTGTCTCGCAACCTTATCAACGAGAAAATACTATGACCCAAAGAGTCGTGCGGAAGCCAAACCCGTCTGTTAGAAACCACTTGAGGCAAAGTTTTCCTCAAAGACACTGGCTGGAGGTGGCAGAGTACGCCTCTCTGGCGGCCTCTGGTTTAGGTTCCCTGGCGGTAGCCGTGTCTGGTCAAGCTTTTTACGGGGTGGCTCCCCTCACCTTGGCTTTGTCGCTGAATGTGGCTAATCGGTATCGGTTCGAGCAACAAGTACGAGTTCATCAAACTTCGGAAATTGCCCAAGTCCAAAAGTCTGTAAATAAGGTCGAAAAAACGGCGGTGACGGTAATTGTTAAATTGCGAAAGCAGTTGTCTGGAGATATTGCAACGCTGCGCCAGCAAATGGCTGCACTTCCTAGGAATGAAGGTTTTGAGGAGTCTATCGACATCGAGCGGCAGTTGCTGAGTTTGGGAGAGTCGGTAGCTTCTTTGCAAGAAATCGTGGCATCTGCTGTCCTCGATGTCCGCCAGCAAGTGAGCGAACAACTGCAAGATTTATCGGTGGGCCAACCTGCAAATCTCGAAGCTGTGGAACAGGCGATAGAACAACTGCAAAGCGCGACACAATGCTTGACAGAAACTGCACTCACCAGAGACGACTGGGAAGTAGTAAATACTCGATTTTTGGAAATCCAGAAAGTCATGGCTAATCTGCAAAGTCAAGTGCAAGCTCCGGCGCACCAATCGACTCCAGATTTGTCTGTAGTTCAAGCTCAAATTCATCGTTTGGAACACGAGCAGCAAGAAGTTGTTAAACCTCATCTCAAGCGCTTAATCTCGGTTGTCAAGGAGTTGCAGCACACACAAGATAGTTGACAGTTGACAGTTGACAGTTGACAGTTGGCAGTTGACAGTTGGCAGTTGGCAGTTGATAGTTGATAGTTGTCATTAGTGATTAGTCATTGGTCATTAGTCATCAGTCAGAAGGAATATTTTCCCCTTCTCCCCCTCTCCCCTTCTCCCCCTTCTCCCCTTCTCCCCCTCTCCCCCTCTCTTCCTCTCCCGGCTGGAGTCCAACTTTGTGGACAACTGTGTTACAAATTGAAAAGGTAATCTGTTTAGTTCACCTGTTTTCAACCTGTTACAAGAAAATTAAATGACCGCAACCGTAACTGTTACTGATAACCCATTACTAATTGGCAAAGGATTGCCACCGTTTGATGCGATCGCATCCTCACACGTAGTCCCCGCCGTTACCCAACTGCTGACCGAACTAGAAGCCTCGCTAGCTGCCTTAGAAGCGTCTGTTGAGCCGACTTGGAGCGGCTTAGTAGAACCGCTGCAACTGCTCGGAGAGCGTTTAAATTGGACTTGGAGCATTGTCGGACATTTGATGGGTGTGAAAAATAGCCCGGAATTGCGATCGGCCCACGAAACAGTGCAGCCAGAAGTAGTAAAATTTTGGAGCAAGCTCAGTCAAAGCAAACCGCTTTATGAAGCTTTTAAAGCGCTGCGGGCTAGCGAAAATTGGGACAGCTTAGAGTCAGCTCAACAGCGAATTGTCGAAGCTGCCCTCCGAGATGCTCAACTCTCTGGCGTTGGTTTAGAAGGCGAGCAAAAAGAGCGTTTCAATGCCATTCAATTAGAAATGGCCGAAATTACTACCCAATTTTCCAATCACGTCCTCGACGCTACCAAAGCTTTCAGTATCACCCTCACAAACAAAGACGAAATTGATGGTTTACCGCCGAGTTTGTTGAGTTTAGCAGCTCAAGCCGCTCGCGCTGCTGGTGCAGAAAATGCGGATGCCGAAAACGGCCCTTGGCGGATTACTTTAGACTTCCCCAGTTACGGCCCTTTCATGCAGCACAGTACCCGCCGGGAGTTGCGCGAAAAGTTGTACAAAGCTTTGATTGGCAGAGCAAGTAGCGGAGATTTGAATAACTGGCCTTTGACCGATCGCATTTTAGCACTGCGCCACGAAAAAGCTGCTTTACTCGGCTTTAGCAGTTATGCCGAATTGAGCTTGGCGAGCAAAATGGCTCCCGATGTTGCAACAGTGGAAGCTTTGTTAGAAGAATTGCGCTTAGCTAGTTACAATTCTGCTGTCAAAGATTTAGAAGAATTGAAAGCTTTTGCTGCCGCCAAAGGCGCTGCGGAAGCTGGGGATTTGAAGCACTGGGATATCGGTTTTTGGTCGGAAAGGCAGCGGGAAGAAAAGTTTGCTTTCAGTGCCGAAGAATTGCGTCCTTATTTTGCTTTGCCGCAGGTATTGGAGGGGTTATTTGGATTAGTAAAACGGCTGTTCGGCGTGACAGTAACGGCGACGGACGGTCAAGCTCCTGTTTGGCACAAAGATGTGCGCTATTTTAGAATAGATGACGAAGCCGGAAATGCGATCGCCAATTTCTATTTAGATCCCTACAGCCGCCCGGAAGAAAAGCGCGGCGGTGCTTGGATGGACGAGTGCGTGGTGCGCGCTAAATTCGTGGAATCGGGCAAGACTACAATGCGGTTGCCGGTGGCTTATTTGGTGTGCAACCAAAGTCCTCCGGTTGACGACAAACCGAGTTTAATGACTTTCTTGGAAGTAGAAACTTTGTTTCATGAATTCGGTCACGGTTTGCAGCATATGCTGACAACGGTAGATTATCCTGGGGCTTCGGGCATCAATAATGTTGAGTGGGATGCGGTGGAATTGCCCAGTCAATTTATGGAAAATTGGTGTTACGATAGGGCGACGTTATTCGGGATGGCGAAGCATTACCAAACTGGGGAAACTTTGCCGGAACACTATTACCAAAAACTGCTAGCAGCGCGCCACTACATGAGCGGTAGCGCCATGCTCAGGCAAGTACATCTTAGCAGTGTTGACATCGAATTGCACCACGGTTATCGATCGGGCGGCAGCGAAACTGTGGCGGATGTCCGCAAGCGCATCGCTAAAACTACAACTGTTTTGCCTCCTCTGGAAGAAGACGCATTTTTGTGCGCTTTCGGACACATTTTTGCGGGCGGCTATGCGGCTGGCTATTACAGTTATAAATGGGCGGAAGTGCTCAGTGCTGATGCTTTTGCGGCGTTTGAGGAGGCTGGTTTGGAAGATGAAAGTGCGATCGCCTCTACAGGTAAACTTTTCCGAGATACAGTGTTAGGATTGGGCGGCAGTTTGCACCCGATGGAAGTGTTTAAAACATTCCGGGGACGCGAACCGAGCACTAAAGCTTTGTTAAGACACAGCGGTTTAGTTGCAGCTTAATCTACTGTGTAAAAACCGGGATTAATGCAGGTAAATTTATCTGCATTAATCCCGGTTTTTAGCTGAATTTACTTCCCCTCGCTGCACAAAACTGCTGATTCAGGTTAAGATAAGGGACAGGAGGTTTTACTATGCCAACAACTGCTCAAGAAATTTATACTGATGTTGTCCGCAATCTGTCGCTGACGGAACGTTTGCGCTTAGCGAATCTTATACTCAACGATTTAGTTGAGAAAAATGTGTCGGTTATCGATCGAAGCGATACTTGGACGGAGGACGATCGAACCGATATAACAACCTTCTCTTTACAGTACGCATCTATGCTTTTCCCTGACAGCGAGGAGTAACAAGGGTGACATTCAATCCCGGTGAAGTAGTCACAGTAGATTTTCCCGGTGTGACGGGTATTAAACGCCGTCCTGCTGTGGTTCTCTCGTCAGCAACTTATCACGCAACTCGTCCCGATGTCATAGTCGGACTTATCACCACTCAAACGACGGATCTAGGGGCTACAGACTGTACACTTCACGATTGGGCCGCAGCAGGTTTGCGAGTTGCATCCGTTTTCCGCAGCTTCATCGTCACTCTACCGCCGTCTGCTAACTTGGTTCGGATTGGACATCTATCAAATCGTGATTGGAAAGATGTTTGTGCGTGCGTAAAAGTAGCTTTGGCAGAGTTGAAGGAGCCTGATTCACCGTCTTTTCGGTAGCGTGAATTGCCTCAACGATAATTTAAGCGTACCGCACGCAGCCACAAATATTCTCTACCTGCAAATCTAGATAATAGTCTCGAATAATCTCTTCAAATGAAAGTCCCTCAGCCAGCAATTCGAGAACACTTTGTACAGTAATGCGCGTAGTTGCTATGCAATGTTTGCCAAAATAAATTTTACGGTTGACTGAAATTCTATTCATATCCGCCATCAAGTGACAGGCTGTATTAATTGTAGAACATCATGCAAGAAACATCTGTAGTTTGACACATCATCCCCAATATTTATGTGGAAAATTGGGGATGATTTACGCGCTGCGTAGCTATCCCGCAGGTAATCGCCAGCAGCTTTAAGGTTAGCTTGAAGGCTCGTCAAAGCAGCATCAATGTCAATACTGTCAGTATAAACAGCAATTTGCAAGTATTTGCTGTCATCTTTATCAGTAATAATACTTAACCGCTCTACCTGAAATTAACTTTATATTTCGCAACATTTACGGGCTGGTTTCTGGATACAGCTAATGCTTTTATTAGCAACGAGAAATCGAAGATTTTACCGAAACTTTAATATAGAGCGGCAACAGCGGTAGTTTTTTAAAGTTTTGATAAAGAGCGGCTGACTCTGCCTCAAAATATAGAAAAAAATCGAGGAAAAAACTAAAAATGTTTGTTATGTATAGAACCCATTTGAGATCTTTTGACGGACGATCGACAGACAACGGACGATCGACAGACAACGGACGATCGACAGACAACGGACGATCGACAGACAACGGACGATCGACAGAGCACGGGCGATCAAGTAGAATCGACAAA
>JANYGO010000209.1 GCA_025362325.1 Cyanobacteriota bacterium | reverse complement strand
CTTAAAGCCTGGCCGGGCATTTTTACTAATACCTCAAACCTTGGTGTTGCCTTCTGCGTGTGGGGACTGTAATCGCCCAAGATTTGCACTTCCAGCATTGCCTCATCGCGCAATGAAGCCATTCCTTTAGCGTCTCCTAAGCCTGCAAGAGTGCGGGTCTGGGTAACGATAATCGAATAGCATTCAACTTTGCGAATGTCGGAATTTACAGTTTTAAAGTGCTTGTCGCTGTGTTTGCACCGCGTCGCCCAATTTGTAAATTCTTCAGTGACAATTGTCAAAGGCTCAAATTTAGGATTGGGGTGAGCTTTACGAATTTTATAACGGCGCTCAATTTCCTTCTCAAACCACACCATTTTAGAATCGATTGCTGCATAATCCATCCCGGCGCCGACTACTTCGCAATCTTCCCACTGACCAAAAGCAGTGTGAGGATCTAAAGCTATTATTTGGTGGCCTGCCGCCAGTCTTTTTTTAACCTCCCCCTCAACAAATGTAGTTTTGCCGGCGCCGGGAATTCCGTAAATTAAAACTGAGGGATACCAATTCAGACCGGGCATCTTGCCGTAGATTTTGCGATCGTCCCCCCGTTCTGGCGGCTGCTGGAAATCTTCAGGTTGGGCGATCGGCTGAAAATTTAGCTGTGCCGTTTGGACTGGCAGCAAATAATTTTCACTTCTGCCTGAGGAAACTGGCAACTGACAATTTGGCGGCAAGTTCGCGATCGCCAGTTGTTCGATCCACGCCGCATCCACAGTGACTACTGATTCTTTCCAAGCGGCCCGAATTGGCGCAGACTCCGAATGCTGGGAAAGTAACCGAGCCGCATTGGCTCCCAGAGCGGCACTACCGAGTGCTGCTCCAAATTTCAGTGCCGCCCAATCTGGCGAGGGTAATCCCCAGCAGAGGGGAAGGCAGATAACTGCTCCTGCCAGATTTCCACATCCTAGGTAAAAGCGATCAGAACGAACTACAGCAGCCATACAAATACCCCTCCGATAAAAACAACTGCGGAAATTAAGGCTATCCAAGGGCGAGTGCCAGATGCGAATAAACCAACGATTGCCAAAATCAGCAGAATAGTCCCCAGCAGCAATAAAAAGGGAATTCTGAGACCGGGGGAAAACCTACAAATTAGGGAAAAGAAGCTAACCGCTCCAATTCCTGCGGTTAGCCAGCTTGCAAAAATTAATATTTTGTCTATCACGCCTTCCTCCCAATAATTTATCTTTATGTCACTTTCTTGTTGTCGAAAATGCCAAATACTTTCTGAGTTTGCCCCTGGGAGAGCTGCTGGGAACTTCCGCCCTGGAGTTTGCCGATCGCACTGGCTACAGTTTCTTGGATTTTGGCTATCCAATTGTTGTGGCGGGTTTCTGCTAGCTGATAGCGGGTTTCATATCGCTTATCTTCCTTCTCCCGATCGAGTAAGTGAATCTTATTTTGGTGCAAGATTTCCTTAGCGGTTTTGTAGCCGATTAAACTCACATCATTTTGGGTTTGCACCATTAAAACTTGCGTTGCAGACTGGTATTTTGCCCAGGCTTTAACAGCTTCTGCCTTCAGTTCGTTAAGCTTTTGCTGGGTTAAAATTCCCTGTTCTCGTCGCTTATTTTCTTCTTCCGCAATTCTGGCAATTGCGTTTGTATAGGTTCTTGCAAATCCAGTCAGTTTACGTTGCAAGGCTAACTGAGCTACTTCGTTCTCGGTGGTTTTTTCAAATGCTGCAACGCTTTCATCAGTTAACCGCCCGGTAGGCACTCCCAGATTGCCCAAAAGGCGATCGCCCTGAGATTGCCCAATATTGAGTTCATTGTCAAAACTAGCCTGAGCGTCACCGGCAAGCATTGTTGTGAAAAAGTCATCACTCATGGTTTTTATTCCTTACTCTCTGGGTAGTACAAATCGTCACCCGGCAGTCGCAGCGCTTCCAACTCCGCCCGGTTGTCAGCTAGCACCTGAAGAAACTCGTCATAAGTCATGCCAAAGAACCGCCGCCTGTCATCCCGAGATTGCTGCGGCATTCCAAAGGCATCTCTGAATAAAGCGTCCAGTCCACCTAAAGTAAATGCGGCTTGAAGTGCGATCGCTCGTTTGTTGCCAGAAAGCGCCTCAACAGTTATCAGTGTTGTGAGGTCTTTGAGGCTGATAGTTTGGGCCCGCGATGCCCCTCTAGTTCCCGGCTCTCTGGGGATGACTACAGCTTGAACGCGACCTGTAAAACCTCCATCCTGCAAGGCTTTGAGCTTGTTCGGACTCCTTGACGCCAACCTGTTAAACCAATCTTTTCCGTGACCGAGCAATACTGAAGCCCCGGCAATACCAGCTCGAAATTCCCCGTTTGGCATCATGTACCCGTCAACTGGTAGATCGCCTAGTTGGACGGTAGCCGTAGTTGCCTTAATTAATTCAGATTCAGTCACTTTTGGTTCTCCTGACAAAAATGGTTAATCTGCTGCTGTAATCTTTGCCTCTGAAGTTGTTCTAATTTAGCGGTGTCCTTAGCCTCGGAAATTTGCCTGTCGGTAATTAGCAATGCTCCTGCAACTCCAATTGCTAGACCTGCTAGGATGCCAGTGAAAAAGAGGAAGATTCTAGGAAACCCTGCTGTTACTTTTGGTGTAGTGGTAAATACTCCTATCATTCCGCCTTGTTCGAGGTTGATAGGAATCTGCTGTTTTTGTTGCTGCACCTTTTAAACCCCTACTAACAAATATAAGGGGACAGTTTCGGGTATCGGCTGACGCAATTCACGCCACAGTGCTTTGATAAAATTGAGCATTTCGGACTCCTGAATATTTTGATTTTTGGCTGCTGACAGAATTAGGAGTGCCAGCAGCCGCCGTTCATTTAGTCGATCGCAGCACTCAATAGTTTTTTTGGAGTGGAAAACTCCTGAGCAAGTGCGGGTAAGTAATTGCCCACACTGTCGATTTTTCCCAAGGTAGCTGCGTAGATTTCATCACTAGAAGATTGCAACCGCTCCAAAGATTCCTGAGAAATTACGTCTACTGGAATTCCATTCACCAGCCAGTCGGCAACGTAGGTATTTGTCAATTCTAGAATTGCTGTCACTTGCCGCTCTGCCAAGACTTTGGCAGTTTCGTTTGCATTGTTCAAAGCCGCCCCTAGCCCTTCAACGGCTGCTGGTTTGACTGAATTACTGAACTGCTGCTTGCGCGGATCGACTCGGGATTCTGTGGCAATTCCTTGCCTGTAAGCTTCTACCGCCTTTTTTACCGATCGCTCGTTGTGGAGCCTGATAAATTTCACAACTCCTTCAACTTGCTCGGCTTCTTCTTGAGTAAATTCTAATTTTGCGTCCGCTTCACCAAACAAGCCTGTAACGATTGTTGCAAAGCGATTTGGGGTGATTCCAAGCTGCTGAATAATTACTTGTGCCTGCATAACTAAATTCCTTCTTTTGCTAATTTATCTTTGACTTGTTTTTTGCTCCAGCCACTTAGGAAAAGCTTCCGAACTTTCTCCAGCGCTGCGTAACTTTCAGGCGTGTAAATACTTTCGTACTTCTTGTGCTGAAACTCATCTGGTGTTACTTCGGTGAGGAGTTTGCAGTAATTTCTTAAAGTTGTCGGTGAAATCTGCAAACTCCTCAATACTTCTTGCGTTATTCTGTAATGCTCTGCACTAGCGCTTTTCACATTCTTGTAGTGCTACCTCATTGATGATTTGGTTGGATTCGGGTGCTGGTGCGTTTTGGTACGCACCCAATCCGCATCCGAATACAACCAAGATAAACCCCTCTCGCTGAAGGGGTAAAGTCCAAAAAAGATAAAAAAATTCCTAGGCCTGGCAGTCCTAGGAAACACTTGATTCTGTTGTTTTTTAACCTGCGTTGGTAGGATACGCAGCCCCCTATTGATTTACAGGCCCCATTCTTTCTTAAGCAAGAAAGCCGTGACTCTGGCTTTTTTTGATGGTGGGCGAACGTGGTACATCCACTTTTGAATTGTGCCGACATCCCATCCATAGGCTAGGGCGAACTGATGTAAATCCCACTGAAATTGATGGCTGACCAGCCAATAGAGTTGGATCGGACAAAATTCTAAAGGCTCCTCACAGGGAGGGATTTTTCCTTCTGAAGGTGCTATATTATTCATGTTGTTCTCCGTGATAATTGAACAATCGGCCCTGGATCGTTTGCGGCGATCGCAGGGCATTTTATTGAGCTAGTAAGGCAGATCGTCTTCTTCCACTTCGCCTAAAAATTCATCCCCGTAGAGTTCGGGAAATTCATCCTCTAGTGCCTCAATCAATTGAGAAAAAGCTTGAGGCTGAACTGAAGACTTTTCGATGCACAAAGCCTCGGACGCACCGTCAAACCAAAGCTCAAGGTTGACCCCAGAGTACACAAATCCTGAGATCTTTCCTAAATCAATCCCTAGCAGTTTGGTGCTGTCTTTATCGCAGT
>JANYGO010000205.1 GCA_025362325.1 Cyanobacteriota bacterium | reverse complement strand
GGCGATCGCCTGCCACTGACGCACCTCCTGATCTTCGGGCACCCGCTGCGCCAAACCCTCAATTAGGGCGATCGCCCGCGGGAACCTCTGATATTTCAGCAACTGTTGCAGTTCAAAATAAGCATCTTGCTTTAACTTTTTGTCCGCAGCCGACAAATCCTGGCTATCTGGATTCGGTTGCTTTTTCCGAGTCACCTTAACTGTCTGCTGTTGAGCTTTCACCGCCTGCGCTGGCGGTGTCGGAGGAGGCGGCACAGTCGAATTAGCAACTTTCGACTCCGCAACATCGGCGGGCGCAATATTCACCAGGAACTTATAAGCCTCAGTAATAGCAATAAACTTATTTTTAGCCTGTTCGTTTCCCGGATTCACATCGGGGTGATACTGTCTGGCTAACTGCCGATAAGAAGCCTTAACTTGCGATAAACTCGCACCAGACCTTAGTCCTAACTGTCGGTAATAATCTGCAATATCCATTTAGCATGAATCAAGTTTTATAATACCATTAAATATGGCAGAATCCTTAAATGTAAAGATTCTGCCAAAATTTACTGCGAACTAGGTTGTAGTGCGAGGATTGCCCGCACTACTTCGCTATAAAAATCACTTACCTGCATCACAGGGGATTTAAGCCCCCACCTTTAGGTGGATTGTTTTTAGGCAGGGGCTTAAATCCCCTGCCTAAAAACTTCACTGTCAACTGTCACAGGTCAACTGTCAACTGTTAAGGACGATCTTCTACCACTTTGTCGATCAAGCCGTATTCTTTGGCTTCCTCAGCCGACATGAAATAGTCGCGATCCATGTCTTTCTCGATTTTCTCGATCGGCTTCCCGGTATTTTTAGCATAGATACCGTTGAGTTGGTGGCGTAGGCGCAGAATCTCCTTCGCCTCAATCTGAATATCCGTTGCTTGTCCCCGCGCGCCCCCAGAAGGCTGGTGAATCATGATCCGCGAGTGAGGCAAAGCTAAGCGTTTCCCCTTCGTACCGGCCGCCAGCAGGAAAGAACCCATCGAAGCAGCCAAGCCCACACAAATCGTCACCACGTCCGATTTAATGTGCTGCATGGTATCAAAAATAGCCATACCTGCCGACACCATCCCACCTGGGGAATTGATGTACAAAATGATATCCTTGCCTGAATCTTCCGAATCCAGATAGAGCATCACAGCGATGATTTGATTGGCAATTTCATCGTCAATATCTTTACCCAAGAAAATAATCCGTTCCCGGTAAAGGCGATCGTAGATATTAATCCACTGAGTATCATAACCACCAGGCATTTTGTAGGGAACTTTTGGCACACCTATAGGCATAATTCGGAACTCCTTTTAGTTGGTAATTGACAGTTTTGAAGGAAGAGGGAAGAAGGAAGAAGCAAGAAGCAAGAGGGAAGAAGCAAGAGGGAAGAAGGAAGAACAGCAATTATTTCAGCCCTTGAGAACCTCCTAACTGTCTGGCTCCTTACTATCTCTAATCCGGTCACACCAGAATTAAATCTGAGTGCGATCGGGACGCTCACTATGCACTCCGAAAAGTAGGATTTCGATGCAAACAGAAAGGATTTTAGTTGCGAATTTTGAGTTTATTTAGTTAATTGCAACGCTCCGCGATTTCAGGAGTTTTAACTTTTTAACTGAAAACCGCGAAGCATTGCGAGTAACGAAGCAATCTGAAAATTCCCAACTTTCTTTCACAGCCAGTTAGATGACTCCAGCAGCCAGCGGTTTCGCCAATTCTTCCGAACTTTCCAGAACGCGATCGATCAAACCGTATTCTTTAGCTTCCTGGGGAGTCATGTACAGCAACCGATCCATATCTTTAGTAATTTTGTCGATCGGTTGGCCAGTACAGCTTGCAAAAATATCAAGCATCGTCGCCTTATTTGCCAGCACTTCCTTCGCCCGAATTTGAATGTCGCTGGCTTGACCCCGCGTGTAAGCCTTGGGTTGGTGCAACACGATCGAAGCGTGGGGCAAACTCGCCCGAAAGCCCTTTGTACCAGCCGCTAACAGCATCGCAGCCATGCCCATTGCCGAACCGAGGCAAATAGTGTGGACGGGCGGCTTAATGTACCTGATCG
>JANYGO010000222.1 GCA_025362325.1 Cyanobacteriota bacterium | reverse complement strand
GTGTCTACCAACAGCGCCGACTGCCCAAAGGCGATCGAATAAGGTGCAGTCGCATCGTGGATGCTGTACCGATCGCAAATCGGATAAATCTGAAAGTGCACCGGCAGTCGCAGGCGCGATCGCACTTCAGCCACCGGATAGCGCAGCACATAACAAACCAATGCTTGCTTCTTCAAACGCTTGTTGATTTCCCCGATCCAATAATTCTCAGGTTGCACAACCTCAATCCCCGTCAAAACCTGAACTTTCCAAGCAGCAGCATTTTCTTCTAAAATGCCTGAATAAGTAAATTTCCAATTCAATCTTTCCTCCCGATAACTACGCAATTTCAAAAAAGCAAGACAGTGTTTAAATCGACCTTTGGCGATCGGTTGCCCAATGCGTTCAGATGTCTCGTTCAACATTCGCATAAATGCAAATTCCGTCATCGGTTCGATTTCCAAGTTGCTCAAAATTCCTGGTAAATCGTAAGTTTTAAATTTGTCTGCCTCGTGGGATTCGGTTAAATCGCAGATGCCACATTGCAGGGGACTAGAACCTCGAAAACTGCTAGCATCTTCAACTATCGGATTTCCTGTCTTATTTCCCGATCGCTCTTGCCACTCTTTGCCCCACTGTTTAATATTACCTGCCACTTTCCCCAAGCTAGTTTTAAATACTTTTTGAGCAGATTCCTGAAAAGCCTTCTGACTTGTTGCGTACTGCTGCTTAATTGTCTTGTGCCCTAATTCCCAGCAAAGTTGAACTGACTGCACAGCACCCCACCGCGAATAATATCCCTCAAAATTGTTGATTTGGCGGTAGTTTTCGCGAATTTGTTGATAGAAAAAAGGACGATCGTAAATTCCACTAGACTCTAAAGTGGCAGTATCGCCTGCAAACAAGCGTTCGACTAAGAAATTAGGGGTGAGTGCGATGGCTGTGAAATTTTTAAACGGAATAAACTCCCCATTGCGATCGCAGCCATCGTGTCGCCCCAACCTTCCCAATCTTTGGATGAAGTTACCCGCATCGGCGGATTCAAAAATCAGCAAATTGATTTTGAAGTCTACCCCGACATCAATTGTGCTGGTACCGAGAACTAAATCTGACGAGAGCGATCGCTCTTTTTCCGTCTTTCCCGACAATCCAGTATTTTCGCCAACAATTAAACCGTGAGGCGCGAACAATTCTCGAAAAAATGGTGTCAGCCGCTTGACGGCAGCAATTGAATTCAGGATAATCGCTCCTTTGCTTCCCGGATTGTGTTTAAAGTGAGTCAGGATGTGATTTGCGCTGTCTTTCAGCCAATTTTCAGAAGCTTTTGAAGTTGGTTCTAGGGAAATAAAAGTCAGCGTACTTTCCCTTAATATCTGCCGCCAGCCGTCGCTTTGCAACTGTTCTATTTCGGCAGGGCGATCGGGAAACTGATATTTTCCTGCTTTTAAAGGGTCGATAGTTTGACAGCGAAACCCTGCTGTTTCTAGTCTGCCAATTAATTGATCGTCTGGAGTTGCTGACAAAAATACAAACTTTTTCCGGCGGTTTGTATGGCGAATCAATAACAGGGTATTGATGACGCTGGCAATCTGAGGAGCCGCAAAAACATGAAATTCATCAAAAATGAATATGTCAAAATCTTTGTCGATTCGACCCCACAGTTTATCAGGGCTATCTTCAGAGCTTAAATACGCTCCTCGGTGCAGATAGTGCAAGATATCGGGATTCGTTAATAAAATCTCTGATTGACCTGTGCGAGATGCGATCGCGGCTGCTTTTCTCAGTTTTTCATTTTCTGCATAGATTTCTAATTCCGAGCCACTGAGTCGGACAACGCGGGGTTGATGTTCGGGTTGGAATTGTTCGATATAGCGCTTAATTTGAGTCTCCTGATCTCGCGCCAGTTCATTCGTCGGATATAGCGCCACTGCACAACAATCTGTCTGCAATGTTTCTAACAAAGCGGCTAAACTTTTGCCATCGCTAGTGATCGCAAAATTGAAAATGACATCAATATTCGGATCGCGAATTGCTTTTAAAGTTTCGAGTTGATGCCAAGCAAGTGTCCAACCTTCTGGTAATTTGACTTTCTTGGGAATTTCCGCAGCGGGACAGGAGTAAACGGATCTGAGAGTAATCTGGTAATCGGACATATGCTAAATCTGTGTCCGTAGAAAGTGGATATTCCCCATAGTGACACCGATAATTGAGATTATCAAGCCTGTACAATGAAGAAGTGTCCGTATACTTATGAGTCGCAAAGGTCAATCGATCACCCTGTCGGTTTCCGAACGAGATAAAACTGAGTTGGAAGCCTTGGCCCAAGAATTCGGGAAGACGTGGGGCGATCGCCCGAACATATCCAAACTGATAGAAGCGATCGCCCGCCGCCAACTGACGATCGCCCCGAACCACGACTGGCCCCAAACCCGCATCCAAGCCCTAGACATCGCCCGACAGCAATTGCTTGACTTGGGCAAAATCGATGAAGCGCTGGAAATTGCAGAATTATTGAGCTCTCGCAGCGAACTAACTCTCCCCTTCCGGGCCGAAATCGATCGGTTTTTGAGAAACCCCTTATCTGTTTGGCGGCAAAAAATCGATAGCTTCATCCACAGAAACCAACCATTTCGCCTTTCCTATCGAGATGCAGCCGATCGACTTTGGAATTACACAGTCTTGCACGCACGGATTGTCCCGATTGAAAAGCGACAGTATTTAATGTGCCGCTGCGAGGAATCTGAGGGAAATCAAGATGTACCGGGACTCGAACACAACTGGACACTACTGCTCGATCGCATTGAAGATGCTGCGGTAATTTCGGTCGATCGACCTTGGCTGCCAGATTTAGATCGAATTCCCGTAGAATTTCACTTATCCGGCAGACTTGCCTTTAACTACAGGCGCAAGCAAGGGGATGTGGAAGTCAGCGAATTAGAAGGCGATCCGCCAATTAGACGAGTGACTCGGAATATCTCCAATACCTTCTGGTTTTTTCGCGAAATAGCTCCTTACTGGGAAGATTGCGTTATTGTCTCTCCCGACAGCGTGCGCGATCGCTTCCAACAAAAACTGATGGCCCTCTGCCGTCAGTACAACCTCGAAATCCGCGATTAGCCGTCCAACAAAAAGCAGCCCGTTACAGGCTGCAAATCGAAAAAACCGTTGTTTTGTTGGAGGAGAAAACTTTTAAATCGAATTCAAGTTGCCGTTATATCAAGTCTCTGGGACTCCGGCGGGGCGATCGGCTGCCAACCAATTTCGCCATCTTTATCTACCGCTGACTCACCTTACCATCAGAACAAAACTGCAAATCCCGGTTACGCTGAAAGTTCGTTGACCATTTTCACCCGGCCTCTGAACACTGCCCGCAGCAAGCGGTTTACGCAGCCTCTGTCTTCGTCATTCAGCGACTCGTCTAAGGTGGCGGCCATCAAACCGTAGCGATCGGCCAAAGTCAAAACGCCTGTGTCGGTTACAGAAGCGAGGATTTCAGAGATAGCGCCGGGGAGGAGTTGTAAAGCGTTCATGGCAGTGCGGTTGAATTCGATATATTCATAATCCCTTGGTTTCCTCAAAAGATCAGTGATATTAAGGAGGTTCTGTAGGTGATTATTTAGGGTGTACGTAAGCGATCGCACTAGAGTAAATGTGTGACGCGAATCACAGCGCTACGGGTGCGGCGGGTAATTGCATCCCAGCCTAACCTTTGGTACGACGCGGGATTGATGGTGTTTCGCTAAAATGATTTAATCTCTCAACCAGTTCAATTTTTACCCCTGTACCGAAAATGCTTGATTTTCTGAATCCCATTTTGGGCCGATCGCCCGATCGTATCAAAGCCAATGTGGAAATCTATACTTGGCAAACCTGTCCCTACTGTATCCGCGCCAAAACACTGCTGTGGTGGAAAGGCGTAAATTACACCGAATACAAAATTGACGGCGACGAAGCGGCTAGAAATGCAATGGCCGATCGGGCTAACGGACGCCGCAGCGTGCCCCAAGTTTTTATTAACAACCAGCACGTAGGCGGCTGCGATGACATTCACAAACTTGACGCAGAAGGGCAGTTAGATTCGCTGCTAGCTCAAGTAGCAGTTTAAATTAGTTAGTCGCGATCGCACGGGTGGTCAGAAACCGGGTTTTTTACCGAATCTGCGGGCTGCAACCTGTGTATTTTGGAAAAAATCCGGTTTCTTCGATCGCGCCGTGCGTCATTCCAGAAAATTACAAACCTTTGGCAAATTTACTGAGATTCTCTTGTCGCCATTTAGCATCGGCACGCCTATCTGTTGCCAATTCTAAGACCCGAATCCCGTTATTTGGTAGAAAACTTAATTTTTCTTTTAACTGCTCCCAATCATCAATTTTTTGGTGTTCCACGCCATAAGTTGCACACAACTGAGCAAAGTTTATATGCTGCGGTGTGGCAAAAAACTCTTCAAAGGGCGGGTCAAATTTGGCAACTGGCAACATTTCAAAGATGCCGCCGCCATTGTTATTAATTAAAATAATTGTTAAATGACCGACGAATTTATTGTTAATTAAAAAACCGTTGGTGTCATGCAAAAGTGCTAAATCTCCTGTTAACAGGATACTGCTTTGATTGCGGTGGGCAACTCCTAAAGCTGTTGAGAATGTGCCATCTATGCCGTTAGCGCCACGATTGACAAAAGGTTTTATTTCTAAGTTGTTTGGCTTCCAGAAAAACTCGACATCTCTGACGGGCATACTATTAGAAATAAATATCGGTGTTTTTGCTGGCAAGATTTGGGACAGCAGCCAGGAAACTTTGGGTTCGATGATGTTGTTTATTGCTGCAAAGTTTTGATCTATTGTTTGTCTGACTTGGGTTTCGGTGTTGTGCCAAAGTTGGAGGTATTCGTGGGATGGAGAGGTTTGAACCCCCCCTAGCCCCCCCTTCGTAAGGGGGGGGACATGAAAGGAGATAGCAGTAGCTAGATTTTCTGGGGAGGTTCGCAGGTGAGTTGTTTTGCCGTGTAGGGGATCGAAATTGTGGTGACTGGGGTCGATTATGTAGCGTTTGGGTTTGGTTTTTTCTAGCCAGTTTCGCAGTTCTTTGCTTGTGGGTAAGTCTCCGATTTGAAGAGCGATTTCTGGGGTTAATTTATCTGCTAGTTCGCGGTTTCGCAGGATTAAGTCGTAGGTGGAAATTAGATGGGGGTTGAGTTGGGCGTAGTTTCTGAGTGGGGATAGTCCTTCTGCTAAAACTGGCCAGTTTAATAGTTGGGAAATTTGGGCGATCGCCCTGCAATATTTTTCGGCAAACTGAGGCTGTGCAACCCCTGCAATAATTATCCCCCTGCTGCACTTTTGCCATTGTTCTATTGCACTTCCGACTCCCCCCCTTAACAAGGGGGGGCTGGGGGGGGTAGAAGTTTCTCCTGCAACAATGGGTTCTAATCCTGCAAAGAAATCTTCCATATCGAATTGTGTTTTTAAAGCTTCTACAGCAATGTCTGAAATGGGTACAAGCGGATCGCGAAAGGGAATGTTGAGGTGAACGGGGCCGGGAGTTGGAAATTGCGATCGATCCCAAGCATACACGATCGTCTGCCGCAAATAGCCTAGCATCCCTAGGCAGGCAGCAGGTATGGCTAATTCGGCTTGCCAGTTGGGATAGTTGGCGTAGATTTTCACTTGGTCGATCGCTTGTCCCGCGTGACAATCCCGGAGTTCGGGAGGTCGATCGGCTGTGAAAATGAGCAACGGAATTCGACTTTCTCTGGCTTCTATGATAGCAGGATAAAAGTTAGCTGCGGCGGTTCCCGATGTACAAATCAGTGCTGTTACTAAACCTGATTTTTTGGCGATTCCTAATGCAAAAAAGCTGGCAGAACGTTCGTCTAAAATGGGAATAGTTTCTATTTTGTTGTTTTGGGCAAAGGCAATTGTTAAAGGTGCCGATCGCGAACCGGGACAAATCACGGCGGTAGTTAATCCCAGGCGCTGCAAAGTTTCGGCTAAGATTGAAGCCCAGAGGGTGTTTGTGTTGCGAAAATCTATCATTTTGTTCTGTTTGTTAACTGGTTCCTAGGCTTTGCTTAATTTCTTAGAGATTGTAGGGTGCGTCGCTTTCAACAATCTGTTTGGCTGTGAAAGAAAATCAGGCAGCGACGCACCCTACCGCTATCAGTAGCGTGTGAAACCTGTTTTTACATAAGTCCTATGAATTAAACCAAAGCATTTAAAAGTGGTTGTAATTTGAGCTGAATTTCTGCTAGTTCCTTTTCGGGTTCCGAACCCACGACAATACCGGCTCCAGCATAGAGTATAGCCCGATCGCCATTGATCAATGCCGATCGAATCCCGACGGCAAATTCCCCATTACCACGGGCATCTATCCAGCCGATGGGTGCTGCGTACAAAGAGCGATCGTAGGTTTCGCAGCGGCGAATTTGCTCTAGGGCGATATCTCTGGGTACGCCCGCCACCGCTGGGGTTGGATGCAGTTGAGCTAAAATCTTTAATAAATGAATACCAGTCGGAATTTTAGCAGTTATGGGTGTCCACAAATGCTGAATGTTTGATAGTTGCAGCAGTCTAGGAAGTGGGGAAAAATTCGGAGTTATGCCGAGTTTAGACAGGCGATCGACTATAAAATCAATCACAACTTGATGTTCTCTAATATCTTTTTCACTGTGCAACAAACCTGTCGCTAAAATCACATCTTCTGTTTCCGTTTTCCCCCTCGGTGCTGACCCAGCTAAAGCATCTGTTGATAACTGATTATTATGAATGCTAATTAAGCGTTCGGGGCTAGCCCCAATAAAGTTTTGACCTTTGCCGTTACTGGTTGAAAATACATAGCAACCTGGATAAGTGAGACGCAAGTTGTTCAATGAATCGATGACACTAAAACTGGTTTGAGAAATCACATTTATTGCTTGGGATAAAACAATTTTACTAAAATATTTAGACTTTATCAATTCTAAGGCAGATTTGACTGATGTTTTAAATTGACTGGCATCATTTACAGGTATTTGTTTGAAGGATATTGAATTATGGATATAATTAGTTAATTCAGGGTATTGGCGAGATGCAATTTTATCAAAAGTTTGCCAAATGTTTTCAGCGATATTTTTAACGTTTATATCTTTCTCTACAAGGGCATTCGCGACGAGGATGCAGCTATCTTGTTGTCGAGAAATCTGCCATTTTGGTAAAAATATGGTAGCGGGCGGAAAGTAAGAATTAGAAGCAATATTATCATCAAAAAAAGCAAAACTGCAAAAAAAGTGAGGCCCGCTAAATGGTAAGCGTTCCGCACCAATGGTAATTGTACTGGCAAGTGTTGCACGAATAAAATCTTGAGCGCTAGCAAATCGATCGGTTCCTGCTACTGTGAGATGGATTGCCGAATCAAGGGCGGCAATTGCAAAACTTTTGCCACCAATTGGGTCTCTTTTTTCAAAGTAAAAGTGCCGCTGACAAGGTTGGGAAATCTCTTGCAGTACAGCTAGCGGATCGAGGGGGTCAATTTCCTGAGAAATACTAACTATTTTTGTGCGATCTTTTTCGGTTAAAGACTGCTGGCAATTTAACAGAAACTGATGCAGTTGATTGCGGTTTTGCAATAGATTAGCGCGGTGCGGTATTACTGTCATGAAAGCGAGAATAGCAGATTTGTCAGATAGAGTGTGGGTTTGTCCGGCTAAAACCCCTATTTCGATCTAAGCACGCTCCGGGCGATCGCAAAACATGACCTTTCGAGTTTCCCGACAGTTTGGGCACGCTGCGGGCAAAAAACAGACGATCCCGCGATCGAGCGAAACATTTAGACATAAAACTTTAAGATTGAGCGGCTAACTGTCGGCAAAAGGCGATCGACCCCGCAGAGGTTCGTAGACGGGCATTACCGGGCGCGCGTTGGCGGAGCCCGCCCCTACGGGAGGCTGATCAACGAAGAGGATCGCCCGCAAAGCCTCTAAACGGATGCCCCCCGACCACTCAACCGGATACAGAGTACACATTCTTTACCAATAAAATTGTAAAATTACCAAGCTGCTATCAATTGAATCAAGTTTGTGTAATGACAACAAAGTTAATTGAGCGTTCAAATAGTAAATTGTGGCTGGCGGCAATCAAGCCACCCATGTACAGCGTTGCCGTGATTCCCATTTCAGTAGGAACTGCAATCGCTTTTGCCGAAACTAAAACGATTAATTCGTCAATTTTTTCGACATTTTTAATGTCAGCCATTTTGATTATAGCATGGCTGAATCTCAGTAATGATGTATTTGACTCGGAAACAGGCATCGATAAAAACAAAGCGCATTCCGTAGTTAACTTAACCGGAAATAAAGCTTTAGTTTTCTGGCTAGCTAATCTATTTTTAGCAGTCGGAGTGTCGGGAATATGCGCTATTTCCTGGTGGCAAAAAGACCCAACAGTAATTTTGCTAGTAGTTTTGTGCTGCGCCCTCGGCTACACTTATCAAGGCCCGCCCTTTCGTCTTGGCTATCAGGGTTTAGGCGAAATCATCTGCTTTTTCACTTTCGGACCCCTAGCTTTAGCTGCTGCTTATTACAGTCAAACTCAAACTTGGTCTGCTACTAATTTTGCGGCTTCGGCAATCGTGGGAATTACTACGAGTATCATCTTATTTTGTTCTCACTTTCATCAAGTTGATGACGATTTGGCGGCGGGAAAAAAATCGCCGATTGTCCGAATCGGGACGCAAAAAGGTGCGCTGTTGTTGCAGTGGTCGTGTGGCAGCATTTATGCTTTGACTGTACTGTTGGTGGCGTTGCGAATGTTCCCAATTTGGACGCTGTTGATTTTTGGGAGTTTGTCATTTGCGATCGACCTTTGTCGCCATGTCACAGACTATCACGACCAACCGGCAAAGGTCAGCAACTGTAAGTTTATCGCAGTCGCGCTGCATTTTTCGAGCGGATTGCTGCTGGCGCTGGGGTTTGTGTTGTAGTTCGGGCGATCGAGAATTCCGGTAAAATGGAGGTATGGTTTGCTAAGTTGAGGGAGTTGGGGGAGTTAATCTTTTTCGGCGACTTCTCAAAATCTTCTTGAATATAGCAATCCGTACCTCACATTGAATCGTAAAAAAGGAGAACTAAAGCATGAGTACGCAAACAGAAATCGGCAAAATCTTGAGTTTAGAAGAAATTTTTCACCTATATCCTGATGAGTGGGTTCTCATCGTCAATCCTGAATTAGATGAAGAATTAAGTGTGATTCGAGGTGAAGTTTTAGCCCATGCAACAGAACGCGATGAAATTTATAGTAAGCTTTCATTAAGGAATGGAAAATCTGTAGCCATAGAATATACTGGACTGATACCTGACAACCTAGCAGTGATGTTATGACGAAAATGCCAAATTCTCAGAAAGCCTACCGTTTGTTGCGTTATGGGCCAAATTTGCTGGCCGTGCAAGCAACTATTGGCAGTAGACAAGGGGGCGATTTTCTGCGGGTGCGTTTATTGGTAGATACGGGATCTAGCTTCACAATATTGCCAGTTCAAGTGTTACAAAATTTGGGTTATGATACTGGCAATCCTTTACGCAGGCAAGAATTAGTTACAGGTCAAGGAATAATTTATGCTCCTGTAATTAATGTATCTTGGTTTAATTGTGTGGGTCAACTAATAGAAAATTTTGAGATAGTTGCCCATAATTTACCACCAAATATTCGTATAAATGGTCTGATTGGTATGGATTTTTTCACTCGTTTTCAAGCAGTCATATCTGTTGGTGATGCGGAAATTAAATTTCAGTAAATATGGAAAAATCTAAAAATTATCAATTTCACTATACTTTAACGGGCCACAAAAATCAGCCAATAATTTTATTATTGCACGGATTCACGGGAAATAATCAAGACTTTAGCAGCGTCATTTCCTTACTCTCTAAAAATTATTGCTGTCTAGCAGTTGACCTTCCCGGCCACGGAAAAACCAGAGTCAACGGCGACGAAAGTTGTTACAATATGTTAAACACAGCCCAAGCATTAATCCACTTATTAGATGATTTACAAATAGACAAATGTTTGTTGTTGGGCTACTCAATGGGCGGGCGATTGGCGCTGTACATGACATTACATTTTCCTGAAAGATTCGAGAAAGTCGTGTTAGAGTCAGCCTCTCCGGGATTGAAAAGTGAAAAAGAGCGATCGCACAGACGACAAGCCGATTCACAAACAGCACAAAACCTCGAAAATAGCAACATCAAAGATTTTATCTTAAACTGGTACGATCGCCCTTTATTCAAATCCTTAAAAAAATCTCCCAAATTCGACCAACTCATCGAAACCCGCTTAGCAAACAATCCCTTAGAATTAGCCAAATCACTCCGCAACCTGGGAACTGGCAACCAACCATCTCTTTGGGAAAAACTCGCACAAAATCAAATCCCCATTCTCTTGCTAGTGGGAGAAGATGATCATAAATTTCAAAGTATCAATGCAGAAATTGCCAGCTTATGTCCGGCCGCTAGTCTCAACATTATACCAAACGCTGGTCACAATATCCATTTTGAAAACATTGATAAGTTTGTGGAAGTTGTGAGACAATTTTATGATTAATAAAAGTTGCGCACATTCTTCTCGTAGGGTGCGCACTGCGCACATTCTTTAGATGTATGTAACAACGTGCACATTTTGTGATTCTCTGGTGCGCAATGCACACCCTACAATTGATAAATCGAGACGATTTTATCATTAACTAAAAGTAAATGCTATATAAATTCGAGTTTCGCACCTATCAGCGAAAATTTAAGCGTCCACTGCAAACAAGTCACGGCATCTGGGATATTAGATCAGGAATTATCCTGCGACTGATTGACAAAAACAATCGCATTGGTTGGGGAGAAATTGCCCCTTTAAGTTGGTTTGGTTCCGAAACTTTTGAGCAAGCTTTAGATTTTTGTCAGCAGTTACCTGCTAATATTTCATCAGAGATGATTTTTGCGATTTATGCTGAATTACCAGCTTGTCAATTTGGCTTTGAGTCAGCACTATCAAACTTTTCAAACTCGTTCCTAGGCTCGGCCTGGGAACGCAGATCAGGAGGCTCTGCCTCCATTTTACACGCGGCAGAGCCGCCAGAAAATTCACCCCCCCCAACCCCTTGCCAAGGGGGGGAGAAAAGCGAAAATTTAAGTCAGTACAGCGGTTTATTACCTGCTGGTGAAACAGCTTTGCAGGTTTTACCAATGCTTTGGTTGGAGGGACATCGCACGTTTAAATGGAAAATTGGCGTTGCTGCAATTGAGGAAGAATTAACGATTTTTCAGCAGCTAATTACATCAATGCACGATTTGGCCGATCGCCAAACAGCACTTTTACGCTTAGATGCTAATGGGGGACTCACCTACTCCCAGGCCCAAAAATGGCTGGAAGCTTGCGATAGCGTGACAGCAACACCCGACTTGGCCGCAGATATTGAATTTTTGGAACAGCCGCTGCCGATCGCACAGTTTCAAGAAATGGTACAATTAAATGCTATTTACGCAACTGCGATCGCCCTAGACGAATCCGCCGCCAACCTCGATCGCATCCAAGAATGCTACAGCCAAGGTTGGCGGGGAATTTTTGTCATCAAACCTGCGATTAGCGGTTCCCCATCCCAACTCCGCAAATTTTGTCAAACTCACAATATAGACGCAGTTTTCTCATCCGTATTTGAAACGAAAATCGGCAGACAAGCCGCCTTAAATTTAGCAACTGAATTGTCTCCAAATAATAGAGCCCTAGGCTTCGGTACAGATAGCTGGTTCGACGACAATCAAGACACCTGGTTACAGCATCTATGGCAAAAAAAATCACAGTAAATATCCTGAATCTACCCTTTGAATTGCCCGATAATTGGCTTGTCGGTTGTGACAGCGGCGAATTTGCCCGAATAGTCGATCGGCAATTTCAACAAATCACCAAAAATCCAGCCCAAAAAACACCCCCCAAAATTTGCATCACAGAATCAGAACCCCTGCAATTTATTGCCAGTTTCATCGCCGCCCGTGCCGCCAAATGCCCGATTTTTCTCTGCAATCCCAACTGGGTACAACAAGAATGGGAACAAGTCTTTGATTTAGTCAAACCAGACCTAATTTTACAACAAAATACTGACCTTAAAAAAATATTCTCCCCTCTCCCAGTCCGCGGAGGCGGACATCGTTTGTATAGCCGCGAATTCCATTCGCCGGGATTCCATCATTCACCAGAATTACCTTCACCAGAATTACCTTCACCAGAAATTGACGAATTAGCTACAATAATGATTCCCACAGGCGGTTCATCGGGAAAAATCCGTTTTGCCATCCACACTTGGGAAACACTCACAGCCTCAGTCCAAGGTTTTCAACAATATTTTAATCTCGATCAAATTAACTCATTCTGCGTTTTGCCATTATACCACGTCAGCGGTTTTATGCAATTTATGCGATCGTTCACGACGGTTGGCCAACTGGTAATCCAGCCGTTCAAAGCACTAGAAGCAGGCGAAAAATCCGATATCGAACCAGAAGAATTTTTCATTTCCTTAGTCCCAACTCAACTGCAACGGCTGCTGCAAAACCCAGATACAGCTAATTGGCTGTCCCGGTTTCGTGCCGTACTTTTGGGCGGTGCTCCCGCTTGGCCGGAACTTTTAGCCACAGCTAGAAACTATCAAATCAAACTAGCACCCTGTTACGGCATGACAGAAACCGCCTCGCAAATTGCCACACTAAAACCCGAAGATTTTCTCGCGGGAAACAACACTTCTGGTCAAGTTTTACCCCACGCAAAAATAACAATTCGCAGTCCCAAGGGTGAGATTTTGTGCTACAATCAAATTGGGAATATTGCAGTTGATGCTAAATCTTTGGCCTTGGGTTATTATCCTGAAAAATTTGGTCATCGACAATACTTTCAATTAGACGATTTGGGATTTATGGATAACAATAACTACTTAAATATCGTCGGACGCAGCAGCGACAAAATTATCAGCGGCGGAGAAAACGTATTTCCGGCACAAGTCGAAGCCGCAATTAAGAATACTAATTTAGTTGCGGATGTTGCTATAATTGGCTTACCCGACAAAGATTGGGGTCAAGTCGTTACGGCGATTTATGTTCCCGCTAATTCCGAAGTTACTGTCAAAAATTTGCAAGTGGCAATAGAAGATAAGTTGAGCAAGTTTAAGCAGCCGAAAAATTGGGTTGTCGTCGAAAAATTGCCCCGGAATGCTCAAGGAAAAGTTAATCGAGAACAATTGCAAGAACTAGCAATCAAAATGGTTCGTAGTGAGGACTTTAGTCCGCATAAATCAAAGGACTAAAGTCCTCACTACAAACCTGTATCTATTATTCCACACCTAACAGCCTTCTCTTCCTCTCAGCTTCTTGCCTTTGAACATCCACAAACTTCAACATTCGGTAAAGTACCTCTATTTGTGGCAACTTAACACCTGCTTTTTCGGCTACCCTTATCGGATTGCCAAAAATCGCCTCTACTTCCAGCGGCCGCGATTCATCGTAATCGATTTTCATGCTGGTGCGGTAAGGCTTCATTTTGTGAGTATATTCCAGCATATTTGGGATAAAATTATCGGGAATAATACGATCGCAACTTTTAGCCGCCGCTATCACTTCCGCCATAATTTCCTCAACCAAAATCAAAGTATCGGGATTAGCCATCAGTTCGTCAGTCCTCGCATTTAAAATCACAGACAGCCCGTTATAAGGAATATTCCAAACCAGCTTTTTCCACCTTGACAACAGTAAATCTTCGCTCATCTCTATGGGAATCTCAGCCAGTTGAAAATCCTCAGCAATTTGGCGCAATCTGTCAGTAATACCGATGGCTTTGTAGTCTTGGGCATATTCGCCCAAGGTAATAGTACCGTAATCTAGGTGGGAGACGTGACCGGGCCCAACTTTATAAGAACACAGAAAACACAGCCCGCCAATCACTCGTTCTGCACCGACAATTTTAGCAATTTGTGGTTCCGCATTCAGTCCGTTTTGCAAAACTAAAACAACGCCGTTATCCTTTAATAAAAGAGGCAATATTTTCGATAATAAGTGATTTTGAGTTGTTTTCAGCGCTACAATTACTACGTCGCACTGAGGCATTTTGCGCGCGTCGTGGTAGGCGCGGACTTGCGGGAGGGTGAAGTCGCCTTCGGGAGACTCGATTATCAAACCCTGTTTTTTGACGATTTGGTAATCGCTACGCAGCAAAAAATTCACTTCTAAACCTGCTTTTTGCAGTCTAGCGCCGTAGAATCCGCCTACAGCTCCCGTACCGATGATGGCATAATTGCGATTTGTCATAAGAAGAAGTCATTAGTTATTGGTTATTGGTTATTGGTTATTGGTTATTGGTTATTGGTTATTGGTTGTGGGTTATTGGTTATTGGTTATTGGTTATTGGTTATTGGTCATCATTCATCAGGAAGAATGCTTAGAATTTCTCGTTTTTGATTTGTCTGTATTTTACGTTTAAGTAAGTGGAACTACTTAATATAAACAAGTTAGAAGAACTTTTAAACTAAACAGAAATTTGACTGTCATTCCCTGCTATTATTTAAATATTGAAGTTATCTAAAATCTCAACTCTCAAATTGCCTCATCCACTGCATTAAGTCTTCAGATAGCTGTTTTCTAGTTCGCGTTACTGCATTGATGCAGACGTGCTTAGTAAGAGCTTTAGCCGCGCTTCTTCCTGCAACTTCCCCAGAAAATACTTGATAGGCAATTTCAAATTCATCGCCAGCAAATTGTTTGGGCGTTAGTTGAATCGTCAGCCGATCGCCCGCAAACAGTGGGCGATAAAAATCTACACTAGCATGAATTATGGGAAAGGCAACCTCGGGATTGCCAAAAAATGCTTTGAGATTGATGCCCGATGCTGCTAGAGATGCCTCGTAAGCTTCGTGGCACATCGCCAAAACGTTAGCGAAGTAAACGACTCCAGCAGCATCGGTATCTTGAAAGCGAACAGTGCGGGTGTAAAAAAAAGGCATTTGAGGTAGTAGCGGGCGATCGCAAATTAAAGCTGAATTTTACAACCATCATATCGGTAAACCCGCACTTTTGGAGAACAATCGGCCTCGCAAACAGGCGCTAATTTTGTAGGTTCTCAAACCCCCCTCACTCCTTCCCCTGATGTCTTAACCTTTGTTTTTTATCAACATCACGTCTATAATTTTGAGAGCAACTTCTTCGGAAAGCCCCAATGCACCGTAAAGATCATTCAAAAGTTGTTCTTCTTCTTCTGAAACCTCGCCATCTGCTAAAGCGATATCAGTTGTCACAGCAAAAACTGTTTCTTTAAGTTCGTCTGGAAGTGTTGCCAAAGCCGCATTAAACAGTACCTCAACTCCTTGCCGTTGCAGGATCATCAGGAGCCGATCGAGCATTTTTCGCATCACGTCATCGGGATAGCTGCGGAACAATTGCATCCGAGATAGCGTCAGGCTAATCGCTTTACTTTCGCTGTCGTTGATGTAACCATCGGCTGCTACGGCAATTAGGGCGATCGCCGCAAATGATTCAGCAGGCCCTAACGTTACGTCAGTTTGTTGGCGAGTCTGCGATACTTTATCAAATAAACCCATGATATTTTCCTCATTATTTAGTGGTGGATTCATGGAGTCCCGACGGGCTTGGACTCTGGAGGTTTTGGCGGGAGTTTCGCAAATTATATCAAACTTTGTTACTTATTTATTATCAACAAAATTATGAAAAAATTAAGATTTTTTATTTAGCCCTTCGGCGCTCTTGTGGGCGGGTTGATTCAGATTCAGAATTGCCTTCCCATATCTCAGCTAAAACCAGCCCACAAGAGCGCAGACTATCTACTTATCAAACAAAGCTAAATCTGCTTTCAGGAAATCAACAAACTGCCGTGCAGTGCGCCCGGAGCGCCCGTTGCGACGAGTTGCCCATTCCTTAGCGCGGTGTTCCAAATCCTCAACAGCGAGTTTGATTCCAGAAAGTTCAGCCCGATGTCGGACAATGGTTAAATAAGTGTTTTGATCCGCCGGTTCAAAAGTCAAAGTCAAGCCAAACCGATCGCTAAATGAGAGTTTTTCCTGCACAGTATCCCAAGCGTGAACTTCATCACCGTCGCTGGGGCGAGGCCTGTCATCAAAAAACTCTCGAATTAAATGGCGCCTGTTGGATGTGGCGTAAACTACCACATTTTGAGGTCTGGCGGTGACATTTCCTTCCAAAACCACTTTCAGAGATTTAAAAGCATCGTCATCTTCCTCAAAAGAAAGGTCATCCACAAAAATAATAAACTTTTGAGGAACTCCGCGCAACTTCTCGACAATTAGCGGCAAATCTTGCAAATCAGATTTAGATACTTCAATCAACCGCAAATTGCGAGAGCCAAATTCATTTAGCAGCGACTTCACCAAAGAAGACTTACCAGAACCGCGACTACCGTAGAGCAAGACGTGCAAAGCCGGATAACCCGCCAGCAAAAACTCCGTATTTTTCACCAGAGCATCGCGCTGCCAATCGCAGCAAACCAACTCTTTCAAATTTATGCGATCGGGATGCGGAATACTCGCCAACTGCCCGGAACTCCACCGAAAAGCGCGATAGTCGGCAAACAAACCCGTACCAAACTGTCGGTAATAAACTGCCAAAGATTCCGCAGCACTCGACCATTTTTCCAGTTTATCGTACAGCGGTAAATTGGCGTTTTCTGCTACAGTTTGGGAATGCCAAATCGGAGGCACGGCGTCAAGTTGACCCGCTACCCGCACCCATTTACTCAACTGTTCGCTGCTGCATTCGTAAATATTTTGCAGCACTTGTAAATCATGGCGGGCGGCCTCCACCAAAGCGGGCGGCAAACTCCCAAAATCTGTTTGTTGAGCTCGGCGAGAAAAGGGGTTTTCGTCTTTGAGAATTTCGGAAATCAGGGAATCTTTCCAACTCAGATTTTTAGCAGCCTGAACTTTGAACCAGTTGCCGTAGGTTACCTGACAGTCCAAACCGCTGACTTCGCTGTCGTGGAGAGCTTGCAGCAAGTCGAGAAAAGCTTGACCTGCGGGGGTTTTGAGCACCGATTGATACAGCAGCAGGGATGCTGCTTGGCGTTGGAGGTAACGGATTTGGGCGATCGCGCCAGAAGTTAGGGCTGACATAATGGCAATTGTATAACAGTTAGATACTCTGACTGGGTTTAATAAATTTTCTAACAATTTGTGACCGCAATTGCAGCTATCGCTGTATAAATTGAGATGCACTTGTGAAATTTCGAGGATTAAAAATGAGTTTAGGTACAGCAGCGGCGATCGGCTACGGCGTTTTGACACTGATTGGCGGCATCATGGGTTACATCAAGGCCAAAAGCCAAGCCTCGCTGATTTCAGGCTTGATTAGCGGTTCGCTGCTAATTTTTGCCGGCACCGCACAACTCATGGGACAAAGTTGGGGTTTAACATTAGCAGCAGCTATCTCCGCTGTTTTAGTAGTAGTTTTTATTTTACGGCTGGTCAAAACTCGCAAGTTTATGCCCGCTGGAATGCTGATTTTAGCTAGTTTGGCGTCTTTGGGCGCGATCGTTTACGAACTCAGCGGTCAATATCAATAATCAGTTAACAGTTAACTGTTAACAGTTAACTGTTAACTACTGCCCAATGACTAATGCCCTGCCCAATGACTAATGCCCTGCGCGGGCCAATGCCCTATGCCCTGCGCGGGCCAATGCCCTATGCCCAATGACTAATGACTAATGACTGATTCAATATACTGCTCAACTTCCCTGAGTTGCTGCCGCTGGTATTCAATCCAATCTTTTTCCGCCGTGCGCTGTTCGGCTGTCTCTTGCTGGTACCGCGCCTGCTTCCCTAAAAAATTATTGTAGAACATCATCGCTTTTTCAACTGTTTGAATTGCCTGTTTCACGCGCTCCTCAAAAATTGCTAAAATTAAATCATCTAGGATTGACCCAATCACTTTACAAGACTCTTCAAAATCGATCAAAGTGATTCCCATTTTGCTTTTGTGAACCAGAGTTTCCACAGGATCTCTCAGCGTTTCTTTAAAAGTCTTCATATAGGACTCCGGCAAATATTTCAGAGGTTCCGTAAATTTCGACACGATCTCGCCGCCTATTGATTGCAGTCGCTCTCTAAATCTCAATTGACTATGGAGGTCGAAGCATTCAATACAACATTCAATTTTTTCTATATCAATACATTGTAATTCTTTAAAAATCGAAGTCAGTTGATTTTCCACAATCAAAATAACTCGCTCAACTTGGTAGTCTACTTCATTCCGCAACTCTTTGTGCAAATTATCTTTGTCATAAAAACCGATAGAATCTCTTTGAAATGCTTGATGGTTTTGATCCCACAAAAACCACTGATTTTTTAACTTTGTCGCCTTGTCGCTCCAGGATTTGCGAACTTTAACAACAGCATCAGATTTGCCCTGTTTTCCTAAACTGCGAATTCTCACGTCGCATCCGCTTAGTTCGCCAATTTGCTCCCACACCTCAACAGCAGATGCTCCAGCAATTCTCGGTTTGCTATTCCAGACATCCTCAGCCTGAGATACATCTTTGAAACATACCTGAACTAACCCCTTGAGTCTGAGGGCAGACTGCTTAATTTCGTCAATGCAGTGTTCCACATCTAGGCTGAGGTGGGTAGCTGACTGTTTAATCTCCACGGATTGATATTCGTCTGCGAGTAATCGATCGCTAAACTGGGTAATAGCCTGGAATACCTTGAGATACTCATTCATTTCCTTTCATCCCTCCTTTCCCTAAATAGCATACAATACAGAACATCTGCCTTTTTGAATGCAAACTCAGTCACAACATGGATTATGTATTCACCCCTGCAACTCAGGATCGACTCAATACTGGCAACCTGGTACAGCCTGCCACCAAAACAGGAAAATTGCTCCCTGCTGCTAGAGATCCGGTGACAGGGGAGTTTGTGGAGATCGCAAAAATCTTTTATCAATCAACAACTGCAACTAAATCCGATCGCGGAGTTCTAGGATTGCTCGCACAGTTAGCCGGAGGCGGGCCCATACAGCCGCTCGTAGCTCCCGTGTACGTGACAGTGGCGCCGTTGCAGGTTGCTCAAACTCATCAGGGGTTTCAAAAAATATACAGAATGCTTAACTGTCTGAAAATTAATTTGGCTGTGATGCAAGCGACTACTGCCGTCATTGGTATTGGCGCTGTATCGAGCACAGTTTTGTCAGCAGTAAACCTCGACCAAGTATTAAAAATCAGAGAAGAAGCAAAGCACCAGAAGCTAAAAATTAAAGACGGGTTTATTGATCTCAGACACATCCTCAAAGATCAGGGAGTAGATGTGATTCAGCAGATTTTCAAGGTGGCTCACGACTCTAGTTTTGAAAGGCACCGCCAGAAACTGGTTAACGGTTACGATATTTTTTCTAAAGCTATCAAACGCTGCCAGTCAGCCCTGACAATGCCCGATCTCAAACTTCGGAATTCCGAAATTAATAGCGGGCGGGATATGCTGTTTAAGGCTTTAAAAATTTATGATAATCCGGGTTTGTTTGAGGGGCTGTCTTGTGCAGGACAGCTCCGGCAAATGGAATGTGTTTGGGCGATCGATCTGGCGATCGATGTCACGTTTCAGTTGCAGCGGGCCTACGCTACGGTGAGCTCGCGCCTACTCGAACTCCAATCAAAAATTCGTCAAGACCTTCTAACTGTTGTTAAAGGATGTCAAGCTCAATCAGAACTAGATTTTTTATTTCCAGAAGTTACTAGAATTCTTGGTCATGACTTAAGTGTCATAGAATTTTGGCAAAATGAGGTTGATTGGATGCAAACTTTGTCTCCCAAGGAGCAGCACCAGTTAGCTAGTTTAGATAAACTCAGCGGCGATAATTTAAAAACCAGCATCCACACTACATTCGCGGTATTAGCTGCGGAACCTTCACTTTATGAAAATTTAAAGCAAAAGTCTCACTTTCTATCCTTGCGCTACCAGCTAGCCTTTGCTGTTAAGCCGGAACTCCGCCGGGGATACGAATTTTATGTCGGCCAGCGGGCGATCGCCACTGGCTATCAAGCTTTAGCTGCCTCGAATTGGCAAGAAATATCTGATTTAACTGTGACTAACCTCTACTACTTTTTTCAAACCCGAGAGGATTCAACTGAAAATTATCCCACTGAGGACGAATTAGAAACACCTGCTTGGCACTTTCCCAAATCCTTAGAAAATGAGCTTAATTACTGCAATTAAATAACCGACGATAAGTATTCGTAGGGTGCGTCGCCATGATTAATCCCTAAATTCTATCTAATTTTCGAGTGGCGACGGACGCCCGCAACAATAGTATTGGTAGGGTGCGTCGCCATCGACAATCCCTCAAGAAAGAGCAACAATCTTATAGCGACGCACCTTACACATGGGGCCCGTGGAAACAAGCCAAACACTTGTTTTGTAGCAAGACTTTTTATAAATGGTATGAGTTAGGTATTTATCGCAGGCGACGCACCCGGCTCGACTGTAAGCACAGGTGCGGATCTGTGAGATTGTCGATATTGAGTTAGGGATTTTTTATGGCGACGCACCCGGCTCGACTTAAGCTCGCACTCCTGACGTTGGACTAATGACGTTGGACTAATGACTTGAAATTACCTCAGCCACAACTTAATAGTATTGTCTTTAGAACCGCTAGCAATAGTTTTGCCGTCGGGACTGAAAGTCACCACATAAACCTCATCGGTATGTCCCGTCAAAGTATTCAGCAATTCTCCGGTAGCAAAGTCCCAAACTTTAATAGTTTTATCCTTGCTCCCGCTTGCAATAAATTTCCCGTCCGGGCTGATAGCAACCGAGACAATATCGTCAGAATGTCCCTTGATAGAGCGAATTAAATCTCCTGTTTCGAGATTCCAGATTTTAATACTTTCATCGTAGGAACCGCTGACAATTGTCTTGCCGTCCGGGCTCACAGCAACCGACCTCACCTGGTCACCGTGTCCCTCCAGAGTTTTGAGCAACTTCCCCGTTGCTACATCAACAATTGTAATTTTTTTATCCTTAGAACCGCTAACCAAACTTTTGCCATCGGGAGTGAAAGCAACAGAATAAACAAAATCTGTATGATCGGGCAAATTATGAATCAAATTGCCAGTTGTCGCATCCGAAATCTTGGTGGTTTTGTCTCCGCTGCCGCTAGCAACGAGCTTTCCGTCGGGGCTGAAAGCGACAGACCAAACAGATGCAGTGTGATCGAGACTGCGAGTAACTTGCCCTGTTTTCAAATCCCACAGCATGACTCTCCAAAAACCTGTTCCTGTCGCAAGTTTCGTACCGTTTGCGTCGAAAGCAACCGACCAAATGGTGGATGAATCTCCGGGGAAAGTGCGGATGGATTTGCCTGTGGCTAAATCCCAAATTTGGATGGTTTTGTCTTTGGAACCGCTGGCTAACATTAAGCCGTCTGGACTGAAAGCAACAGACCCAACTGCATCTGAATGCTGAGCGAAGTTTTTGACTTTGGCGTTTTTCCAGCGCAGACCGGCTTGGCACTGTTGCTGTAAGTTTTGAGCGGAGGAATAGCTGGTGGAAGTGTTGGCAATTGTGGGGATTTGGCTGATGCAGCCTTCATAATTGCTTTCTTTATAAAGGGCATCGATTTGATTCAATTGTTGGGCTTCTTGCTGCACTCGCTGCTGCCATTCTTGCCATTTGAGGTATCCGTAAATGCCGCCGATCGCAGTTAAGAGTGCTGCAATGGTTGCTCCGGCGATATAAGGATTGAATTTGCGAGGTTCTTTGGGGACAATTGCTGCGCTGCTGGTGCTGGGGCTGGCGATCCTCTCCGTTGGCGTAGCCCCCGTAGGGGCGGGCTGCGCTAACGACAAATCCCCTTTTCCGTTCAAATTCACCTCCGGGGATACCGCCGGAATTGCCTGCACCCCGAGTGGAACAGCGCTGCTGGCTGGTGGCGGATTGAGGTTGGGGTTGCGGTGTCCCTCCAACACTGTGGCGATCGCCTTATACAATTTACCGAATAAAGATTTAGGAACGACTAATTCTTCAATTCTCGTGGCATCTTCGTCGGTAAGCCCTAAAACTTGCTGCAAGCGTTTTAATTCCTCGCGAGTTTCCAGAGAAAAGGGATATTCTTGCTGCATTGCTTCTTGCAGCGATTGTTCGTAGCGTTCGCCTTTTTCCCTGTATTTGCGGTAAGGATTCAATACCTCATCTTCGATCGCGTCTGCTTCTTCTGGTTGCAATTCCAAACTGACGCGCAATTCTTCCAATATTCTCCGACCGACGACTGTAATGTCACCGCGACTGCTGCTGCGCCGATCGACTTCTTCGCGATAGATTGTCAGCTTGGGAATCCGCGCGCGCGATCGATCGCCAATTTTCCGCAAATCTGCCAAAGCTTCCGTCGCCGACTGGTAGCGCTCCCGAAAATCGTAGCGCACCATATTGTCCAAAACATCGGCCAGCGCTTGGGAGCAGGTGGTTAAATGCCGCCAAACAATTTCGCCTTTATTAGAATTTTTCAAATCCCGCAGTTTCGGCAAATCGTAAGCCGGCAAACCCGTCATGGCTTGAATGCCAATCATTCCCAAGGCGTAGATATCGCTGTTGAGCTGCGGGTTGTATTGAAATTGCTCGATCGGCATATATTCCAGCGTACCAATCCGCACAGTTACCGGCGCTTGTCTTTGAGCGATGTGAATCTCTTTCACCGAGCCAAAGTCTATCAAAACTAACTTATTGTCCGAATAGCGCCGGATTAAATTAGCTGGTTTAATATCTCGGTGAATTACTCCCTGTCCGTGTACAAACACTAAAATTTCTAACAGTTCCTTCAACAAAGGAATGATTTTTTCTTCAGTTACCGGTTTTCCCGGTACAATCTCAGTTGATAGCGAGTGACCCGCAATAAACGATTCAACTAAGAAAAATTCTTCGTTTTCTTCAAAATAAGCGAATAGCTGAGGAATTTGGTCGTGTTGACCGAGCTTTTCTAGAACTTCTGCTTCTTTTTGGAAAAGACGGCGCGTAGTATTAATTAATTTCGGTTCGCTAGTACCGGGACGCAGATGCTTGACAAAACACTGCGGTTCACCGGGACGGCGAGTATCTTTGGCCAGATAGGTTTGTCCAAATTCTCCTGTTTCTATGACTTCAATGATTTGATAGCGTCCATCTAAAAGTTGGCTCACCATGATAATAACGCAGCCTTTTTTTGGTTGATTTTCGCAAGAAACAGTTTCACAGCAGGCAGTTTTGAGTTGTAAGTTTGTCAGATTTTTTACATTTAAATTGCAGATTTTTGGTGAGCCCTCCGGCTCACCCCACAAGCATTTAACTGTATTCCACCATAACGGCTTGCCGAATGCTCAATTGACTAATAATTTATCTTTTCAACATCTGCAAAGCTTGATATCCTAAAAAGAAAAAACCCAAAGCGCCGAGTACCGCTATCGTGTCCGCCAACACATCGACTGTCAGAAATTCGCCCATTGCAATATCCTCTCTTAACTGATATCTATCCTCGGCTTTTCGGTCGCTGACCGGGTGAGGGGTAATACCCCTTGCTGCGGGCGATCCCAAAGATGCTCACAAATTATAGCAAAGGAGGCGACCGAAATAACTTTTTGGGCGATCGACTAGCTTTTTGTTTTAATATTTTTTAATATTTAAGGAGACAAACTGTGTACGGAAATTTTGAGGTCAGTTCGCTTTGATATTGTTAACCCTGGTAATTCTTTCTTTAATCGTAAGTAGAGCTTACACTAAAAATTTGCGCCTCAGCGTCAAAAATGCGCCTCGCACTGACAGCAGTTCGGCTCAGCATTTACAGCCCTCTACCGGGCTCTTCCCCAAAGTTTCGGTAATCGTACCAGCCTACAACGAAGCTGAGAATATTCGGGATTGCGCGATCGCCATTTTGGAGAGTACAGCCCTGTCTGTGGACAACCTAGAGGTTTTGATTGTAGACGATCGCTCGACAGACGACACCAAGGCGATCGGGCAAACCCTGCAACAGCAGCTCAACGACCCCCGCCTCAAAATATTAGCAGGTCAGGCGCGACCTGCCAACCAATATTGGGCAGGCAAAAACTGGGCCTGCGCCCAAGCTGTGCCGGAAGCAACCGGAGACTTCATATTATTTATCGATGCCGACGTGCGCCTCAAACCGGGGGCGATCGAAACCGCGATTGCCACAGCAGAAGCTGAGAAAATAGACTTGTTTACCTGTATGCCAGCCCTCGTTTGCGAGTGTTTGGCCGAGTGGTTGGTGCAGCCGTTAATGTTCAATCACCTAGCAGTTTGCTACGACTTTACGGCGGTTAATGATGCCTCAAAAATAGACACTGCTTTTGCGGGCGGCCCATTTATGCTGTTTAGGCGATCGGCTTACGAAAAAATCGGCGGACACGAAGCAGTTGCCGGCGAAATTGTGGAAGATGTGGAATTAGCTAGACGCATCAAACGTGCGGGTTTAAAGCTCGGACTTTATTCGGGTTCAAATTTGGCATCCGTGCGGATGTATCGGTCTTGGAGCGCATTGTGGGAAGGCTGGACAAAGAATCTGTATCTCGGCGCTAAGCGCAGTTGGGGCATGATGATTTACATGGCCGCAATTATGTTATTTCTTTATCCGATGCCGTGGTTGGCATTAGGTATTTTGCTGGCTAACGGCGAAATCGCCCACCTAATTACCAATCACCAATTAGCAATTAGCAATTACCAATTCCCCATAACCTTGTTAACTATTTGTTTATCTGCGATCGTAATTTGGTACCATTACACTTTGCGCAGTTTGGGGGCCCAGATTTCCGACTGTTCGACGAAATACTGGTGGTTGGGAGGTTTGGGAGGTGCGTTAATTGCGGCAATTGCGATCGGTTCTGCGATCAAAACAGAAACCGGTTGGGGATGGACTTGGCGCGGGAGAACTTTGCAAATCAACAATTAATCCCCGATTTTGTATTCACAAGAATTAGTGGTAGGGTGCGTCAGGTTAGACATTTTCAATCAGTACGAAAAGTCTAATTCTGACGCACCATTTATTCGCAGGTGCATCAGTGTGAGATTGTTGGCTTGTCCCCAAAATAATCATACTGACGCACCCTACGATAACTTATGCTTCTGCGTATACAAAAGCAGGTACACGCTTATAAGCAGGCGTCCCCGATCGCTTTTCAATCTCCGGGTGAAAAATAACATTCACTTCAGGATAAAACATCAAAGCAGCACCCTCACGAACCGCCCCATAAATCACCTCCACATTTTCCATTTTCCCCACATTTCCCTGTACCGTAACCCGCTGATGTTCTTGCATACCAGCGCTTTCTGCATCCGCGCGATTCATCAGAATGCAGTTGCGGTGTGGCATTCCCCGGTACTTGTCATCAATTTTATAAACCACAGTATTGTGCTGAGAATAACTGCGTCCCGTCATCAATGCCACCACTAAACCCCGCGCCGATTCCGATGCACCAAAATCTTTTATTTCCGGTAGTTTTAACACTGGCAAAGGCGTCACAAACATCTTTGCTTTTCCGGAATCAGTGGGAAAATTAGGTTCCGTAAAAATCCGCCCGCCAATGGTAAATTCCTCTTTAGTTTCATCAATTGTTGCTATCTTTTCATAGCCAGGAATCGTTTTAGCAATCAATTGCCTCACGTATTTGGTATCTTGAAGCTGGCGCCAGTCTACCGGATAAGTGCCATGAATTCTGCTCGCCAATTCTGTCAAGAAATAAACTTCTGGAATTAAATCAGAATCTTTGAGATGAGTTTCGCCCTCATCATTTAAACGCACAAAGTTATTACCCGATTCCACCGTTGTTTTGTATGGATTTTCAAAGCGATTCAGCACCGGCAGCACAATTGTATTGTACTTTGCTAATCCGCTAAAATGTCCCAAGTTTGGTTTAGTGGCGAGGTAAATAATGGTTTCAATTTTGCCTAAAGCGCGTTTTGCCTGAGTTGAATCCGGGTTCGCCCCGTACAAGTTGCCGCCCAAACAGATTAGCGTATCGACTTTGCCTGCGTCTGCTGCTTCAATGAGCGATCGAGTATTGTAACCCTTAACAGCGCTCAGGGGACGCCCCAACAACTGTTCGAGAGTATGTTGGATTTCTTTTTTCAGCTCCACAGTCACGCCCATAGAGCCGAATCCTTGGACATTTGAGTGTCCTCTGACCGGCATTAATCCCGCCCCTTCTTTGCCAACATTTCCCGTCATCAAAGCAGTGTTGGCGAGGCTGAAAACATTATCTACACCGTTACCGTGTTGGGTGATTCCCATCGCCCAACCGAAGACAACCCGTTTTGAACTGCCGATAATTTTGGCGGCTGCCTCAATTTCGGCACGGGAAACTCCGCAGGTTTTAGTAATAGTTTCCCAGTCAGTTTCGCGGGCGTGCTGCACTACCGCTTCCCAGCCTTCTGTGTGGGCTTGCAAATATGTTTCGTCCAGCAATCCTTGTTCGATTACAGATTTTTGAATTCCCACAAATAGCGCCGTATCGCTGCCGGGAATTGGTTGCAAATAGAGCGAGGAAATATCGGAACCGGGGATGAGCGACTTGACGGGAAATGCCGGAGAACCAAACTTGACTAACCCGATTTCCATCACCGGGTTAATCACAATTATTTTACCGCCTTTGTCGCGAATTTTAATCAACTCGTTCATCAAGCGGGGATGGTTGTAGGCAGAATTCGCGCCCGCGAGTACGACGCAATCTGCTTGCTTTAAGTTTTCTAGACTTACTACCGAGGTGCGGGTGCCGAACATTTCGCTTAACCCGGTGGTCGAGGGAGCGTGGCAGAGATCCGAACAATCTGCTAAGTTATTAGAACCGATCGCGCGCATCATTAATTGCAGCAGAAAAGCCGCCTCGTTGGAAGAGCGGCCGGAACTGTAAGATGCCACTCGTTCCGGGGTTTTGCGAAACGCAGCCTCGGCAATTTCATACACTTCTTGCCAAGAAATGCGATCGTAATGAGACGAACCAGCCCGCAAAATCATCGGAAAACTCAACCTTCCCAGCCTATCTGCTTCCATTGAAGTTAATCGCTGGAGTTCTTCAATTCTGTGCTGTTCAAAATAGTGACTCTTGACAGCAGGTTTAATTTCAGCCGAGATTGCTTCAACGCTTTTCATGCAGCGCTGAAGTTTTTCGCCCTCTTCATTCGTAAAACCTCCTTTCTGCCCGCCAGTGCCCCAAGAACAGGACAAACAAGCACTTTTGTGCAGCAAAGTCTTCCAAAGTTTCGGGCCTTCCGGCGACAAAGTATGTTCTGCCCAAAACTCAATTACGGGCAAACCGCCGCCGATGTCTGGCGTTTCCTCGTTTTTCTCGCTGAATGGCGGAACGGGTTGGATATTTTGGGAGTTGGTGTCCATGCGGTTTACCTGTTATTTGAATTGCGAGTTGATGTGCAATTAAGTTTATTAGTCTAATTTACCGCAAACTTACAGCACAAAAAATTAGTCAATAGATAGATGTTTTAATCCCAATTAAACTCCAGGTTCGTAGTGAGGACTTCAGTCCTTCTTCCTCCAGGTTCGTAGTGAGGACTTCAGTCCTTCTTCCTCCCAAAAGAAAGGACTAAAGTCCTCACTAAAAACCTGGTTTATTTAATTTTATTTTACAAACCTGGTTTACTTCCTCTTATTTAACGCCTGCTTTCCAAACCCAAGACAAAGCAGCCGATCGCCCTCAGCGACATTTGGGTCATTCTGCAAATAATCCCCCAACCACTCGCAACTCCGAGCAATAATATTATTCAGCTCCAAATTTTCCAAAGGCAACAGAATTACAGTCCGATCCCTGCTAGCAAAACCGAGAGTTTTGCTGTCAGAACTAAAAGTAACGCTCAACACCCGATCGCTCGATTCCAAAGTTTTAGATAGCACCGCTTTCTTGCCGTCAAAATTCCACAGCTTAACCGTATTCCCCGCACTCGCCGCCGCAATCAACTTGCCGTCAGGACTGAAACTCACGCTTTCCACAGTATCGCTGTGGTCGAGTTTTTCAGTTAAATTTGCGGTCTTGCCATCAAACCCCCACAAGTAAACTTTTTTGTCAGCGCAAGCAGCAGCAACAGTCTTGCCATTGGGACTGAAACTCACATCTCTTACGCTGTCCCCGTGGTTGAGAGTTTTCAGAATCTTCGCCGACGTACCGTTAAATTGCCACAGGTAAACTTTATTTTCTCCGGCAATTTCAAAAGCATTTTTCTTGGCGGTTGCTTTGTCGTCAGCAGCGGTAGCAGTAGCAATAGTTTTGCCGTCTGGGCTGAAACTAACGCTAATTACAGAATTGCTGTGATCGAGTTTTGCCAACAAAGTTGCTTTAGAGCCGTTCCAGCGCCAGAGGTACAATTTGCGATCGGCACTGGCGGCGGCAATTATCTTGCCATCTGGACTAAAACTCACGCTTCTAACAATGCCACTATGGCGCAGAGTATCTAACAGTTTCCCATTTAAACTCCAGACTTTCACCGTTTTGTCATCGCTGGCAGAAGCCACAGTTTTATTGTCCGGCGAAAAGCTCGTCCAGGTAACAGAATGCTTGTGACCTTCTAAGGTTTTAATTAAACTGCCATCAGGGCGCCAAAGTCTCACCGTCTTGTCACCGCTAGCAGAAGCAATTGTTTTGCCGTCCGCACTAAAACTGACTTTATAAACCCAGTCTTCATGCCCCGATAAAATCTTATTCAACGGAGTGCTGTTTGGTTGCCAAATTTTCACCATTTTGTCCTTACTGGCGGAAGCAATCGTGCCATCACTGCTGAAACTTACGGCCCTCACGTCGTCTTGATGTCCTCGAAAAGTGTTGAGCAAACTGCCGCTGCGACTCCAAACTTTCACCGTATCGTCTGCACTGCCGGTGACAAGTTTTTCGCCGTCTCGACTGAAACTCGCGCTGACAACTTCATCGTTGTGTCCTTTGAGAGTTTTGATTTCCTCACCGTTTCTGTTCCAAATCTTGGCTGTGGTGTCCGCACTTGCTGAGACGAGTTGTTGGCTGTTTGGACTGAACTTAACGCTGTAAACAATGTCAGAATGTTTGGTTAATGTTTTGGGATTAATTTGAAATTTCTGGGTTTTACCTTGTCGGTTCCAAAGTTTGACAGTTTTGTCAACACTTGCTGAGGCTATTGTTTTGCCGTCGGGGCTGAAACTGACGCCCAGCACCCAGTCTTTGTGTCCGGTTAAGGTTTGCAGCAATGTTTTTGTCTCCAGGTTCCAGATTTTGACGGTGTTGTCGTGACTCCCAGAAGCTAGGGTTTTGCCGTCGGGGCTGAAACTGACGCTGGTAACAATATCAGTGTGGCCTGATAAAGTGGCAATCGCACTTTTGTCATTATCTACTTGCCAAATTCTAATTGTGCGATCGGCACAACCAGTCGCGATCGTTTTCCCATCCGAGCTAAAACTAACACTCGTCACGCTATCGCCGTGCTTGAAAGTCTTTAATAACTTACCTTCTTTGCTCCACAATTTAACAGTTTTGTCCGCACTTGCCGAAGCAACTAAATTGCCGTCTGGACTCACACTCACATCCAAAACAAACTTGCTGTGCTGCTCGAAACGGTTGCGTTCTTGCACGCCGGAAACTGCTTCTCTGAGTCTCTCAGCAATTTTATTTTTAGTATCTACAGGTAACGCTGTACTTTTCTGAGCATCCCGGGCTATTTTGATACTATTTTCTAACACTCCTAATTGATCTTTTTCATTAGAAAGCACCAAAGCTTCCGACGCCGAATTTAGGGCGTCAGTCCGACTTGTTTCTGCTTCTTGCCGCGCCTTTTCTGCTAATTTTGCTTGCTCGAATGCCATCCCCGAAACACCTCCGAGTACCAGCACTCCTAAAACCGCCGCCCGCAATTGCCATCTCCGACTTTTGTAAAGTTGAGCTTCCGCTTGGTGCTGTTTGTCTCTAGCT
>JANYGO010000363.1 GCA_025362325.1 Cyanobacteriota bacterium | reverse complement strand
ATCATGATGGCCGGGGCCGCCAACGCCGTTAGAGGCGCCACCGCCGACCCCGAAGAACTCCTCTACATCATCCAAGACAGCGGCAGTACCGCCTTAATAGTCGAAAACCTGGCATTACTCAAAAAACTGCAAGCCCGCCTCCCCGATTTGCCGATCGAACTCATCGTCCTCCTCTCCGACGAAGAACCGGAAACCAGCCCAACCCTAAACACAGTCAAATTTTCCCAAGTCATGGCCACAGGCGCCAACCGCCCCCTCAAACCCACCAACCACAACCACCAAACCCTCGCCACCCTCCTCTACACCAGCGGCACCACCGGCAAACCCAAAGGCGTGATGCTAACCCACGGCAACCTGCTGCACCAAGTCACCACCTTCGGCACAATTTTGCAACCCGAACCGGGCGAATCCGCCCTCACCATTCTGCCGAGTTGGCACGCCTACGAACGCACTGTCGAATACTTTCTGCTTTCTCAAGGCTGCACGCAAATTTACACGAGTATTCGCTATTTCAAACAAGACTTTAAAACTTGCCAACCCCAGTACATGGTGAGCGTTCCGCGGATCTGGGAATCGATTTACGAGGCAGTACAAAAGCAATTTAGGGAACAGCCACCTAACAAACAAAAATTGGTAAATTTCCTGTTATCTGCCAGCCAGCAATACATAGAAGCCCGCCGCATTTTCCAAGGATTAACTCTCAGTTTGAAACCGGCTTCTGCTTCGGAAAAATTCATCGCCCGCATCAAAAGCATTCTGTTGTCTCCCGTACACGCGATCGCCGAAAAACTCGTTTACCAAAAAGTCCGGGAAGCTACGGGAGGACGTTTTAAGTGGGCGATTAGCGGCGGAGGTTCTTTGGCCGCGCATTTAGATAACTTCTTTGAAATCGCAAATATCGGTTTGTTAGTGGGGTACGGTTTAACCGAAACGTCCCCGGTTTTGACAGTCCGCCGCCCTTGGCACAATCTTAAAGGTTCGGCCGGACAGCCGATCGCCCATACCGAGATTAAAATAGTAGACCCGGAAACCAGACAGCAACTGCCCACAGGCGATCGCGGTTTAGTATTGGGGCGCGGGCCGCAAATCATGGCAGGATATTATCTCAATCCGCAAGCTACCGCCAAGGCGATCGACTCAAACGGCTGGTTCGACACCGGCGATTTGGGCTGGCTGACACCGGGAAACGACTTAATTTTGACTGGGCGGGCTAAAGATACGATCGTCCTCAGCAACGGCGAAAACATCGAACCGCAGCCGATCGAAGATGCTTGCATCCGCAGCCCTTACATCGACCAAATTATGGTAGTGGGTCAAGACCAAAAATCGATCGGCGCCTTAATTGTCCCCAATCAAGAAGCCGTGCTCAAATGGGCCGAAACTCAGAATCCCCCCATACACGAAATTGACTGGAATAGCAAGAAAATTCAAGACTTATTCCGCCAAGAATTGAACCGGGAGGTGCAAAATCGCCCCGGATACCGCGCAGACGATCGGATTGGCCCGTTCCGGTTGATTCAGGAGCCATTTTCGATGGAAAATGGAATGTTGACTCAGACCCTGAAAATTAAGCGCCCGGTTGTGACGGAACACTACCGCGATATGATTGACGGGATGTTTTGAAAGATTCGCAGGACTTGGGGAATGGAAAAAAAAAATATCCCAACACCCGAGTCGCGAGTCCCAGTCCTCAGTCCTCAGTCCTTAATCCTGAGTCATTAGTCATCAGTCCTGAGTCCTCAGTCATGAGGAAATGTTGATCAACTAATGTTTATCAACTAATGACTAATGACTAATGACTAATGACTCATTCCTAATTCCCAATTGACAAGCAACAACTTTATGGAACTGTCTACTCCTGAATTACTCTTGAAGCGATCGATTAACATTAAAGTCGTCGTTACTCCCCGCTGGAAAGAAGAAGCTCAACAGCAACTCCAAGCCCAAATCAATCAAATAGATTCTCAGCTACAACAGCTAGAAATGCAAGGGCAGCGCATGGTTTCAGAAATCCAAAAGCAAAACCTGCACCCCCCCGGCCCGCAAGTAATGCAGCAAATAGAAAACATTCAAGTGCAGGTGAATCAAAGAAAAAGCGAACTGCTAGAACAGAAAAACCAAAACCTGCAACAGCTTCAGCAAGTGCAGGTGCTAGACCTCGAACAAGAAGTGAGTCAAGGTCAAATTGACGGCACGTTTACCGTCGGCTTGGGAGAAAACTTGATTCAAAAAATGCAAGTAGAAGTTCTGCTCCGCGATGGCATAGTCGAAGAAATTCGAGGTGATATTTAGGAATTAGAAATTGGTAATTGGTAATTGGTAATTGGTAATTGGTAGGTAATTTTGAGTCAATAGTCACACATCTTCGGACGAGAGGCTGGCATAATAATAATTATTGCCGATTGCCGATCGCCAAAATACCGAAAAATACCGATCGCCAAATACCGATCGCCAATTACCAACTCAAAAGGACTTTTTACAGATGATTCGCGAAGTTTTCATGCCAGCCCTAAGCTCTACCATGACAGAGGGCAAAATTGTTTCCTGGGTCAAATCCGCCGGAGATAAAGTAGAAAAGGGCGAAACCGTAGTCGTGGTTGAATCCGACAAAGCCGACATGGATGTCGAGTCTTTCTACGAAGGCTATCTAGCAATAATTATTGTACCAGCAGGCGAAGTTGCTCCGGTGGGAGCGGCGATCGCCCTAGTAGCAGAAACAGAAGCCGAAATCGCCGCCGCCCAGAAACAAGGAGCCGGCGCCCCAGCCGCCGCAGCCCCAGCCCCAGCCGCCGCAGCTCCTGTCCCAGCGACAGCATCAGTGGGTTTGCAGCAAAATGTCAGCCGCCAAAACGGCCGCAGCATCGTTTCTCCCCGCGCTCGCAAGTTAGCCAAAGAATTTAAAGTAGATTTAAATTCGCTCAAAGGCAGCGGCCCCAACGGTCGCATTGTTGCAGAAGATGTGGAAGCAGCAGCCGGCAAAGCTCAACCCGCTCCGGTTCAGCAACCGGTAACAGTCCCCGCAGCACCCGCACCCGCACCAGTCCCGGCGGTAGCAGCCAAACCCGCACCCGCACCAGTCCCGGCGGTAGCGCTTTCGGGCCAAAGAGTACCGATGAATGCGCTGCAAAATGCGGTGGTGCGCAATATGGAAGCAAGTTTGAGCGTGCCCTGTTTCCGCGTCGGCTACACAATTACTACTGATAATCTCGACAAACTCTACAAACAAATTAAGCCGAAAGGTGTCACAATGACAGCTTTGCTGGCAAAAGCAGTAGCAGTAACTTTACAAAAACATCCTCTGCTGAATGCTTGTTATGTGGAGTCGGGAATTCAACACCGCGCTGATATTAATGTGGCGGTAGCGGTGGCGATGGATGGCGGCGGTTTGATTACGCCGGTGTTGCAAAATGCTGATCGCCTCGATATCTATTCGCTCTCCCGTACTTGGAAGGATTTAGTCGATCGCGCCCGCGCCAAACAGTTAAAACCTGACGAATACAGCAGGGGAACTTTTACTCTTTCCAACTTGGGAATGTTTGGAGTAGACAAGTTTGACGCGATTTTGCCGCCGAATCAAGGCTCGATTTTGGCGATCGGCTCTTCGCGCCCCCAAGTCGTAGCTAACGAGGAAGGCTTGATGGGAGTGAAGCGGCAAATGCAGGTGAATATTACTTGCGATCACCGGATTATTTACGGTGCTGATGCGGCATCTTTCTTGCAGGATTTAGCGAAATTGATTGAGACAAATCCTCAATCTTTGACTCTTTAGTCTTATCCTAAATCCCTCTTTTACCTTCTTTGGGAAAGGGAGATTTAGACTAAGCCAAAATGAGGAGACGGCAGTGCTCATAGGTGTCAACTTAAGGTACAACCCATAGTCCGGCAAGGGTTGAAACCCCTGCCTCAAAGCGCAAGTCCTCTCAAAGAGGACTGATGATAATGAGTTCTTGAGTCCTCTTTTAGAGGACTTTAGCTATTAGACAGGGAATTCATTCCCTGGCGGACTCGGAGGCCCACAGACAGACTTGGCGGGCTTTCAGGCTTAAGTTGACACCAATGGGCACTGCCGTCTCCTCTATATCATTCCGGTGCAACCGAATTGATATCAAACAAGAATACTTTGTTCAAACTCGCACCGAATTTCATCGACAACTTTGCGATCGCTCAAATCACGATGCCACCAGTGGCTACAGCCATCTTGACAATATTTATCGTACCTGCGGGCATCAGCAATTGCTAATAAACTGATTAACAAAAAAAAGGTTTTGATAAATTCTGAGGACGGCAGTTTCAAAAGCTTTGTGATTTGTTCTTTTAATCGTCCGCGACGAAGCAATACGCAAGGGGTGTAAGTTGCGCGAAGTTTTGATTTGGCAATAGCTAGGAAAACATCTTCTTCTCGCGTCCCTGCTTGGATGGTCATGTAGGATAGCCGCTGCAATATTTCCTGCTGGCCTTCGGTTGGGAAGCTTAAAAACCAGTTTTTTGCATCTTCTTGGCTAATTAGGGCTTGTTGAATTTGATTGATTGTAATCTCATCAGTTAGATTCATTTGCCTCTCCTAAATTTGGCTCAAATATCTGTTGATTTGAGCTTGCCGGATGCTTTTGCTTGGTCGATCGCATCTTGAATCAGAAGGTAGACAAAGTTGGAGATCGATCGCTTTTCGAGATCGCACAACTTTTCGAGATCCTTTTTAGCCTGTGTTGGCAAAACCACTGAAATCCGCTCGCTGTCGCTCATGCCTTGCAATCTGTTGGAAGTTTCCCCTATTGTGCCACCTCGCCCGTCCAGCTCGTGCATCCACAGTCAGTTTTATGCTTACTTGTGCATACTAATGCTTACTTTGTGTTATTTTTATGGGTAATGTCAGAAGCCAGCGCATCCACCGACCAAGTTTCTGCGCTGGCTCTGGCTCCGTTTAGCAATGGAGACTTCTCTATTATGAAATACGAAGGATACTTGAAGCCGTGGGCAGTTGCCCGCTTGCTTCCCACTTTGCAATGGGCGATCATCGGTCGCTATCGCAGCCGATCGGATGCAGAGGGACATCTTCAGTTGTTTCGGCAACGAGTGCCCAACATCCGATTTGAAGTGGTGTTTGATTTACCCTCTCGCCGAGGTTAATTTCCTTGAGAAACGGTGTTCGATTGACTGACAGTTCACTTTGGGGCGATCGTACTTTTGGAACTGAATGGCGATCGCCCTTGACGAAAAAAATTGGTTGAGCTAAACTAAAATTCAGTTTAAGTTGCTTATAATAGATGCACATAATCAGCTACCGGCGGGTGCGTGAATACAGCGAAACTCATGCTGATTGCGGGGAAGCTTTGGATAACTGGTTTAAAATTACTAGCAAGGCTAAATGGTCTAACTTAATTGAGGTACAATCTGTTTTTCCGAAAGCTGAAGCTGTTGGAGGGTTTACAGTTTTTAATATCAAAGGTAATAATTATCGATTAATAGTTAGTATTGATTATGAAAGCCAATTAATTTATATCAAATACATTCTCAGCCATGCTGAGTATGACAAGGAGAAATGGAAAAATGACGCTTACTTTTAATCCAGATAAATACAAAGAGTTATTGTCTCAGTACCAGCCGAAAATAATTAGAAATGAAGCGGATAATGAGAAAGCTCTGGCTATGGTGGAAGAGTTGATGCACCAGCGCGATCGCACTCCTGAAGAAAATGAGTTATATGAATTACTGATTGCATTGATTGAAAAATTTGAGCAAGAATACTATGCACCAGCAGCCACAGCAACGCCTCGTTCAATATTGCTGTTTTTGATGGAACAAAGAGAGTTACAGCCGGCTGACTTGGTGGGAGTTATGGGGTCTGAAAAAAGAGTGTCTGAAGTCGTTAATGGCGATCGGGATATTGGTAAAGAGTTGGCATTGATTCTGGGCAGTTTTTTTCATGTAGAGCCAAGTTTGTTTTGTAATTAATGGAAGTGACATTAAGGGCGATCGGACTGTGGTATAATACAGTTTAGTTTTTCCAATCAAAATTTCTCAAATAGAACAAAGTTCCAGGATTTCTGTTAAAGTTAGATAGCGCATTATGCGAGCTTTTGGTAAAGTTCAGCATTCTTCTTAATCACGTATTCCATCGCATTTTGGAAGGATGTTTCTGGTGGTGCGAGCAAGTTTTCAGCACCCGCAAGCAGTAATGCTTCTAGGGAAACTCCGAAGCTATTGGCGGTTTCTTGGAGCTTGTGTAGGCGATCGTCTGGTATTGTGATGGTAATGGTTTGCATTCTGTTTGTGGTTTTGACGATACTCTGAGTTTAGCACGTCAACTGTGTGAGCAGGAGCTAGGGTTTTTGAAAGACCGATTCCCTACGGGATAGCTGCGCACGCGCGGGCTTTTGGAGATTAAGGGCGATCGCGTCCATAAATACATAAAACATGAACGATTTTTTAAGGACAGGATATTTGAGTCGCTTCGCCAATGTCATCTATTAAAAAATTATTATTATTGAGTACAAGAGTAAAATCTCTGTATTCACACGCTTGTTCTCTACCATCTTTAAAAGAATACAGCAACCAAACGGTCATTTTTGCTCTACTAGGAGATTGTTCAATAGGTTTCATCTGAGTAACTTTGATAAAGTTATATAGACTTACCCATTTTTTATTATTATCACTTGAAGGGTATTTTTTCTTGAAATCATCAGTAGTAAATACTTGTCCTGCTGCCTTATTATCTGTAGTCGTCAGTGCATAGAAGTTATTGATAGTTTGCTCAGGTGTTGTTCTCAAGGGAATATCTGAAGGTGATACGCTACTGCTCGGTGAAGGTTGCAAAGATTGGGGTAAAGATTGGGGTGTTGAATTAGAAGGGGTATTAGATTTAGCCAAATTCTCTTGAATGGCATTCCAAGCTGCTTGACCACCTAGAACGAACACAGCACCACCTACCATAACACCCATCAAAATGCCGTATACTTTCCAAAGTTTTTGTTTGTCTGTTTGGTCATTCATAACTAAATGTTTCCTGTTTGATGAGTAAAATTTTATGAAACTTCAATATTAATGAGGTAGCCTGACTGATTGGGTGCAGAAATTTCAATAATATAATCTCCAGTATTTGGGAGTTTACCCTGCCATTGGGATAAACCGTTCACAGCATTGCCTATTGTTTGATTGTCTGGAGAAATAACTATTACATTAATAGTTCCCTGCCTAATTTGCACAGTCATTCGCTGTCCGCTACCGCAGTTTAGTAAATAGCGCTTTTTTTGAGTTGCTGTTACACTGTCGCGAATTGTTGCTCCTGTACTACCTTTATCAAAGCTTACTCGTTCAGTTGAATCCGATGGTGTAGATGAATTAGTTTGCGATCGCACTTCTGCTGGTTTTTGTGGAGTGCTTAAGGGCAAAGAGCTAGTAGATGGTGGTTTATTTTCAATACTGGCTTTTGACATATTCTGTTGAATGGCATTCCAGGCCGCTTGACCCCCTAGAATTAGCACAGCACCGCCTAGCATAACACCCATTAAAATACTATAAGTTTTCCAGAGACTTCTTCTTCGTTCACGATCGTTCATAGTTTTATTTGTATTTTTTCAAGGACATTATTGGAATTATTATGATTTAATTCATTATTTAGCGACAGCCAGTTACGCTATCTTTAATTGTTGACCACTCCTGAGCTAGAGAATACTCACTTTTGACAATTCTTCTTCTCCCTAACTCTGGATGCCTCTGATAAAAGATGTAATCGACTACCGCTTCACATTGCTTGATGCGAGACCATTCTTCCTGTAAACTAGATTCATCACTTCGGATTTTTCTACCTGCTAGTTCAGGATATCTGTCATAAAAAATTTGATCGGTAATCTTATCTATTTCCTCTTCTGTCCCTATTTCCTGATTTGAGCGAAGAGAATTTTTAGAAGGAGACACTAAAGTTGATGGTGAACTACTGAAAGTTGAAACCGAGGGTGTAGATGAAGGAGTTTGCGATCGCACTTCTGGTGGTGCTGGTGGAGTGCTTAAAGGCAAAGAGCTAGTAGATGCTGGTTTATTTTCAATACTGGCTTTTGACATATTCTGTTGAACGGCATTCCAGGCAGCTTGCCCCCCTAGAATTAGGAGAGCACCGCCTACCATTACACCCATTAAGATGCCGTAGACTTTCCAGAGTTTAGTTTTTTCCTGTTGGTCATTCATAGTCCTATTTAGCTTACTTACTTTTTTCCACTTTTTTCAGATTCATTTCCCAGTTCGCTGGATTCTTCAGATTCTCTTTTCCTGCGTTCTTTTTCTGATTCCCTAGAAGCATCTAAATCCATAGCATCAGAGTTGAGCGAATGATAATCTTCTGCCTTATTAGACCTATCTTGGATTTGTGAAAAGACAGAATCGTTAGGAAACAGTGGAGCAGCTACTCGATTGTTCACATCTGCCAACCCTGAAGCAATTTCAGTGAATGTTACTACTCCTGCGGCAAATTTCTTGGAAACATCTCCTATTTTGGAAAAAATATTATCAGCTTTGCTCTGTGCGTTTGAAATAGTAGTATCAACTTTTTTCATGTTTTCCCCAGCAGCATCAATTTTCTTCAAAATTTCATCTACTTTATTCTGAGCATCGTCAAGATTCTCTTTCTCCTCATTTACAGCATCCTTAGATTCACTTAGGTCAGCATCGCACTCTTGCTCTGCTTCTTCAAGTTCTGTCAAAGCTTCATCACGTTTTCCAATTTGTTCTATAATTTCAGACTGTTTTTCTTGCATATCCTTTTTAACTGTTTCCAGCTTGCCTCTGGATTCATCAATCTCCGTTGCTTTTTGCTCCATTTTTTGGTTAATTTCTTGGTAAGCAACTTGCAAAGCCTCTCCTTCCAGTTCACCCAACTTATCCGGTAATGATTCTAATTTATGCTCAAGGTTTTTGAGCTCTTGCGTCTTAGTTTCAATAATTTGTATCTGCTCATCAACCTCTTGATCTGCTTTCTCAATATCCTCAACTAAAACATCCAGGTTGCTACTATCAGAAACATCTCCCTGGTCTTTTCGCTTCGATTCTGCTGCTTTTTTTGATTTTTTGAAGTCACTCATGGCTACTAATTACCTCCAGTTTTGCTAGATAAGATTTTAATTTCATACTCAAAACGTTGCTTTTGATCTTGTTTTTGTTTGATCTGTGCTTTAATACCCTCCTTAGCTTCTGCTGGCTTATTTTCTAACTCTTTATTCAACCGTATGACATTATCATTTAATCGACTAATAGCAGCCTGAAAACCTAAAATCAACTTTTCTCTGTCACGCTCCATAAACTCATCCATAGAAACAATGACATCATCATCTTTAAAAAAGGTTTCTAGTTGTTCTCTGACTCCTGGTTTATTCTTAAAGTTCTCTGTAGCTACCCGGCGAGCGGCATCCCAACCAGGGACATAATAGAAAGCTTCACCCGGTGAAAAGATACCCGATAACTGTGCTTCACCTTCCGTTAAACACATGGCCCTACCGAGATATTCTCTATCATCGGGAGAAGGTAAGCGGTGCATTAGCTTTAAATTTGTAGCATCTACAATCGATTGTGCTAAGGCTGCTGGTGATTGATCGACTACGATTACCCCTTCTCCTGCTGCACGCATTTCACGCATGATTTGAGCAAACTTATCAACCACTTGAGATTTTGACTTACCCTCATCTCCAGAAGTTTGGACTTTACCGAGTATATTATGGGCCTCTTCAACCAAGATTACATGGCGTAAGTCTAAATCAGTTGCTCTTTCGCCCGTGCGTTGTGGCTGAAACTGTCCAATTCTGACAGTACGGATATACTCGAAAACAAAAACTAGCATGAACAGAGAAAATAAAGATTGTTCTTCTTGATTTAACCCACCGAGTTCAAAAATCACGGGTTTGCTAAGAAGTTCCGCGAATGGCAGGGGTCTATTTGCTTGCAGCATTGAACCCTCACCTCTTTTAGAAACCAATCGAGACAGTCTTGCTTTGAGCGCCCCTTTCATGCGATCGCCTACTTCTCGATCGCTTCCATAATTCTTTTGGGCTAAATCAAGAACTTTGTTACAGCGGATTCCAGGTTTATGCAGTACAGTAGCAGCAGTTTGTAAACCAGTTTTTAAAGTGCTTAATATTAACTAAATCAAGCGCAGTAGCTAGTAAAACGTCAACCATCTTGGTAGTAGTGGGCGAAAACTTACGTAA
>JANYGO010000340.1 GCA_025362325.1 Cyanobacteriota bacterium | reverse complement strand
TTTGTTCTGACTCGGTTAAAGTTTCATATTTGAGGTGGCTATCCATTAGCAATTTATGAGCTTTTCCCGCCTCTTGCGAGTAAGCAGTTTCTAATTTTTCCGCTGGCAAATTCAGCCAATGTTCAGCTATTTGTAGGCGGTATTGGCGCAGTTGCACGATAATTGACTGGCTTGACGGCGATTTTTTGTACTGTTCAACCAGTGCTGACAAATCAGATAAACTCGGCTGGGTTCTTGATGCCAAATTTTGGCGAATTTTGTTGGTGATTTCGGGATTCAAGAAACTGTAATCATGACTATTTAGTAGTTTTTTGTAAAATCTAACGACATCTTTATGATTTTCGCCAGCCGCGAAGTTCTTCCAGGTTTGTTGTTCGGGATGAATCCGCAGTGACGACAGTGTTTCGTCTACAAATCCGATGTGATAATTCCCCATGATCCGCCACCACATATCTAAGTCTACATACTGAGATAATCCTGAATCAAATAATCCTATTTCTGCAAAGACTCTGGCGGCAATTAAGACGGTACTCGGTTCGCCAATTTTGTTAATCGGGTTGCTCAAGCAGTTAGTATCTGCTAGCAATTCTTTTCCGGGCTGAATTGATTTTAAATTCGACCAACTTTTGTGCAAATCTTTAATTGATTGGGAAGCTCTGCGCAAAATTGGGTGAGATTCATCTTCAGCGATGGTGATGCCGCGCGGGGAGAAAACCATGCCTATTTCTGGGTTTTTTTGGGCGAGGGCGACCATTTTCTCAATACATTCTGGCGCGAGCAAGTCGTCTTGAAACAGAAATTTAATGTATTCACCTTTGGCTTGCTCGATGCAGAAGTTCCAGTTTTGTGATAAGCCGTAGTTGCGGTGGAGTATGATGCGGAAGTCGGCGGATGTTTGGGATTGGAAGGTTTGGGCGATCGCAATTGTGCGGTCTGTGGAGCCATCGTCCGATACAATCAGTTCTATGTTAGGGTAAGTTTGGGCGATCGCACTTTTGATTGCTTCCTCAATAAATGCCTCTCCGTTATATGTCGGAATGCAAATGCTAACCAAAGGCTGCCTGTTTTGCAGTTCAGCTTTTGATTGAGTTTTGGGCTGTGATGGCGACAATTCAGCCTTAATTTTTGCAGACTCTGCTTTGGGTGTTGCTGGTAGAGAAAAGCTTTGAAAGTTATCGGTAATCTCGGCAATATATTCGAGACGTTTTCTAATTTTACTGCCTGTAACTTGCGGGTTGAGTAAAGTCTTGATTTCCTCAGCAGCTATCGCTCCAATTTGTTGAGCTTCCCGGTAATTGTTAAAGACGTACCGCATTAAATCAGCAGCGTGTTCGGCATCCGCTTCGGCCCAAACATTGCCTTTTTTGTAAGGCCCGCAATCTTGCTCGATTGGGATTAACTTATACTTGACTAAAAAGCTATTTCCCACATTCATAAATTCTGTATTTGATGAATAACCGGTGGCAATTACCGGTTTGCCATAAAACATAGCCTCAGCCATTGTTAAGCCGAATCCTTCGCAGCGGTGCATCGATACGTAACAATCGCAATTGTAGAGCAAACCGTTGATTTTATCTTTGGACAAATACCCGTCTAGATGTTTGATATTTGAATTATTTGCTATGGCTGAGTTTAAGGATGCTTGCTCTTCTGGAAATTTGTTTGAGTTGGAAGATTTGACAATCAACAATACGCTGTCATCGTCGCCGAAAGCTTGTTTAAATGCTTGAATTGCCGTTAAAGGATTTTTGCGTTCGATGCGGCTGGAAAAGTCGAATACAAACAGGAAAATAAATTTATTTTTAGGTATATTTAGTGCTTCTCTGCTCAGGGAAGGTGCAGGCAAAGAAATACTGGGCATAATTTTGATGACGGGAATTGGGGAGACTTGGGCAATTGCTTCTGCACAGGAATTACTGTAAGTCCAAATTTCGTGAAAGTGATTAAATGCTGGCTGCCATTCCGGGGGAAATGCGGGAATTTCCCAGGCCCAAAACCCGATATTGTATTTGTTTTCAAAATAGCTGGAACCTGTATGTTTGATAAAGGTGGCAACTTGATCGGCGTTGACTTGAATTAAGTTTATCGGGTGGGGATTATCGGAGCTAAAATTTTGATAGGTGGTGTCTTGTTTGCGGTGGGGACTGCGGGTGAAATTGTTGATAACAAAGGGAATGCCGGCGGCTTCTACAGCTCTGATATTGGCTCGGACACCTTCTCCTATGCCAAATTCGCCGTTGATGTAGCCGGCGATGTTAATTCCTAGATTTGGGTTCATAGTTTTTTATGGATAGAGCAAATTGTTGTGTTTATTTTTGGGTAAAACCGAATTAATTGATAATCTAAATTACCCTAAAGGATGGTAAGCAGTTGAGACTAAATTATAATTTAGCTCGATATTTGCTAAGATATAGCAATTATTGCTGGATTGGTGGACAAGATTTAAATAAACTATTCTAGGGCGCAGAGTACGCAGAGGAAGAGAAGAGAGGGAAGAGAAAGGGTTGGAACAGAAAATTTGGTGCTTGACAAATGTGCCGATCGCCATTGTATACTGGCATCGTAATGCTAAGCTTCGGCTGGTGGTCTGTCGGCATTGGTTGTTCTGTTTTATTTTACGATAAACTAATCAGGAATTTTAGGGAAAGTGATCGATCGCGTCAACCACGACCTCTTGAAGCTGCTACCGCCGGACGCTAAAGTCATTGTCGAAATAGGCTGCGGTACGGGCTCGACGGGCGAAGAGTACAAGCAGATAAATCCCCACTGTCAGTATATTGGCATTGAGTGCGATCGACAAAAAGCGACTATTGCGGTCGATCGGCTAAACTGGGTGACGGTAGCCGATATTGAAGAAATTGCGATCGCTCGTCTCGATATCGCACCCGGAAGCGTGGATTGCTTGATTTTCGGCGACTTGCTCCCCTATCTCAAAAACCCTTGGGATGTTCTCAAGCAGTACAGTGCTTTGCTGAATCCAGAAGGGCAAATTGTCGCCCGCATCCCTAATGTTCAATACTGGCGGCGAATTGTCAATCTGTTGCGGGGACATTGGGACAATCCCGACAGCAAGATGCAGCACTGGTTTACCCTAGAAAGTATTAAATCATTATTTGCCGGTGCCGGATTGCAAGTTTACGAACTGCAAGGGAAGGGACACAAAACTGAAAATTTTGCTCAATTCCAGCAATTGCTGCATCCAATGGTAAAGGCTTTAGAGCTGACATCGAGCACTTTTGCTACGGAAACGGGTGCTGAACATTATATCGTGCGATCGACAAAATCGGCCGTACCCCCGCGCAGACTACTGATCCAAACCATGATTATGGCTCCTACTGGGTGCGATCGCGTGCGAGTTTTGGAACCGGACAAATTTAGCGCCACAATTCCGGGTGTCCGCACCGTATCCGCAGTCAAAACAGCAGGCATAATTACCCCGCTACCAGGAGAAGAAAAAGTCTTCATCTGGCAGCGGACAATCATGCAATATCCCGCCTACATTCCCAAACTTAAAGAACTGCTGCAACAAGACTATTTAATAGTAGCCGAAATAGACGACAATCCCATCCGCCGCCGCGAATACGCAGACAACAATTACCTCAGCTATCGCGGCTGTCACTGCGTTCAAACGACAACAGAACCGCTGGCTAAAATTTTGCGGCACTACAATCCCCATGTTGCAGTATTTCCCAATCAATTAGCTTATCTACCTCCGCCGCGCATCTATCCACCAGAATCTACAGTCACGATATTTTTTGGTGCGCTCAATCGCGAACAAGATTGGCAGCCAATTATGGCAGCGCTCAATCGAGTTTTAGTCGCACACAAACACCGGATTCGAGTTAAAGTAATTCACGACCGCCGATTTTTTGAATTCTTGGAAATACAGCAAAAAGAATTTGAACCATTTTGCAGTTACGAACGGTATCAAGAAATCATGTACAGTTGCGATATCGCTTTGCTGCCGCTCGTTTCCAACCCGGTTAACGAAATGAAATCTGACTTGAAATTCATTGAATGTGCGGCGCGGGGAGTAGCGGTGCTAGCAAGTCCCACTGTGTACGAACATTCGATTGTCGAACGTGAAACCGGATTAATTTACAGACATGAAAAAGAGTTTGAAATTAAGCTAAATTCGCTGATTGCTGACACTTCTCTGCGCCAGGAAATAGCCGCGAATGCTTACGAATGGGTGCGCGACAACCGTTTGCTGTGTGGGCACTACCGCCAGCGGCGAGATTGGTACTTGCAAATGCGGGATGAGTTGCCGCGTTTAAATGCTGAGTTGCGCGATCGCCTGCCAGAGTTATTTAGCGACTAACTGCGGTAAAATTGATCGAGGTTATTGTGCGATCGTTCTGTTTTATTGTTTAATTTTTAATTGTTAATCACCACCAATGCGAATTCTATTCACTATTGCTCACTTTTACAATCCCAGCGGCGACGGGAAACACGCTTCCCAGCGAAACGATCCGCAACCGCGATTAAATGCTTTAACTGCTTGCGTGACATCGCTGCAAGCTTTGTACGGCAAATCTCAGTCGATGATTGACATTCGCGAATGTGCAACTATCCCAGCAAATCAATCTCAAAGTCACGAAATTGACATTGTTGTTTGCACTACTCAAGGCTATCATCTGTTGCCTCAACTGCCGATACAGCCGAGGTCTTTTATGCACCACGCTACAAATTGCGAGCCGCTGCTGTTGGGGTTTGAGTGTCAAGCAGTTTTGCGCGCGTGTCTTGACAAATACGATTATTTCTGTTACTTGGAAGATGATTTGATTCTACACGATCCGTGGTTTTTTAGTAAATTAAATTGGTTTACGCATCACGGGGGAAGTGGTAATTTGCTGCAACCGAATCGCTATGAAATATCGCCTCAAGGTGCTGTTTTTAAAGCATATATTGATGGTGATTTAGCGGTAGGAGCTACTGCGAAGTTTCAAAATGTGGAGGAGCAGCCGCAGTTATTGGGGAAAATTATGGAACAGCCAATTTCTTTTGATAGAGCTTTGAATCCTCATGCGGGTTGCTATTTTTTGAATGCGGAACAGATGGCTCACTGGGCTAAGCAGTCTCATTTTTTGGACAGGGATACTAGCTTTATTGGCCCGCTGGAAAGTGCGGCGACTTTGGGGGTTATGCGGACTTTTAGGGTTTATAAGTCTACTCCTGCTTATGCTAATTTTTTGGAGATTCAACATTTTGGATCGAGTTTTCTGAAGTTGATTGGTAATAAGGTGAGGATTTCGGAAGAAGGTTGATCCGCTAGAAGATAAGACGGCGGTTGAAACCGCGCCTACACAAACGAATTGGGCCTCCGCGGAATGAAGATAAGACGGCGGTTGAAACCGCCATAAGACGGCGGTTGAAACCGCGCCTACACAAACGAATTGGGCCTCCGCGGAATGAAGATAAGATCAAACATCGGTTTCAACCACCCAGTTTTCTTCAATCCGCGGAGGCGGGTTTTGTCTGTATAGACGCGGTTTCAACCGCCGGGTTTTCTTCAACCGCACGGTTTTCTAGGGGTTCAAACTATCGCCGATTTTAACTCTGCCGCTGTTGATGATTTTGGCTAAAACTCCAGTTTGTGCGTGACCGAATTCTTGTTGTAGTAAACTGAGTAGGGCAATATCCCGATCGCCCGTTTGTGGATTTACTTCTATGTTGACACAGCGGCCGATTGGTGCTGTGACTTCGATGCGCGCTGTACCCAATTGAAACTGTTTTCCGATTAACTCAAATTCCGACCAAGCTGAAATGCCATCTAGCACAACGTTCGGGCGAAATCGGCGCACGTCTGTGTTTTGGGCTGCGAGGGCTGTTAATTGGTCTAATGTGGCTTGACTGAGGAGAGAAATATGTACCGGTTGTCGATCGGGATAACGAGTTTCGCCGCTGCTGTCGCCGACTAACCGTAAAGGTGCAAATTGCGGGTGTCTGGCTTCTTTTGTGGGTTCAATTGCTGCCAAATATTCGGTAAAAAAGCTGCTGATGCGATCGCGCCCTGTTGCTGTTTTCGTTTCTGCTGATAATACTTCAACTCCTTGACGCTTGACTGTTAAAACGGCTGTTTGCGGTTGATAATGGCATTCCAAAGCTGCTAACAAAGGCCAATCGTTTTGAACTGCCAAATATTTTTTGCTCATCCAAGGCGCGTTTTCGGCAGGCATTTTTGCCCCTTCCAGATTATCTGCAAACATCAGTGCAAAAGCGCGATCGCCCTTAATGCCATGTCCTGCTGTTAAAGCAAACTCCGACATTTCTTGCGGTGTCAGCCCTTTAATTGGATAAGTAAATAATTGTTTGATTGTTGCTAATGCCATAAAAATTTCCGATTAAGCTAGCAATTCATAGCGGCGGATATCTGGATGTGCTACTGCTAAACCGTCTAATTTCAGCACAGCAGCTTGAATGTGAGTTGAAGCCAGATGTACTTCGAGTAAAGTGGCACTTTCCCACTCTTCAACAAAGGTAAAATCTGTGGGATCGGCTTGATTTTGCAGGAGTTCGTATTTGATGCAGCCTTCGTCTTGGCGACTGGGTTCGATAATGCTCAGCAGCAGAGATTTAAGTTCTGCTACTTTGTCGGGAAAGGCTGTGAGGCGCGCGACTACTCGCAAGGTTGGTGTGGACATAGGCTCAAAAATCAACAGATATGGCGATCGACTTTACCGATTTTGATCGAGAAAATTCAATTAAACATGATTTTACTAAAAATAACCTAAAAAAGTCGATCGGTCAACGGGCAGCAAAATCAGTCCTGGACGCGCTAAAATCTCAGAAACCCGGTTTCTTTCCAGATTTTTCGTTCCCAACCGCAGATTGGCGTAGAAACCGGGTTTTTTGGTATATTCTACCTTCTTCCCTATTCCCTCTTCCTTCTTCCTTCTTCCTTCTTCCTTCTTCTCAATCTTTGGGATAAAATCTCTTGTTTTCTGTAGAATATTCCCAGGCGATCGCCTCCGGGTCTTTTTCGCGGCTCCACTCAGCAAACTCGGGCTTAACTTTCCATTTGCCGATCGTAGTTGCGTGAACTTTGAACCTGCGCGAAAGTTCCGTTTGGGTAAAAGAGATTTTGGGATTTTGGGGAGTCTTGGTTTGAGCGATCGGGAATAAGTTTGGCGTTTTATCTTGTGTTTTTTCCCGATTTGTGGGAGGCTCTTGAACAGCTACTGCGCCGTTAGATGTGGCGATTTGATTGACAGTTGGAGCTATTTGAAAATAATACAAAATTCCGCCTTCTTCCGTTACTTGAAAATCCGCTGCAAACTCAAGAGCCCGTTTGTCGAGATACTCTTGAACCTTCGATCCGGGAAGTTTCGCATTCATCGCCAAATCCAAAGCCGTAACTCGCCCTTGATTTTCCTTGATCAACTTGTAGAAAACCGAGTCTAAATGAGCGAGTTTATGTTTTTGCTGCTGCTGGTAGAGTTTGTAAGCCCAAGCAATGCCCGCTGTGGTGGCGATCGCCCAAAACATCGTTCCCGACTCGAAACTGGCAACCGCCGTCAAGCAAATAGGCAAAAGCAGGGTAAGATATCCCCAAATGCTGCCCTTGTGTAGGTTATTGCTGTTTTTGACCATAGTTCCTAAACAGGTACGTAGTTTAGCTTAGCAGAGCTTGTCTGAAGACCGCGAAAGTTTTTCGAGAGTCGATCGGCTAATCGCTGACACACTCTACTACAAAATCCCCATCCCAGAATCTACTTTTTTTGCAACCGAGGATTCATGTACTTTTTTCGCAAACAGATTGCCATCCTGCTCGTAGTTGTTGCTTGCTCTACGCTGACGATTAGTTGCAGCGATAGCCGAGCTGTCCAGTGTACTAAATTTACTCAAATTGTCACCAAAGGCAACACTCTCATTGATATTAAGAAAGACAGCAACGATGCTGCAACGACCAAGAACTTAGCTAAAGACTTGAGCCAAACATCGAAACAACTTGAGGCTCTGCGAATCACAGATACAACCCTCAAAGAAATTCAGGGGCCGTCAGTTAAATCTTTCCGGGAAATGGGTGAAGCACTCGGCGACATAGGCAAAGCCCTTGAGGTAGGAAACCGGGCTTCTACAAGTATAGAAGGTCGAGAGCAAATCAAAACAGCTCAAGCAGATATTATTCGAGCCGGACAGCAGGCAAATCAAGCAGCCGAAAATCAAGATGCTTTGACTACCAAACTGATAAATTATTGTAAGAGCGATCGCTAAGTAGGTCATCGACAAAAAAACAATAGTATCTACAACACCCTGCAAGATGTTATTATTTTTGGCTATTGCCTACTTAATAACTAATGACTAATGACTAAGGAGTAATGACTAATGACCAATGACTAATGACTAATGACCAATGACTAATGATGAATTTCTAGATTCAAAATATAGCGACCGAGTTGCACTTTCTCCGACCACAACTCATATTCTAACCGCAGGTGTTCCGGTTCCGGTTTTCCTGTCAAAATCAAGTTCCGCGTGAAGTTGCGGAGGCGCAACTGTTCGGGAGTCGCCAGGGATTCGCCCTGAAGCCAATAACGGCTCAGCCCGTACATTCCGCGCTCCCAGCAGTGGCGGTAACTGTATTTGCCGTTTCCTTGCATGGTCATAACGACTCGATAGGGCGACACTTCTAGCCAGAGCAACCGGGGTTTTGTGGTTGTTGGTAAGATAGTAACTTGCTCGCCAGATTCGTCGGATTCGTCTGGAAATTGGCGATCGAGTATTGCTGGTTCGTGCAATAACAAGTGAAAGCGATCGCGGTCTTTTTGATATAGCGTACCAGCAGTTTCAACGAATGACCACAAAGGTAAATCTGTGGATACCAGCGATAGACTTACAGGCTTGCGGTGGTGCGTCAGCATAAATAAAAGTGTAGGAGTTATTGTGGATCGGGGGGTTTGAGATTTGAGATTTTATACTTGAGATTTTAGATTTTAGATGATCTGGGCTTCTAATTCCGGAGCTTTTGGTTAAAATGCAAAATCTACAACTCGCAGTCAGAAATATAAAATTGTCCGTTCAACACTCAATAATCTGGTCGATAACTGAGCGTGACATGAAATCTAAGTATATCTACTGTTCGCATTTGTGAAATTCAGGTGAAATCCTTGCCGTTGCGTCCGCCCTCCCCTGTCGCTGATACCCTTTTGACAAAATAATGGAATTGCCAGCCCCTGCTCCAAACGCTTATACAGTATGTCATTCCCAATTCTAAAATCTTTAATCTCAAATCTAAAATGGTATGACTTAGCACTGGGAAAAGGGTAGGATAGCTAACGCTGTCCCATCCTAGTTTATCTCAATGCAAGCTGACATTATAACTACTTCGGTTCTGGGCGAAAGTCAAACTTTAAGCATTCAAAAACCGGCCTCAGGCTTGTCGCTGCGGGGCCGGATTCGAGTTCCGGGCGATAAGTCGATTTCTCACCGAGCTTTGATGTTGGGTGCGATCGCCCGCGGTGAAACTACAATTGAGGGACTGCTGCTGGGAGAAGACCCGCGCAGCACTGCTAAATGTTTCTCGCTGCTGGGAGCCTCCGTTTCAGAACTCAACGCGGAACGGGTGACTGTCAGGGGCGTGGGAATTGGCGAGTTACAGGAGCCTCTCGAAGTCTTGGACGCTGGCAATTCCGGCACGACGATGCGGTTGATGTTGGGAATTTTAGCCTCTCATCCGGGGCGTTTTTATGCGGTAACAGGTGATAGTTCTTTGCGATCGCGTCCCATGTCGCGCGTCATTAAACCGCTGCAACAAATGGGTGCGCAAATTTGGGGCCGCAAGGGCAATTCTTTAGCTCCTTTAGCCATACTCGGACAGCAGTTAAAAGCGATTCACTACCATTCGCCGATCGCCTCAGCTCAAGTTAAATCCTGCATTTTGCTAGCCGGTTTGATGGCGGATGGAGAAACAACAGTCACTGAGCCCTCTCTGTCGCGGGATCACAGCGAGCGGATGCTGCGGGCGTTTGGAGCCAAGTTGAGCGTCGATCCAGAAACTTGTAGCGTGACAGTCACTGGCGGAGCGCAACTGCAAGGACAGAATGTAATTGTACCGGGGGATATTAGTTCGGCGGCATTTTGGCTGGTGGCTGGGGCGATCGTCCCGGATTCGGAGCTCGTAGTCGAAAATGTCGGCGTCAACCCTACTCGCACTGGGATTTTGGAAGCTTTGGAGATGATGGGCGCCGACATTCAACTGCAAAATCAGCGAGAAGCGGCGGGGGAACCGGTAGCGGATATTTTGGTTCGCTATTCTAGTGAGTTGCGGGGATGCACCATTGCTGGCGACTTAATTCCCCGACTGATTGACGAAATCCCAATTTTGGCAGTAGCGGCGGCTTTTGCATCCGGTACTACCATCATTCGAGATGCGGCAGAGTTGCGAGTCAAAGAGAGCGATCGGCTAGCCGTGACTGCGGCGGAACTCAACCGCATGGGAGCCAAAATTACCGAGTTATCCGACGGTTTAGAAATTACCGGGGGAACTCCTTTAACTGGCGCGGATGTTGACAGCTACACCGATCACAGAATAGCGATGAGTTTGGCGATCGCAGCCCTCAACGCCACAGGTGTTACTAACGTTCACCGGGCCGAAGCTGCTGCCATTTCCTACCCGGATTTTACCGCCACTTTGCAACAAGTTTGCCATCCAAATTGAGAGTGGGAGAATGGGAGATGGGGAGAGGGGGAGAGTGGGAGAGGGGGAGTGGGAGTGGGGGAGAATTGCCCAATTCCCAATTCCCCATTCCCAATTCCCAATTCCCAACTCCCAATTCCCAATACTCTAAACATCCGTTACATCCGCTACACTCATCCGCTGCCGAACTTCCTTCATTTAAGAATTTTTACCGACAACTTGTTCTTTAAAAGAATCAACTTCCGTTAACAGCTCTTGGCGGGTAGAAGCCTTGAGCAGATAGCGGTAAACAAACCAACCCGTATATCCCATGCCAATCAACTCAAAAACTGGAGCTACTAAAGGGACATCGTTAAGAGCATCTAAAACTCCCAGCATTACCTTAATACTAATACCGCCTGCCAGGATTAAACCTAGAGTTACCAGAGGCTTTTGGTAGTCAGCAAAAAAATTGGAGACATAGGCGGGAAGTTCCGACAAAATTGTGAGAACTTGGTCTTTAATATCTTGGAACTGGGTCGTCGGTGTTTCTGCGGTTGTCACTGTAGTCATGACCCCCGGTTGGTCAGCCACCAGGTCTACTGTGACGACTTCAGTAATTGTTTGCGTGTCGTCAGAAAAGTTAGCTTGTGTCATTTGATACTTCCTCCGGTGTCAAGTAAAATTGCAGGCTTTGAGTTGCTGCCAGTATAATTCTCCGGCAATTAGCACAGCATTCACACTGCCGGCACTAATTGATGAGATTAAAGCAGAGCTTTGCAAATTGCAAGCAAAAATAACGATATGACTTGATTTTAAACAATTGCCTTCGCTGCCAAATCGCTCTTTTGACTCATTTTTTCAATTGTTCGAGGTCGATTTGATTGGGACAAGGGCGGCATTGTTCAAAGTCGGTGATATTGCCGATCGTGGTTTCGGCGATATTTTTCAAAGCTTCCTCGGTGAAGAAAGCTTGATGTCCGGTAATCAGGACGTTCGGGAAAGTCAGCAAGCGCTGAAATACGTCGTCTTGAATGACGTGATTTGACAAATCCTCAAAAAACAGATCCGTCTCTTGTTCGTACACATCTAAGCCGAGGTAGCCAATTTTACCAGACTTCAGTGCTTTGGTCACAGCTTTAGTGTCAATCAACTGACCGCGGCTGGTATTGATCAGCATCATCCCCGGTTTCATTTGCCCGATCGCCTCTGCACCGATCAAATGGTAAGTTTCCGGTATCAGCGGACAGTGGAGGCTGACAATATCAGAGGCGGCGAAGAGTTCCGGGAGCGCGACGTATTCCATGCCTAGGGCGAGACAATCCGGGTTTTGGGAAACATCGTATCCCAGCAGGCGACACCCGAATCCGTGCATAATTTTGGCAGTAATGGCGCCAATTCTGCCCGTACCCACTATCCCTACGGTTTTGCCGTGGAGGTCAAAACCCAACAAGCCGTCTAGGGCGAAATTGCCTTCGCGGACGCGGTTGTAGGCCCGGTGGATTTTGCGGTTGAGGGACAAAATCAGAGCGACTGCGTGTTCGGCGACGGCGTAGGGAGAATAAGCAGGAACTCGCAGCAGAGTTAGATCTAAATCCCTCGCTGCTGCTAAATCGACGTGATTGAATCCGGCCGATCTCAGGGCCAGCAAGCGGACGCCATTTTGGGCGATCGCCCGCAGCGTTTTCGCGTCCAAGCAGTCGTTAACGAACGCGCAGACGGCCGGAAATCCAGCGGCCAAAACGCTGGTTTCCACGGTCAGATGCGGTTCAAAAAAAACCAAGTCGTGTTTGCCGCCGACATTGGCTGCTGTCAGAAAAGTGCGATCGTAAGATTTAGTATTAAATACGGCTACTTTCATGATTTTTGCCTGCAAATCCAGTAATAGTTGGCAATTCTTCCCAGCTTATATCAAGTTCGAGCGGTCGCTTATATTTATTTTTGAGTGCGAGCGTCTCGCTCGCGAGCGTCCCGCTCGCACTCAAATGATAACTGATTAACCGGACATGATATTACCTCCAAACCTTACTTTTTTTAATTAAATTTATTAAACTAGACTAAGCAGCAATCATTAATCTGCCATCACCGAGGAGAGAACCAAATGCGTAAACAACTCAAAACAATCCTCTATGAAATTTTAGAAGTGTCAGACAGCACTAATTTCTACAGCTTAGCAGATGATATTATTATTACTTTCTTAATTGTTTTAAACATTACAGCTTTTATTGCTTCCACTTCCCCAAGCTTTTCCCTAGGATACAAACTACTTTTTGAATATATCGAAGTTATTTCCTCTTTGGTCTTCACACTAGAATATGTTTTGAGGATGTGGGTGTGTACCGTCGATTGCAAATACAGCCACCCCATTTGGGGAAGACTTAAATACGCTCTCACACCGCTGAGCATGATCGACTTTATTTCTATTTTACCCTTTTACTTGTTGTTGTTATTTCCTAATTTAAGCTTTGTTTATATGATTAGCATCTTGCGCTTATTACGCTTGATAAAAATCAGCAGGTATTCTGAGTCAGTACGAACTTTAGGAGCAGTATTGTACCGTAAAAAAGAGGAATTACTAGCTACCGCTTTTGCCGTTTTTATCTTATTAATTTTTGCATCTAGTCTCATGTATTTTGTGGAATCATCAGCCCAGCCTAAATCTTTTGGGAGCATCCCAGATGCAATGTGGTGGGGAGTTGTGACTCTAACTACTGTCGGTTACGGTGATATTTATCCCATCACTCCTTTGGGCAGATTTTTAGGAGCAATATTAGCATTTTTGGGCATCGGAATTTTTGCTGTGCCTGCGGGGATAATTTCTTCGGGTTTTTCGGAGGAACTACAAAAGAGAAAGCAGGAAAAAATGGCAGAAAATTTAGGGCAATCTGCAAATTTTCAATCGGTAGACACGCTTGCGGGAATCGAGGTAAGTTTTGAGCAGAAGCAAAGGGCGATCGCACTTCACATCGAAAATTCATCCGAATTGATGAAACTTTGCGTCGAGACGACTAAACAGAATTTGGGAACTGCTTTTGAAAGTGAAGAAATCATTCGCGATTTAGCAATTCACTTGTATAATGAAGCCCGTCGCAAATTCGATATCTAATACCCCGATCCCGACTTCTTAAAAAAGTCGGGGATCTAACTGCAAACTGACAAGTGACTAATTACCAATCGGGCGGCAAATTGTAATATTCAAGAGTCGATCGATCTTTTAGCAAATCTTGAGTTGGCCGATCGACCCGAATCTCACCGTCAGCCAAAATTAACGCCCTTTGAGTCGTTTTCCCAATCCAATTCAAATTGTGAGAAGCGATCAAAATTACTTCGATCGGCAATTGCGACAAAACCTTAGCCAAATGCCTGCGCCACGAAGGATCGAGTCCGTTAGTCGGCTCGTCTAAGATTAAAATTGCAGGCTCTAATGCTAAAATTGCTGCCAAGGCTGCTAACCTTCTTTGACCCCCAGAAAGTTCGTGGGCCGAACGGTTGGCAAATTCTATTAAACCAAATTCGGCTAATAGGGATAAAGCTCGATCGCGCGCAACTCCCGGCGGCACTCCGTAGTTGCGCGGCCCGAACGTTACATCCTCCAAAATAGTCGGCATAAATAGCTGGTCATTTGCATCTTGAAAGCAAAATCCAATCTGCCTGCGCGCTTGCGATAAAGTCGCCTCTTCCAGCTTTTTTCCCTGCACTCTAATCTCGCCGGATTGAGGCATTTTTAAGCCGATCAAGTTTTCGAGCAAAGTGCTTTTACCAGCACCTGTCAGGCCGAGTAGAGCAACTCTTTCTCCCGGTTGCAAAGTAAAAGAAATTCCCCGCAATACTGGCTTTTGCTGCGGATATCCGAATACTAAGTCTTGTACTTCGATGGTTGATGTCACTTTGAGATTAGTCAATTTTTATATGCCTCGATTTTAGGATTAAGAGTATTTAACCGCAGAGGGCGCAGAGGGCGCAGAGAGGGGAGGGCAAGGGATTATGCCAAAGTTACCAATTAGCGTAAGAAGCTATTGTTAATCCGGCTGCTATTAAAATTGTTATTGTTAGCCATAGTCGCTCTTTTGGTGTCGATTTTGAGTCAGCGGGCAAACTTCCTTGATAGCCGCGAATTAGCATGGCTGCGTGTACTCTTTCTGCCCGAGCGAGACTTCGCAAATAAAGGGCTCCGATCATGGAAGCACTGGCGTAACGCAGCCATCCTCCGGCGCCGGACAAGCCCCGGAGTTGGGCAGATATTTTCATTCGGTTGACTTCGGCCAGCAAGATTTCTAAGTATTGTCCTGCTAAAAGTACAATCTCTTGCAAACCTGCTGGTAGGGGCAATCCTTTGAGGGCGATTCCGAAACTGTGGGGCGGCAAAGTTAGCAGAAAACTGTTCATAATTAGCAGACAAATTAGGGAACGCAGCAACAGAAAACTAGCGCGTTCCCAACCTTGTGGCAGCACTAATAAGGAGAGAAACAGCAATTCTGCTCCTAACAGTTGCGCGAGGGTTCGCAGCGGGGCCCTGAGCCAAAATGACCAAAAAAGTGCGATCGCCCCATAAATCCCCAACCACAGCCAAGCGCCAGTCTTCATAAAACCAATGCCGATGACAATTATCAAAGACAGGCGCAATCGAAAAGGTATGGAAAGTTTAAGCATCTTTAGGTTTTACCAATTGAGCAATACCAAAGGCTGCACCGAAGCAGGTGGCCGCTCCCACAACTCCAGCAATGCTAGTACCGATCGGCTGTTCTTCTAATCCTTTAACTTTGTACTCTGCAAAAGGAGTAGGATTTTGGATAGCCGGAGCTTCTTTATCTTTAAAGCCATATTTTTCGGCTACCGAATCTAACCCGTCAGGCCAACTTGAAGCGAACAGCGAAAGCACACCCGAAATTAATAAAACCCCAACTACTGGCACTACCCATTTTTGCAATTGTGGCTGTTCTCCTGGTAATAAATCCGGCCGCACTTTGATGAGATAAGTTAAAACGCCGCCTGTAATTACCCCTTCGCCAATGCCAATTAAAATATGTACGCCTACCATTGCTGGCAATGCGATCTGAAGCGGTACTGTACCAGAAATTGCCAGTTCGAGCGCACAACAGACAGAAGCAGCAACGACGCTGAGGGCGGCGGCGATGCCCGCGGCTAGGGGCAAGCGATTTCGGGAACCTCCCAAGAGTTGCTGCAACGGCTGCAACAGCCACCAGCCCACCCAAATGCCCACTAGCCCCATGTTAAAAATATTCGCACCCAGGGCGGTGATGCCCCCGTCAGCAAACAAGACGCTTTGAATTATAAAAACTGTGCTCATGGCCAAAGTTGCCGCCCAAGGGCTGCCCAAAACCACGGATGCCAGCGCCCCTCCCAACAAGTGCCCGCTGGTACCGCCGGCTACGGGAAAGTTGATCATCTGGGCAGCAAACACGAAAGCTGTGGTTAAGCCCATGATTGGTGCTTGCCGCAGTCCAAGACTGGCGCGGGTTCGATTTAGGGCAACGGCAATTACTGCTGCGCTTGCTATGCCAGTGGCAATGGCTACTGGCGGTGAAAGAAAACCATCAGGTATGTGCATCGATGTATCCTAAACGCGAGAACTCCCAACTTTTTAGTCAACTATTTTTTACAAAAATTTACCATCCCCTCTGGGGGTATTGGTGCGATCGCCTCTGGGGGCAATTCGTGGCGGGCGATCGCTGATTTGACAAGGATTCCGGCTGTGAAGCCTGAATTTTCATGATTTGCGATCGGAGATTAAATAATTCTTAAAAATTAATCGAATTTTGTACCGACAGCCCGTACTTTCCAGCTTTTCGATCGTACTTATCAATAATTTTGTAAGTAATAGCTATGAAATGTATCAATATCAAAGCTCTGAGAGAAATCTTAAGAAATTATAAAATTCTCAATGAACGCCAATAATTAGTTCGCTGGAACTATTGATCATTAATAGTATTAGTGTCTGGCTCGCCAAAACAGCAAAATTGGCTGTGAGCTAGTCAAAACAAGAGTTTTTGGTGTTCGACAACACCCGTGATTGCTGTCAATCTGTCTGAAGCAGTGTTTTTGCGGTTGTCGAGCGCGTGAAAGTGCGATTCACGCTCGGGATAGCTACGCTTCACGGCTCCTGGACGCAGCCACCGTATTCTCAAGAAGCTAAAATCACTAATACAATTATTCTCAAGTAATTTGCCGCACAACCTAGAGGAGGTTTGCCAGCAGTACCACACTCAACGCCAGACTCAACTACCGATTTAGTTCCCTGAGAATTTCCCAAACAGCTAGATATAGCAGTGGACAGTTGACAGTGGACAGTTGACAGCTTGGCCTGAGCGAAGTCGAAGGGTTGCATAACGGGAATCAAACCATTGATTCCGTACGGGTGTCGGCTCTATTCATGAAGTTATTTATGTCCTCACCGAGGTGGCGGTTGCTATATCGCTCGATTTTCTGTCTGCGGACTTAGCTGTTTATGTGCTGGTTTATTTCGGTTGTTAGCTTAAATTTTTTAATCGAGACACAGGGCGAACATCTGTCCCGTAGGGTGCTGGTGCGCGCACCTTACTGGATAAATTTTGAAAACAAACACTCAGAGTCTAAATTCCATTCAATCAAAAAATATGATATCCTAAACATTGCGCTTTATTGCACTCTACATCAAAAACCACAAATGAAAGAACTTGACGATAAAAAAACCCAAGAACTGCTAGCCACCATCATGGAATGGGAACTAGCAGGAGTTGTGCGCTACACTCACTATGCACTAATGGTGACAGGCCCAAACCGCATCCCCATCGTGCAATTTTTTAAAGCACAAGCAACTGAATCCCTACTCCACGCGCAACAAGCAGGAGAAATTCTCACAGGTTTAGAAGGGCATCCCAGCCAAAAAATTGCTACGATTGAAGAAACCTACAAACACTCAGTGAAAGACCTTTTAGAAGAAAGTCTAAATCACGAGAAAAAAGCTCTTAAAAAGTATAAATCTTTACTTGAAGTCGTGACAGACGCCAGCGTTTACTTGGAAGAATACGCCCGCACCCTAATCGGTCAAGAAGAACTGCACCAAGTAGAACTGAAAAAAATGCTGAGGGATTTCAGTTAAGGGAAGTAATAGCCCGCAGTCCTTAATTATTAATCGAATTAGTTTGTAGTAAGGACTTTAGTCCTTATTAACTAAAAGTCTCGCAAAGGAGGACTGAAGTCCCAACGATCAAACTTTATGGAGGACTGAAGTCCTCACTACGAACTTTATGGAAATGAATTTTAGTGAAGCCATACCGACTTTTGTCATTACTCTGCGCGAAGGTGTCGAAGCAGCCCTAGTTGTGGGAATTGTGCTCGCTTGCTTGAAAAAAGCCGAGCAAAGTCACCTTAACTCCTGGGTTTATGCCGGTGTCGGAGCTGGCATTGCTGCCAGCGCTTTCGTGGGTGTATTATTTAATGGATTGCTCGCAGCACTATCGACATCTAATCAGCCCTATGCACCAGCAATTAAACAGCTATTAGAGGGCGTGTTGGGGATTGTGGCGATCGCCATGCTAAGCTGGATGCTAATTTGGATGACTCAGCAAGCACGGTTTCTCAAAGCTGAAGTTGAAGGGGCAGTTACAGCAGCTTTGACAGAAAATACTCAGGCCGGCTGGGGCGTATTTGGCTTAATTTTTATTGCGGTACTGCGCGAAGGTTTTGAAACAGTTTTATTTGTCAGCGCTCAATTTCAACAGGGTTTGAGTCCGGTTTTAGGCGCTTTGAGCGGTTTGACTGGGGCAGCAATACTTGGCGCGCTGCTGTTTAAGTGGGGCGTCAAAATTGATATCCGCTTGTTTTTCAAGTTTATGGGGATTTTGTTGCTGTTAATTGTCGCCGGTTTGGCAGTATCTGCACTCAAGCATTTTGACGCCTCTGCTGCTATTTTGTCGCAGACGGATAGCAAGTATGCAGCGATTTGTGTTTTTTACGATCGCCTTGCACTCCTTCACTCTTGTATTTTAGGCCCCATGGTGTGGAATGCAGCGGGAGTTTTGCCCGATCGGCAATTTCCGGGAGTAATTCTCAAAGCACTGTTTGGATACAGAGATCAACTTTATCTCGTCCAAGCGGCCGCTTACACCCTATTCTTAGCCACCATCGGCACTCTTTATTTCCAACAGTTGGGCCCGGGGGCGACTGTTGCTAGCAAAAATACTCGGCTAACTCCCCCTCAGTAGCTGTGCCAGCCGTTTTTATCTGTGGTTTGCCTGCTTCAAGGGCGATCAAAAAATTTGCCTCACTTGCAAAAAATCGACCCAAAATTTTCAGGTTGGGGGATTGATTATTTGACTTATGTATGATACTATTTAATAATAGGAATAGCGATGGTTTTTTTTATAAATGGTCATATTTCTATTATTTAATTATACAGTCAACAGCTCAAAAAAGCAAGCCCCAACCCTCAAAAAAAAAGGTGTTTTTTTTAACAAAAATTAAAAATTAATAGTTAACGGTGAACAGGGGTCTCCAAATCGCAGGCGCACCCAGAAGAAAGTTGAGGCTGTTATTGCCGCCCAAAAATCTTGCTGGATGCAGATTTTTGGCGCACAGTTTTCTGATAAGTGCTCAAGAAGGCTTATGATTAGTACAAGAATATTCACAAACAGCGGAAAGTTCTTAATGAACCTTATAATCCTTAATGAAGCTTAAAATTAAAAAATTGCTCTTTAAAGTTACCTGGAACCCCCAGAAGGCTGTATCGTCCGCCATCTGGTTAGCGGTGAGATAAATGATGATGCCTCGGATACTTGTTATTGATGATGACGCGGCGATCGCCGAACTCGTAGCCGTCAACCTCGAAATGGCTGGCTACGAAGTCACCCAGGCAGAAGACGGCATCAAAGGTCAGGCACTGGCAATACAAATGCTGCCCGACCTGATCATGCTAGACCTGATGCTACCTAGAGTAGACGGATTCACAGTGTGTCAGCGGTTGCGGCGTGACGATCGCACATCCGACATACCCGTATTGATGTTGACAGCCTTAAGTCAAACTCAAGACAAAGTAGAAGGCTTCAACTCCGGGGCCGACGATTACCTGACCAAACCCTTTGAGCTAGAAGAGATGCTGGCGCGAGTGCGAGCCTTGCTGAGACGCACAGACCGCATCCCCCAAGCAGCGAAACACTCCGAAATCCTGAATTACGGCCCGCTGACCCTTGTCCCCGAAAGATTTGAAGCTGTTTGGTACGTGAATACCGTCAAACTGACTCACCTAGAGTTCGAGTTGCTGCACTGCTTGCTCCAGCGCCACGGTCAGACAGTCTCTCCCAGCGAAATTCTCAAAGAAGTGTGGGGTTACGACCCCGACGACGACATCGAAACTATTCGCGTACACATCAGACATCTGAGAACCAAGATGGAACCCGATCCCCGCCATCCTCGGTACATCAAAACCGTATACGGGGCGGGTTATTGTCTGGAATTGCCCAGCAACGAGCAAGTCGCCGAGGAAACCAAATCCTCTGCTTGAGCTAGCGCGACATTCGCTACAAGCAGTTAACAATCTAGCTAGAAAAGCCTGAGAGCAAATGCTCTCAGGCTTTTTAACGTCTACATGGAAAGTGCTGTATTTGTATTTAATTTAATAAAATACTCGCTCAAAAAGCCTTCAACTTTAACGCAACCGTCGCAATTACGGACTCAAAACTTGTCTTCTATCTTCCCCTTCCCTCAAGCCACCTCAGAATCGGAACGTTCGTGTTCCATGCGAAATACGTTAGCGTACAAACTAGCCACAATCTGTTTGCCTTCTTGGGTCAACTGCAAGTAACCCAGAGATTCGCTGATGTGAGGATAAATGCCGCTCCAGTAAAACTTAGAGTAGCTTTGCAGCAAGTCGCCAGGATGTCGGTAGCCCAAAACTTTAGTAGCACCGCTTTCTTCCAACTCGTAAAACAGCGCTCCTATTTTCTGCAAATATTGCGGGTTGCTGAGCTGACCTATCAAGTCAGCACCGCGAACTAAATTAGAATAATTAACTGCATCTTCGTCAGTGTTGCCGTCAAGTACCGAGAAACGAGTCTGTTCTATGTTCTGCTTAATTATTTCAGCATTAATTAGCTTGTGGTTGCCGAAGCGCTCGTCAATGAACAGTTTAGCTCTGTCAACTCGGTAAGGAGCTAAACTGGCGGCTGTTGCACCGTTTGCCAGTGCAATTCTCATGCCATCTTTTCCCGTAGCATACAATCCTGCTGATGCTTGGTCTTGCCGGCAAACTCCTTTGACATATCCGATATCTTGGCATAGCAAAGAAATGATGTAGTGCAGCCAGTTTTCGCAGGAGACTCCGCCTTTGCGAATGTGTTTTCCCCGCAATATTTCTTGACCGACTAAGGTAATGCAAATGGCGTGTTCTACATTGTGATAAAGGGCGTCGCTGCTGGCGATGTTTTCTAACGCCATTGCTCCTACCCAGGCAATAATGTCGGCATAGTCGGATTTGTAGCCTCCATAGGTGCGGCTGTACCCGTTCTCTAGTTGTTTAATGAAAGCCTCGATCAGCAGTTCTGTAGAATTAAACATACCCTGTCCTTTTACCTGAATATTGCCTTTCAACAGCAGTGAATCTATGTTGAATTTTTATAAATTTAGGAAGGAGATTTTTAGTAAAAACTTAAATCTCATTCACGGGGAACCGCTGTTTGCCCTTGCCCGATCGCAGTAAGTTCAAAACTTGCAAGCAACTCAGTCCATGACCTGATTGACTGACAAAAGTTTAATTAGCCCAAACTACAGTGGTAGCTTGAAACTCAATTCGGTAAGTTCTTTGCTGATGTTGTAAACGAGAAGCTTTGACTGGTTCGGGGTCAATATTAGTAGAAAAAGAGATAACAG
>JANYGO010000311.1 GCA_025362325.1 Cyanobacteriota bacterium | reverse complement strand
GTGCTAGAAGTAGATGGTCAGTATTACGGATTTTCCGGCTGCCACCGGTACGAAGCTTGCAAGCGCCTCGGTTTAGAAACTATCCGCTGTAATGTACGCCGAGCTCCCCGTGCCGTGTTGCAGATGCACTTAGCCTGAGCCTCTCAACAGCAATTCACAACAGGCAAATATTTGATCGCCCAAACCTTTCTCAGATATTCGATCGACAATCCACACTCACAACCTAAAAACCTATGACTACTAACAACCACAAACAACACCTTTACCCGACGCGCATCGATATGTCAGCCGCCACCCGCTCTCAAATAGTCGGGCTGCTCAACGCCACGCTAGCAACCACTCTAGACTTAAAAACTCAAGTCAAGCAAGCTCACTGGAACGTTAAAGGCATGGACTTCTACCAGTTGCATTTGCTGTTTGACGAAATGGCAACAGAACTCGAAGAATACGTTGATACGGTTGCCGAACGGGTCACAGCTTTGGGCGGTTTGGCTGTAGGAACCGCCCGCACAGCCGCCGCAGACTCGATCCTGCCAGAGTTTCCTTTCGACATTCTAGACGGCAAAGAGTACGTGACTGCTTTGGCCGATCGCTACGCACCCTACGCCCAACACCTGCGAGTCGCGATCGACAAAGCAGGCGAACTCGGCGACGCCGATACAGCGGATCTCTACACCGAAATCTCGCGGGCTATTGACAAGCGTTTGTGGTTCCTAGAAGCGCATTTGCAAGGCTCTGCGACAACTGTAACAGCCGCCGCCCGCGAACAAGTTGCCGTAAAATAGCTACTTCTCTTGTGGGGCGTTGCTCCTAGTCGGCCACAGGCTTTCCGGCCTGTGCCACAAAAACTCTGATGGGGCGGGCCGAAAAGCCCGCCCCAAAGATGTATTTCCTTAAGGCTCCCGACAGTTTACGATCGAGAATATGTCCATTTATCAATTTGGATGACTTTTTCGTGACCGCCAATATTCCAGATTATGCTCCTCAACTGCAACGCCTGATGCAACAGGCGGGGCTTTCGAGCGATCGAGAACTCAGCCAAAAAGCCGGAGTTCCCGAAATTCAGCTCAGCCGCCTGCGTCGCGGCTTAGCTTTGAAAACCCGAGCCGACATCCTGCTCAAAATCAGTCAAGCTTTGCAAATTTCCTTAAATGAACTGCTCGCAACCTTGGCGCCAGACTATGTAGAGTTAGAACAGGCACCACCGACAGCCCTAGAACAAGAATATCAGCGCCTGCAAGCTTCGATCGCACAACAGCGAGAATCTTTGATGCAGGAATTCCAGCTATCTAGCGTGCAAATTTTAGAATCTTGGATGTTGCAGTGGCCGACTGCTGCGAGCAAAGCTGAGGAAAATCACAACTTGCGGGCCCAGAAACTGCTGCCGTTGCTGCGCCCCGTCGAGCAGTTATTGGAGCATTGGGGAATAGAGTCGATCGCCCCAGTCGGAGCCGAGCTTCCCTACAACCCGCAACAGCACCAGCTCATAGAAGGAACAGCCCAGCCCGGAGAAGCCGTCAAAGTCCGCTACACAGGCTACAGACAAGGCGACAAACTTCTCTACCGCGCCAAAGTCAGCTTAGTTTGATGCCATTCGGGATTCGGCAGAATAAGATTGTCCCCCTCTCCAAATTCACTCGCGGTGGCGAAGCGCTGCGACTGCGATCGGCCCTGCGATCCTAGACGATCGCCCTCTCTGGCACTCAAAACTCTTCTCCCGCTCTGTGGCTCTGGCGCTTTCTGGCTCTGTTATTTGGATCGGAGTCCGTCTCGCAGCTATACTAGCCTAGTCTGGCTAGAAATTCTGACATTCCCACTGCAAAATATGAGTCCTGTAGTTAAAATTATTCAGCCCTCTGGCATTTTAGACGGCACCAAGGCAAGTCAATTCCGCCAAGAGATTAGCGACCTAGTGGAAGCGGGAGCCGATGTGGTATTAATAGACTTCCAAGATGTGACTTTTATGGATAGTTCTGGTTTAGGCGCTTTAGTTTTGGCGCTCAAAACAGTCCGGGCCGCTGGGAGTCAATTAGTCGTCTGTTCTATCAACGAGCAAATCCGCATCTTATTTGAACTCACCAGCATGGATCGAGTTTTCGAGATATTTCCCACCCGCGATGCTTTTAATAGCAAAATTCTCTCAACTAATTAAATCTTTTGGCTGCTGACTTCTTGCTATTTGGTCGCAGATGTGCAGTCAGAGGTCAGCTAGCCAAAGTTTACCTTGAGTAAAGACCAATCATCATCAAAAACTGCTTTAGCGTTCAACTTTTGAATGTAGTTCAAAACCAGTTCTAACTGGTCGGAAGTTGCACCGTTGTAAGCTGCTAGCAGGTCGATGAATGGGTCAAGCCCCCAGATATTGCCGTCAGGTTGGTGGATCTCGTATACCCCGTCGCTAAAGATGTAGAGAGTGCTCAAATCCTCGACATCGCAGCAATTATCGATATAGGGGGCGTCGGGGAACATTCCGACTGGCATTCCGGGGGTTTTTAATCGCTGGATTTTAGCAGTGGAAGCAGGCGACTGGGAAATCAACACGGCCGGGGGATGACCGGCGCTGGCGTAAACTAGCTGGCGAGAAACCCGGTTGTAAACGCCGTACCAAATGGTGAAATATTTGTCATTTTGGTACGTCATCTGGAAGGTGGTGTTGAGCGCCCGCAAAACGTCGCTGGGTTTGTAGTAGTCAATGTTTGGCAGTGTGCGCGATCGCAGCAAATTCAGCACCGCTACAGAAGGCAGCGCCGCCCGCAAACCGTGACCGGCTACGTCGAGCAAGTAAATCGCCAAATAATCGGCATCTAGCCAGTTGTAGTCGAAGCAATCTCCCCCCAACTGCCGGGAGGGAATGAATTTTGCCTCAATGCTGAAAGGTTCCGTCATCGGATCTGGCAGCAGCGATTGCACGTACTCCGCCGCCTCGGCTAATTCTGCTTCCAGATTTTGCTTGGCTATTTTCAAATCTCGGCTGAGTTGGTGCAGCCGCAATCCGGCGCGGACTCTCGCCTGCAATTCGTTGAGTTCGATCGGCTTCGAGATAAAATCGTCGGCACCGGCGTCGAGCCCTTTGACTCGATCGGCGATCGAACCCAAAGAAGTCAACAAAAAGAATTGCGTCGTAGACAGATCCGGATCGGCCTTGACTCGACGGCAAACATCTATGCCGGTCAAGCGCGGCATGATCCAATCGCAAATTATCAGCGCGGGATGCAATTTTTGCGCCTGGGCTACACCGTCTTCGCCATTACTTGCTACTGTAACTTCGTAACCCTGTTTTTTCAGGGTTCTTCTCAGCAGTTCTTGAACGGCAGTATCATCGTCAATAACCAGAATTTGAAACATGGGCACTCAGGTACTACAAGTCTTTCAAAGGTCTGGGGGTCATTAAAAATATATCCTGTCAGCGCGCTTGTCTGAGATTGAGTATAGTCTAATAACATCGGTTTGCAGGTAAATGCTTTTGCCGGCCAGCCATCGAGTTCAATTTACCTTTAAATTTGATCCAAATTTTGGTTCTGTCGAACTTCACTCAGTTTATACTCAGAACATAAACTTTTATGGAGTTTTTTTTGCCGCAGGGGCGAATTGACTTCTGGACGCCACTTCTGGTATCGTAAATAGCTAATTACTGGATTTGACATTTACTTTCCTAGCAGCAAAAGCTAGTACGATCGAACTCCCATTCAATTTTCCCGGTTTTTCCATGCCGCAGCCGATCGAGAACGCGGAAAATGAAGCGGCCGGTGAATCACTGCGATCGGTGATGTTGGCGCTAGCAGTTGCCCGCCTTTTGGGAAAAAAGTTAAAAACGTAAAGTAAAGGCAATACAATATTTGCCTCTATTTTATGGAACTATAATTTCAGTGGCAGAGCGTGATTGAATTAAAAGGTTCCGAAAAGTTGCAAGTCCTAAAGAAAGCGGATCTTCAAATCAATAGTGGTCTGAATGCTTTAGACCCTGTTTTGTCGTGGTTTGCACAGTTGTACGAGCCGACAATTCCCACAAGTGTGTGGATACGCTGTCAGTTGGCTTTGGCTGAGGGCTTTACAAATGCGGTACGTCACGCCCACGAGGGCAAACGGCCGGATTTGCCGGTTGACATTGAGGTGGCGGTGTGTACTGAATCTCTAGAGATTAAAATTTGGGATTCGGGCGCTACCTTTGATTTAGAGCAAAAAATTAAAGATATGTCGGAAAAAATCGATCCTGAAGCTCCCGGCGGGCGGGGTCTAAAGTTGATGAAAGACATCGCAGACAGTCTCAGTTATACCAGAACGGCTGATGGTCGGAACTGTTTGTCGATCGTCAAAAATTATACTCCTGTCCTAACGGCGGACGATGAAGTTGAGATTTTGCAACTACCGGAGGAACTTTCTGGTTAAGGGATTAGCGCAGGTTTTAAACGCGGGACAGGGGGTTGAGCCACAGCAGAATTGTCCGTTTTAATTGGTTTAATTCTCGATACACTTCTTGTTTTACCCATTGCCCGATCGCGTCGAAGGGTGTAAAAATTTGACCCACAGGCCAGCTAACATCTTGACCTAAAGGCGTTTGATGGTTCCCCGTCAGGGTTTGAACTGTAATCATGTCGGGAAATCTCGGTTTGAGCAGATTTGTCAACAGCAGGGTTTGGTCGATGTTGTCGCCGTTAAATTTGACTAAAAGATTGCGCCGGATTTGATAGCTATCTTGCACTAGGCGATTGGTGTCTTGCGGGGAAGGCGTAAATTCTACTTTAAAGACGGGGGAAATTTGCTCGGCCATCGGGATTGCTTCGGATGCCGCATAATTGTTGAAAGAGATCAGAATATTGCCTGCCCTTTCTATGTCAAACACAGAACCGATCAGTAAGTGCAGTTTGCATCCCATGCTGTGCCCCATCCCGTAGATAGGGAGATAGGAAGATTTGAGCAATTTAGTGGCGCGCAGGCGATCGAGGGCATTTTCAAATTTGTTGAGGACATCGCGGGCGATCGCCATGTGATCCAAAGTATTGACAAACGGCGTTGCTACTACCACATATCCTTGATTCCCCAAAGCCTCTAACAGCCAGCGATAGGTGAGTTGCGGTGCACTCGCCACAAATGCACCGCCGAGAAAATGTACGATCGCGATCGGTTTAGAGGGAATTAATACCCAGTTGCCAGAAATTTCTTGCCAGTCCATAGATTCAATCTAGTTCAAAGTAAAAAGGCGATCGTCCTCTCTCCGGTAGAAGATAGAATTTTTTCTAAGTTTTTGCTGTTACTTTCTGCGTAAAAAAAGGGGTTTGTCACCCATTTTTTCCTTCAAAAAACGTTGCTTTTTACTCAATCATTATTTAGTGTAACTGTTTTGGCAGCAAATAGCACGGCGGGCGGGCGCTGAAGATGGGCGCGATCGATCTGTTTGAAGGTGGCGCCGCATCACTCAAGCCTGATATCAGATCGCAAATTTCAATGATTTTTATCTTAGACTTCTTGCATAAATCGTTCGATCTATCGGTCAACCGTAGATGTAATGCAGACAAACACAGATGCAGCGCAGATAATTTCCTCTTATTTTTGGAATGAGTGCAAGAAGTCTCTTGTGTGCATCGCCTGACAGAGCGATCGGCTGCGATGCGGCTGAATTGACATCACCTAATTTCTTGAGTAAAACCTGCATACAAATACAAGATTTTTTAGGAGAAGCCTCGGATGTGCGACGATCGCTGGGAGTTTAATTCTGCCGTATGACGGATGCCTTCTGCGGGTTGATGACTCAACTTTTCCTGAGACTTCATCCATTTCCACTTGTTGAGAGTAGCGATGGGGTTGAGGAGTGTGGTAGCAATGCCGAAAATAAGAGTCGGCAAAACCTCCCGATTTAACAAGCTTTGTCCCACCTTTCTCATGTAGTGCAGTGCCAAAACTTCTCGGAATTTGTTAAGCTTTTTCAACAGCGGCAAATTTTTAAAACAGATTTGTTCGTACTCGCCCAGCGATAACTCTTTTTCTCCCCGCAAGCGCCGCAGTTGGTTTTCCTTGACACAATCAGCAGCTATGCGCTTTTTCAGCCAGTGCTTGTCAGTCAGAGAGTTGCCTCTAATTCGATAATTTCCCAAAGGTGCTGTCGCCGCGAGCAAGCCGTACTTTTGAGCAATTTTTGTAAATAATTCTGTATCTTCTCCTACCTGCCAATCTTCGGCAAAGCCGCCTTCTTGGAGGAGTATAGAGCGATCGACTACAACAGAAGACGGAAAAACCCAAGGACTTTCGCCTGTCTCCTTAATTGCCTGCATTTCTGCTTTAGTTGTAGGATAGGTAGGAACGTAACTCAACTTGTTACCGCGCTTATCCAAATACCGCAAAGCGTGAGCCACAGCTTTGACATCGGGATTGTCTTCCAGCATTTTCAAACAAACTTCTAGCTTGTTGGGTTCCCAGGTATCGTCGCTGTCGAGAAACGCTACATACTCGCCCGTTGCCCGAGATATCATTAAATTTCTAGATTTAGAAACCCCGTAATTTTGGGGATTTCGGAAGTATTGAATTCTGGAATCTTGCTCGGCCAGTTTAGCACCAACTTTGTCAGTATCGTCAGTAGAGCAGTCATCAACAATTAAAATTTCTAGATGCTTGTGGGTACCATTGACTACGGAGGCAACTGCCTCGGCCAGAGTGTCGGCTGCATTCAATGCAGGAATGATTACACTGACTTTTTCGTTGTTCATAACTTGAATTAGGTGTGGTTTGGTAGTTGTTCGCCGAAGTACAGTCTTCGCCACATATGGCCCCTGAATTTGAATACTGCGATTAAATCTATTTCCAGCGCAAACGGGAGAATTAAAGACGTTGCAGCACAGCAACTGCTAAAAAGGTGAGATTTCCGATTGTTGTCCCACAAAATCGGGGAAAATCTGAGTTTTGGGTCGTTGGTAGTTGTTTTGTCCGATCGACCAAAACTGGCCGACTCCTAGAGCGGTCTAGGATAAGCTATGGTTGCCTAGAGTCTGGAAGCCGACACTCTGACTTCTTCACCTGCAAGTACGTGTATTCCCGAAACTTACTTACGTACTGCCAATATAGCAGGCTTGCCAACCTAAGTGTTATCTACCATAAGGGGGGATACCCATCAGAAGCTGAAGTGCAGACAATTTGGCGGGCAATTTTTCTGATACTCAGGCGCCAGAAATAAGACTTACCCAGAAAAACGAGGCATTACTCAAAATTGTGGTTTGACAGCGAGATATATGCTGAAAAACCGGGTTTTTGGCTGATATCGAGTTCGGTTAATCGCCGAGCCTCAAATTGTTTGTCCTGGGCGCGGGGCGGGCGATAGAGGACTCAAGTCCGAACGATCGAACCTAATTGTAAATTTTTAACCAAACTTGAGAGTGAGAGCGGGTAAGTTTTATTTGATCGATCGACTAAAAAGTCTAATAAATGCCCAAAAACCGCTATGCTAGGCTTGTGATGTGTTGCAGTCCAACAGCAATCAGCTCAAATTTTGACAGAAAAAATGGGTCACAAGCCCCGTCCTTCTAAGACGGCTTTTCTTTCTCTAGCAATTGATCGACTAGAGCCCTGAGCTTTTCTTGCCAGTTTTGAACAGTCATTAACACTTCCCTTTGTCCTTTTCTACCTTTGAAGCAAATTGGAGTTTTGTCTAGCGGATCGTCGCTGGTAAAACCTATTGTGTTATTTTTCCGAAATGTCATTGCAAAACTTGTAACAGTTGGTATACTAACAGTAGCACCTTTGATGAGAAACATGAAAGCACGTTACCAGTACAGATTTTACCCGACACGCCAACAGCAGCAGAATTTAGCTCAACTGTTTGGATGCTGTCGCGTTGTCTGGAACGATGCGCTGGCTTTGTGTCGAAATTCCGAAAAATTGCCTAGCAATAACGACCTACAAAAGTTAGTAATTACTCAAGCCAAAAAGACTGTTGAGCGTGAATGGTTGTCAACTGTGTCAAACATCCCGTTACAGCAATCGGTTGCAAATTTAGGTTTTGCCTACAAAAACTATTTTGATTCGCTTAAAGGTAAGCGCAAAGGGAGAAAAGTAGGTAAACCTAGGTTTAAGAAGAAAAACAATCAACAGTCGGCGCGATTTAAAATTGGTGGATTTTCGATCAAGAGTGAAAGTGTTTACTTAGCAAAGATTGGCGTTGTCAATCCTGTCTGGTCTAAAGAGTTGCCGTCCAATCCTAGTTCGGTAACAGTCATAAAAGATTGCGCTAACCGCTACTTTTTGAGTTTTGTAGTAGAAGTTGAACCTATTCGAGTCGATGCCAAAAACCCAAGCATCGGGATTGATTTAGGTATCAAAACGTTTGCGGTAATGAGCAACGGCGAGAAAGCTGAAAGCCCGTCCTATAAAGAGTTAGACAAGAGAGTCCGCAAACTTCAGAAGAAGTTAGCGCGTCAACAAAAAGACTCAAACCGCAGAAGGAAAACTCGGATTCAAATCGCCAAACTCCACAACCAAATTGCAGATACTCGCAAAGATTTCTTGCACAAACTATCTACTAAAGTTGTTAGCGAAAACCAAGCTATTGTTTTAGAAGTCGTGTTATAATATTAGAAGTAGTTTTGTTTTAGAGCATTTATGTCGGAAAAGTTTCTAAGAACAAGTGAAGGTCAAAGAATACTAAATATTGTAGGGTTAACTTTCGGTGGTTTAACAGCTATTGAATTTAAACGTGTTGAAAAATCCGGAGCTATATTTAATTTTGAATGTGAATGTGGCAGACAAACTGAATTAAGAGGGACATTAGTTAAAACAGGACAGCAAACTCATTGTGGTTGCAAGATTGGTACTCACAACAAGGGTAGACGGCGTAATGAATTAGGTCTTGGACGGATAGGTGAAAAGCATGGAATTGTTACTATTATAGATGTTGAGTGGTCGCCAAGCAGAGGATATCAAATGATATGTTCCTGCTTATGTGGTAGCTCAAAAAGAATAAAATGTGTTTACCCTGAACTACTTAACGGGAAAATTAAGTCTTGTGGTTGCCATCAAAAAAACCTTGTAAGCATCACTGGTTCAACCATTGGATTAAATAATAGCCCAAAAGCTGGAAAAATGCAATGGTGCTATAAAGATATATTTATGAGGTCAGGGCTTGAAGTTCTATTTGCATTGTATCTTGATAAGATAAAGCAAATATGGGAGTATGAACCAGAAGTATTTTTACTTCAAAATGGCATGAGATATAGACCCGATTTTTATCTTTCTGCTCTTGATAAATGGATAGAGATTAAAGGTTACTTCAAGCCAAAAGATTTTGAAAAACACGAATTATTTAAAGCTACTGGTAGAAAACTTGAAGTTTACCAGATTAAAACAATTGAAGAGTTTTCTGGTTTACGCTACCAAGCTTTACTAAAGTCTGGAAAGTATAGATGTGTCAGGAATGATGAAAAATCGCAAACTCTCAAGAGCGATTAGCCAGCAAGGTTGGGCTGAATTCCGAACTTTGTGTGAGGCTAAATGTGAAAAGTTTGGTAGAGACTTTGTAGTGATTAGCCGATGGGAACCTACCAGTCAGGTTTGCTCTGAGTGTGATTTTAAATGGGGAAAACTTGATCTGAAAGTGCGGACAATTAAATGTTTAAATTGTGGCACTGAGCATGATGGCTTCGCCCCGGCTGTCGCCTACGAGATGAGAACGCTGCAAAAAATATAAACAAAGTCGGGATGGGGAATCGCCACGACTCGCTTTCGGACACAGAGACAGAGTAAGACTACTTCGGTAGCATCAGTCAGTGAAGTGTCAAGAATCCCCGTACCTTGGCAGTCGGGGAGTATTTCAATTAATTGTTTTTGATATTTCATCAACTAAATTTTTCTGCGTTCATCAGCTTGGTTGAGATAATAATAGTTGCTCAATAAAGATGCTGTTTCAAACTTGTTTGATGATTGAGTTGGCATCAACTCTTCCTGATTTCCCTGTTCCCAAGATCACCGCGAGTTCTTCCCAGCCTCAAACCCTCTTCTTATGTGCGATCGCAGGTAATTGCTCTGCGGTTAAACTCAGTAGCGATCGGTCTGGTAACAAGATGCTCGTCAAATTATACTGTAAACAATCCTCAGATTAAAAGTAAAAAATGTTACCAAAATTTTTTATAAAAGCTCGAATTTATACTTTTTTCCTCACAGTGGTGCTGTTTGGCTGCCAGCAGCCACAGCCAAACTCGCAGCAACAGCAGCGCAGCAAACAGGGCATGGCAGTTTCGGCTCACCCCCTGGCGAGCGTTGCGGGGCTGAGCGTGCTGCAACAGGGAGGCAATGCAGTGGATGCGGCGGCTGCTACGGCTTTGGCGATTTCGGTGGTGGAGCCTTTTTCGGCGGGTATCGGCGGCGGGGGTTTTTTGCTGCTGCGGCGGGCCGAAACCGGGACTGTGAAAGCGCTGGATTTCCGGGAACGAGCTCCGAAACGGGCGACGCGGGATATGTACCTGGACAAGCAAGGCAAGGTGCGCCCTCGGGCAAGTCTGGACGGGCATTTGGCTGCGGGCATTCCGGGGACTGTGGCTGGACTTTATACGGTGCACCGCGAGTACGGGAAGTTGCCTTGGGCGCAGGTGGTGGCGCCGGCGATCGCCCTGGCTGAAAATGGCTTTCCGGTGAGTTCGCGCTTCACAAAGGCTGTTGGGGGGCGATTGGATGCGATCAAAAACAACCGGGCGGCGCGGGAAGTTTTTACTCGCGGTGGCGTTTTATACAAACCTGGGGAGCTGTTGGTGCAGCGGGATTTGGCGCGGACATTACGGAGCATTGCTAAAAATCCGCAAAGTTTTTATACCGGGGATATTGCGCGGGCGATCGCCTCCGATATGGCTAAAAACGGCGGCATCATGACTCTCGAAGACCTCAAAAACTATACGCCGATTTGGCGCAATCCGGTTTGCGGCAAGTTTCTGGCTTACGAAATTTGCGCGATGTCGCCTCCTTCTTCCGGCGGCGTTCATTTGTTGCAAATCTTAAATATTCTCGGAGATACGGATCTCAAGAAATGGGGGAGGAAAAGTCCAGATACTTTGCACTTGCTGGCGGAGAGCATGAGGATTGCTTATGCTGACAGGGCTGAGTATTTGGGCGATCCGGATTTTGTGACGGTACCGGTTAAAGCTCTGACTAGCAAGAATTATGGCAAATTGCGCCGATCGCAAATCGATATCTCAAAAGCCAAACCCTCGGGCCTGGTAAAAGCGGTTGACGCTAAAACTTTGAGCCGTTTTGCGTACGAGTCGCCGGAGACTACGCACCTGACGGTAGTTGACTCTGAGCGCAATGTGGTGAGTTTGACGTTTACGGTGAACGGCGGTTTTGGGGCTGGGGCGGTGGCGGCGGGTACGGGAATTTTGCTTAACAACGAGATGGACGATTTTGCGGCGGCGCCTGGAGTTCCGAATTTGTTTGGTTTGGTGGGCGGTGAGGCAAATGCGATCGCCCCGGGGAAGACTCCTTTATCCAGCATGACGCCGGTGATTGTCACGGAAAATGGCAAATTTCGCCTCGCTGCGGGGGCTCCCGGAGGCAGCACGATTATTACGACGGTTTTGCAGATTGTCCTGAATGTGTTGGTTTACGACATGAATGTCGGTGAGGCTGTGTCTGCACCGAGAATTCACCACCAGTGGCAGCCCGATCGCCTGATGGTGGAACGCGGAGGTTTTGATGCCCAGACTCTCTCGGAGTTGCGCAGGCGGGGACACAAGATTATGGAACGCGACAGTTGGGGAAATGCTAATGCGATTGTCCTGACGCCTGACGGTTGGTTGGAAGGCGCTGCCGATCCGCGCGGGGAAGGAGAAGCAAGGGGGTTTTAGCGATCGGTCATTAGTCATTAGTCATTAGTCATTGTGGGGAGCGCAAATGGTATAAAAACCCGGTTTCTTTGGTATCCAGCGCGTAAATCATGAAATTATTAGTCTGTCTACGTGTATTTTGGAATCCATATTTTTGCCCTGAGGTTTATTGACTGACTAACTACCAAGAAATACCCAGAATAATTAACCCTAAAAACCGTAAATATACGTAGATGTAAAGTGATCGTAAAGGCACTAGACATTGCGACTTATATAATGTGAAAATGAATTTGTGCATTAAATCAGGTTTGTGCTTTTCACAAAAACTTATGATAAATTATCAAAAAATTGCTGCCTTAACTGCTGCATTGACTGGTGTTCTGAGCTTGTTGGCAGCGCCAGCAATGGCATTTTCGGTAGGGGCAACTAATAACACTGAGACTTTGAAAACTAAATTGTTGGGAACTAATACAGCGGGATTGAGCAATTTCTCTGTTTCAATTACGGGGAATGAGGCTGCTTTTGGTACTTTCACTAATGACCCCTTCGGTTTGACATCAGGTGTTGTTCTCAGCACTGGTAAAGTCACCGATATACCGGGTCAGAATCGGAAAGATAACGTCATGACCAACGGCAGCGATTTAAACACGGACTTTGGGCCCAAAGGTGAAAAGGGAGATTTGACTCAGCTCAACCTCAGCTTTTTTGCTAATTGCACGGTTGAAAAGTTGTTTTTTGAGTATGTATTTGCTTCTGAGGAGTTTCCTGAGTTCGGCGGTTCTGAATTTAATGACAGTTTTGAACTGCTGCTGAACGGCACTAATTTGGCCAAGTTGAGCGACGGAAAAACAGTTACCATTAGTCATCTGGTTCCCGATCCAAATAATCGCTCTAAAGATCACTCGGACTATATTGACAATCCAAGTTTGACAGGTATTGCTGCTAACATAATTAAGCTGGACGGTTTTACTAAAGTTTTAGGCTTTGAGGGTTTGCTCAAGCAAAATCAGACGAATGTTCTCAGCATCCGCATTCAAGATGTGGGGGACGGTAATTTAGATTCTGCTGTATTTATTAAAGGCGGTTCTTTGGGGACGGTTAAAGCTGAGGCGGTTCCCGAACCGATGACTGTGGGGGGTTTGATGGCGGGAGGCGCTATGCTGGCTGCTGGGCGAAAATTGCGCCGCCGGAAGTAATTAATATTAAATTAGATTAACACTTTTGAAGGCAGAAACCGGGTTTGATGAACCAAAATACTTCGTTGCAGTCCTTGAACCCGGTACAAAAAACTCGGTTTGTGCGATCGCTAACGTAAACGCTATAAGGCAAGCAGCATCGGAATGCAAGTCCTCTCTCGTTTGAAGAGGACTTGCATTCCGATGCTGCGAACCAATTTTATTACGGTTGTTCTAGGGGACATAATATAAGTTTGGAGTAAGAATTCGCCACGGGCCGATTTTTGCCGACAAAACTGACTAAAAACTAAATCCTTTAGCTGTGCACCGTACCGTCGGGCAAGATTGTACCTGTTAATCTAGCTCCGGTGAGTTTTACCATAACCCGATCGCCATAACCGATTTTAGCCCCTGTTAAATCCGCACCGCTCAAGTCTGCACCGCTCAAATCCGCTCCGATTAAATTAGTTTCTCTCAAATTAGCATTGATCAAACAAGCTCCTAACAAGTTCGCCCTGAACAAGTTAGCTTTCTGCAAATTCGCGCCTGTGAGGTTGATGTTGTGCAGAAAAGTATCGCTTAAGTCGGCTTCACTCAGGTTGGCATTGCTCAAGTTTCTCCCTGAAAAATCCTTTTCTTTTAAGGAAGCTCCTTTGAAGTTGGAACCGCTCAAATCGGGAGCTTGCGGCGCTCCTTGGCGGTAAGACGGAGCTGGCTGCGGCGGCTGCGATTGGTAGCGAGACGTATCAGAATAGGGCCCGGTCGGATTTGCAGCATAGTTTCCCGCATAGTTTCCCGCATAATTCCCAGCCGATTTTCCTGAAGACGGCTCGGAAGAGTAGCGGGGTTCTTTTGGCGTTGCTGGCGGCGGCTGGGTGTTTTGTGGCTGATTGTTTTGGTACTGAGTGTTTTTGTACTGAGTGCTTTGTGGCTGATTGTTTTGGTACTGAGTGTTTCTGTACTGAGTGTTTTGCTGCTGAGTATTTTGATACTGACTATTTTGGTACTGACTATTTTGGTGCTGGGTGTGTTTGTGCTGGGTGTTTTGTTGCTGGGTGTTTTGTTGCTGGGTGCTTTTGTGCTGAGTATTTCTGTGCTGAGTGTTCTGATTCTGACCTCTTGGCTGAATCGATCGCAATTGTTCGCGAGCTTGATTAATTTCCTTAATCTTTTCTTCAGCTTTCTGTAGTAGTCTAGGATTGTCTTTGGGGATGCGATCGGGGTGCCAAATGAACGCTAAATCCTTATAGGCCTGGCTAATTTCTTCTCGGGAAGCTCCCGGCAATAGTCCCAGCACTTTATAGTATTGGTCGAGGTCGTTCATGGTACCACCTTTCGCGTTAAGAAATTAGAAATTAAAAATTAAGATCGGAGCAAAAGCCTCTGTAAAAGCTTGCTTGTCCGATCGTACATTACATGAACAATAACTCAGCTAAGCCGCTGCTGGCAAAAAATCTCGGATTAGCTGCAAATATGTTGCGGCATCCTCCAGCATCGGAAAGTGAGCCGTATTGGGAATTATAACAAATTCTACTTTTTTGCTGAGGGAGGCTGCTTGCTCTCCCATGGCGGCGGGGATAATTTGATCGAATTCTCCGGCGACAAGCAGTGTGGGCACACTCAGTCGTGCGAATTCTGCGGGCATTTCCTCGGCTGCTCTTTTGCTGACTGCTGTCACCATTGTACCTATAGCAGCTTCCTCGTCGGCCATTAAGAAATCCTTGAGAAACGCCAGACTCACTTCTGTGGGGAGGGAACGGCGCAAAAACCGGGCCATAAAGATGCGATCGGCAAACGGGATAGAAGCCAGCCAAGACGGGCGAAATTTCACCACATAGCCGCCGAATTTGTGAAAGGTGGTGAAGGATTTCTCGTCGTATTCAAAAATGCCACTGCAAGTGAGAATCGCTTTTTCTACTTTTTCGGGGTAAAGGTTGAGAAATAAAGTAGCAATTGATGCTCCTGTGGAGTGAGCGTTGAGAAAGACGCGGCTTAAATTCAGAGCTTCTAATAATTCGGCTAAGTCGCGGGCGTAGGTTTCGAGATCGTAGCTGGATTCAGGAGGTTCTGTCGGTAAGGGCGATCGGCCAAAACCTCTCATATCGTACAGCAAACAATCAAAATCGTCGGCAATAGCGCGCGCTGTGCTTTCCCAGTAGCGGGCTGAGCCAGCCCAGCCGTGGAGAAATACGATTACAGGTTTGCCGCTGGGTTGGGCGCTCTTGTCTGCTGTTATCCACTCGTAATAATGTTCTACACCGCGAATTGAAATGAAAGCCATGACTAAGTAGTTTTGAGTTTTCAGTGATAATTTTCAATCATATAGGAATCAGGGGCGAGCGCGTCTCATTTAGCAGAACTCATATAATCTAAGCAGCCAAATATCGAACGGAAATTTAGTATGAAAGAATTAAATAAATTAGAATTGGGTGGAATTAAGAATATGGGGGCAGTTAAGACTCAGGTAAAACTGACAAATGCTATAGATGAAGCTCTAATTAGTCGCGGATTGCTGGCGTCTCGGCTGTTGCGCGAGTGTGAAACAGAAGCTCTAGTCGATACAGGATCGGTTTACCTAGTAATTTCAGCAGAAATTTTGCAGCAGCTAGGTTTGCGGATTATAGGACAGCAGGCTGTTAAGTATGCCGATGGTCGTCAAGACACAGTAGGAGTAACGGAGGCTATATTAATTGAAATTGATGGACGCAGGACTACGGAAGATGCTTTAGTGACAGGTGATGAGGTGTTGATTGGTCAAGTGGTTTTGGAGAAGTTAGATTTGCTTGTGGATTGTAAAAATCAGCGGTTAGTCGGGAATCCGAGCAATCCTAATTATCCTGTGACTTATATCAAGCGAACAGGGACATAATTAAAAAATAGCATACCCAGTCAAAATTAGTAGGGTACGTCAGTTGATTAAACCTAAATTTTTCGTACTGAACCGAAAACTGACGCACCCTACAACTACAAATGATTCATCAAAAAATCTGCGTCCATCTGCGTCAATCTGCCCACATCTGCGGTCAAAAATCCGCAGAAATCTCAAGCGGCGGAAGCTGCTATCCAAAATAAACCATCCACCAAAAGCGTGCTCAAAACTGCTCCGCTGAAGGCGCGCCAGTGCAATTGCTTGTCGCTCAAACTCAGCAAACCGACTGTTAGCAACACAGCGATTAAAACTAAAGCGCAACCGATGCCCCAAGGAGTGTCAATTTGCCCGATCGCACTTTGGAAAATCGGCATCGCGAATTCCGGTTCCGCGTGCATGACTTTGCGCCAGTAGGGCATCAAACCAGTTAAATAAAAATATAAGTCAGTAATCGCAGTGCCAAATAGCGAACCCAAGTAAAAATATGCGCCAACTTTTCCCCAAGATTTGTTCAAACACCAAATAGCAAAGGGCAAGCCAATGGCTTCTATAGGTAAGTGCAGAATTGGTTCCCATCTAAACCAGCCCCAATAGATGGAACCTGCCAGCCAACATCCGGCAAAGCCTAGTAATAAGTCTCCCCAAAGTTGGGTTTTGGGGCGGAAAATCAGGATTAAACTGAGGACGAACCAGGGAATTGTTGAGAGTAAGCTGATGGTTGGATATAACCGAACTAATGGTGCTTGCACGAAAACGGGAATTGAAACTAAGAATGCTGAGGCGCTAAATATTAACCACTGTTTGATGCTGTTTGTTTTGCCGGAAGTGACAGCATTTTCTAGGCGGGCGGTGGTAGCAATAGGTGCGATCGCCGATGATACTAAATCTAAATTAAACAACTGACTGGACTCCGTAATGTTTCAATAGGTGGACTAAAAATTCTGCTGCGGTTGTCGGTGCGGCAGTCTCAATGCCGGCGGCGGTTTGGCTGACGTGCCAGCCTTTTGCCGTTTGGGGATCTCGCCATAAATCTAAATGTGCGATCGGCGGATCTGCGTAAAAGCTCTCTCCACCGCTGCCGAGAGTTGCTGAGCTCCAGTGCGTGAAACGATCGTGGCTGATGCGATGGATGGGGAAATTTCCCCCCAGGGGTACTCCCCAGCCGTCTAGGGCAAAAAATGCCCCAACTTGGCCGCCGATTTGCTGCCACATCCAAGCCGCCCCAATCGCCCCGGCTACTCCTGCCGAAAAGCTGACAAATACTAAACTTTCTCCTGCTAAGTCTTGGCTGCACAAAAAGTGCAATATGTCAAGAGCTGAAAAAGGCGGATATTTATGAGCGGGAAAAATCTTGACACGATCGACTATTTGCTGGGAAGGGCGATCGGCTGCCACTCCCCAAATCCCCGAAAGTCCGGCTAGGAAACAGTCGGTTAGCTTTGGTTCGTGGACTCCGGGGCAAATTACCAGTCTCATAGTTCGTCAAGAAAGTTAATATAGTTCGCAACATAACTTTATCATATGTCTACTATATCATATACCATCCGGGGGGATAGGGTGTTAAACTTATAATAGAGTAAAGTTTGCAGAGTATCCCCCCAATTTAAGTGCTGGGAACGCTCCAAACAGCTTGAATCACAGGCAAGGTGAGAGAGTCTTAAGAAAACATAAAAATTATCCCCCCCTACCCCATTTCCTGTCAGGCTTAGCAAAGCCTGATTCGAGTTTTGGTCGCCCTACGGGTTTCGGGTAAGAGTAAAAAGCCGATTTAGGACTGACGCTCATCAATCCGGTTTCTAGGATAAATCAGAGGTTTAGCCCGAAAGTATCGGCGCAGAAACCGGGAATCAGCCGCGCGCGCAACCGTCGTGCGATCGCCAAAAATCAAAAATCTCAGATTTACCCTTCATCCTGCCTGCATCTCTTAGAATAAATAAAATCGAGGAATACAAAGTGGTTGCTTCTCCAGAAAAAATTCAGTTAAAAACATCTCCAGTACCCGCAAGTAACGATCGCGTTGCTGTCTTGCTGATGGGTTACGGCGAAGTCGAAAGCTACGACGATTTTGCCAACTACAACGAACAAGCTTTAAATTTACTGACGGCAAAGTTTGCGCCGGTACCGACTTGGATTTATCCGCCGCTGGCAAAGATTTTAGCAATCTTTGACTTGCACGAGTGGAGTCACCAGCACGGTCATTTTGTTTCCCCGCACAATGCTATTTTTGAACAGCAGCGCGCCGGAATTGAAAAGAATTTGCAGGAAAAATGGGGCGATCAAGTAAAAGTCTTCAAAGCTTTTAACTTTTGCGCGCCGTTTTTGCCGGAACAAGTAATCCCTCAAATTCAAGCAGAAGGATTTGACAAAATTCTGATTTATCCGCTGTTGGTAGTTGATTCTGTTTTCACCAGCGGCATTGCAGTCGAACAGGTGAATAAAGCTTTAGTACAAACCTTTGATGGTAAGGAACATTGGGTAAAAGGACAGCGCTACATTCCTTCTTTTTACGATGAATCGGCTTACATTCAGCTAATGGCTGATATGGTTGAAGAGGAAATTAAGAACGATTTGGCTGTGGCGCATTTGCCTTCTCAGATTGGGATTGTGCTGATGAATCACGGTTGTCCGCACAAGGCTAAGGGCTTTACTTCGGGAATTGTGGAAAGTCAAGCTTTGTACGATCGCGTGCGGGAACGTTTGATGTATCGCTATCCTTTGATTTCGGTGGGTTGGCTGAATCACGACACACCCCTGATTGAATGGACGCAGCCGGATGCGACGTTGGCTGCGAAGAATTTGATCGATTTGGGTGCAACTGCGATCGTGTTTATGCCGATCGGATTTGCGACAGAAAATCACGAAACTTTGTTAGATGTAGACCACATTATTGAGTCTTTGCAGAAACAGCGTCAAGGAGTTACTTACCGCAAATTGCCTTGCGTGAACGATCGTCCTGAGTTCCTAAAAATGGCGGCTGAGTGGGCAAATCCGCAGATTGAAGCTTTGTTGAGTGAAAGTGCGATCGCTGTTAATCCGAATTTGGCGTCTGCACACCGCGAGCACGCGCATTCTCATGAAGCGCACGGGCATTCTCATGGCGATCATGGTCATTCTCACGGTGGACATTCTCACAGTGATCACGGGCATTCTCACGGCGGGCACGGGCACAGCCACTAATAGGAATTGAGCCTGAGAGCTCTGAAACCGGGTTTTTTGCGAAGATACTGCGTGGAAATGGCAGATTTAGTGAAAAACCCGGTTTCTTTTGTTGGGGTGCGTAGGTCGAAATTTGGGTGAAAATATGAATTATTTAGCATTACGCAACATCTCGCAGAGATATTGCGCTAAGATGAAGTCTAAAATTTTTCCAAAATTTGAAAACTTGAGAAACTGTTAAAATCAACTGCCGTACCATCTATAATTTTATTAACCAACTAATGCGAAATCAATGACACTATATACATTAAACTTACCCCTTCAACTACAGCAAGAAGCAGAAAAATTGCGGCAATCCAAGGCATTTCCCTCGATGAGTTTATTCTCTGGGCTGTAGCCGAAAAAGTGGCCGCGCTCAAGCAGCAGTATTCGCTTGAGGAATTGGTTGAGGCGATCGCACCAGAGAACCTTCATACCGAGATTGATAGTGGAGTTGCTGTGGGGAAAGAAGTTTGGTAGCATAAAGGTGCTAGCAAAATCCCCACAGTGGGAGAGGAAATAGACGCATCTATTGCCACCGAGCAAATTATCGAAGTTGCAAATTTATAAACCGCTATTGCATCTAGATATCGATTATGACCATCAAAGAACAACTTCTCCAAACCATTGAAACACTGCCTGATGACTTGCTGGCAGAAACCCTGAAATTTGTCCAAACCTTTCAGTATCCCATTCACAAAACTCCAGGAATTTGTGGCGGTGCAGCGCGAATTCGTGATACTCGCATTCCCGTTTGGACGATCGTCGCTTACCAACAACAGGGCGCAAATGAAGCCGAACTTCTCTATAATTATTCTGGACTCACCCTTCAGGATTTGGAAGCGGTTGCGAATTATTACGATCGCAACCGAGAAGAAATCGATGGGTGGCTGGCTGAAAACGAATGACTGCTGATGCTAAAATTTTACTCAAATGAAAACTTCCCGATCGCAATGGTTGATTTACTGCGCTCGCGGGGTTATGATGTTTTGACATTTTATGAAGCCGGACAAGCCAATCGAAAAATTCCAGATGATGAAGTCTTGATGTACGCGACAAATGTAGCGCGCATAGTGATTACATAAAATCGTCAAGATTTTATCAATCTCCACTGCACAACCTCAAATCATGCAGGAATTGTAATTTGTAAAGCCGATCGAGACTATGCAGGCAAAGTACAGGTACTTCACGACTTTTTCACTCAAGATACACAGCCGATGGACAATCGTCTGCTTCGAGTGATGAAACAAAACATTAAAGGTAGCCAACAGACATTTACTCCTTTCCCGCTCAAAGAGTACAGAAAATGCTATAGTAAAAAAAAGCGAGGAAAATATCAATGAATCTGAGCCAAAGATTGCGATTAGTAAGCCTAGATAAAAAGCAGTGGCAGCGACTATATTACAAGAATCAGC
>JANYGO010000297.1 GCA_025362325.1 Cyanobacteriota bacterium | reverse complement strand
AACTTGCCTACGCCGTAATTCATGGAGTAGAAGTTAGAGGAAAAAGAGGAGATTACCCTACACAACGTATTAAATTCAAGTCCAGTCACCAGACTTAATATTTTGTTACATACTTATGGATTTTTCCGCCGACCTACTTATTGTTTGGAAATCTCTCGATAATAATCAGGATTTTTAGCGTCAATTGTAAAATCATGTTTCTTGGAAAGTGCCTGATTTAACGTATCGAGACAGTTTTTGGATTTAGCTTTTTTCTTCTTATATGTATAATACAGTGGGAGCAACCAACACTCAAGAGAATGTACAGAGATTGCAAACACTATCTTCTGTTGATTTTGGCTGTAAAAATCCTCACCTATCGCGCCTCTAAATTTCTCAATAACTTTTGCAATCAACTGCTGAGGAATAAACTCACCATTTTCATCTTGATGAGCGATATTATAATCTTCTGAAACATCAGTATCTATTTGAATAATGATATAGTCAAGAAGTTGAAATGATTCTCGGAAATCTTTTAACTTGCAATAATCAAAAACTAGAGTCCAACCGCCGTATTTTGATTTATTTTCATTGTCTTTATCTCTTTCAGGTTGGAGTGGTTGAACATCTAGATCGGGACTATTGAAATATCCAGCTAAAATATTCTCAATCACAATCAGATCGGTAAGTCCCTCTGTAATCAATCCAAAACTAATCCTATTAAAAATTCTTAGGAAGTCCGCCGATATAGCCTCTCAAAAATGCCTCTGATAATTTCACAGGTTCTTGTCCCTCCAAAGGTTTAGGTTTGAAAATGCGTTTAGCTTTAGTATAACCTAATTGGTTCCGGGAAATTACAAGCAGCCGCTGTTCGTCATCATCTAAATTCAAACCGTCCAAAACTGCCGGGTTGTGAGTTGTAAAGATGACTTGTTTATCGTGTTTTTTTGCTAGTTCGACTAATTCTTGGATTAATCGGCGGCACAATCTGGGGTTTAGAGAAGCGTCGATGTTATCAATTGCAAAAAAATTAGGTGTGAGTTCGCTGATGAACAAGGTAAAGTAAAACAGTAAAAATAAAAAGCCTTCATTCGAGCTTCTTTGGTCGAAATAACTTAAATCGGTATCTAAGTACCTATCTGTGATTTGAAGGCTGTATTCAAATTCGCTATAAGTGCGAGGAAGCTCAAAATCTTTAAACCAATCTATTAAGCGAAGTAATTTTTTGATTTCTGTAAGTTTTTCCTGATTTTCTTCTAAACTTAAAACTTGTAATAGCTTAAACAAACCTTCACCGTAAATGCCTAGCGGTTGAATTTGCTCTTCTCGTTCAAAGATTCGTAAAGAGTAATTTTCAGGAGAATAAATTAAAAAATTGTGTATTTTCATCGAATCAATTACTTTGCTAAGAGGTTCTTGAAAAATATTTATAAAAACATTCTCATCGTTCACTATTTTTGTTATGAATTCTTCTTTGTCACCGTCAAATGTCTTAAGAAAATCTCTGAGTTTGAGAAGAGATAGCTTGCCTGCTTCTTTATTTCGCCACTGAGAATAGGGATGATTATCATTGTTTAGTACAAAACTAAGTTCTTGCTTATGTTGTCCTAACAATGAGATCATTATATCTAGGGCTAAATTTTCCTTTTCAAAAGCCGATCGCATTAATTGAGGTTCTGTCACCCGAATCCCCCGTGCAGCAAGAAACTCATTATCCAGTTTATCACTAGCAGCCGCAGAAGCTAGGGCGATCGCCTCCAAGATATTGCTCTTACCACAGCCATTTTCGCCAATCAGTACGGTGACTCGTCCTAATTCCAGCTTCAGCTTTTGAATAGACTTGTAATTTTGGATTCTGATTTCTTTAATCATAATTAAATCCCCTATAATCTGAATGTACTCATTGTATCTCCGATCGCATGGATCTAAAAGAACGCTTGCACGGCCATCTCATTCAAATTGTACGCGATCGCAATCCTTACTTGGCATCCGCAGGGCACTTCTACGTGCAGCAATACATTCGCGAACAGTTGGGACAGTGGGGCACTGTAGAAACCGACGATTTTGCGGTGCGGGGGCGAATTCATCACAATTATATCTTGGATTTACCCCCCCTCAATCCCCCCCTTGCTAAGGGGGGGAAGCAAGAAAATTTGCCGATAATAATCGGTGCTCATTACGATACAGTGCCTGGTACGGCTGGGGCTGATGATAATGCTACTGGGGTGGCTGTGTTGCTGGAACTCGCAAGGAATCTCGCACTTCAGCCGCTAAAATATCCAGTACAATTAGTTGCCTTCGATATGGAAGAAGCTGGTTGTTGGGGTAGTAAGCATCATGCCGCTAAATACAAGCAACAGCAACAGTCAATTCGGTTGATGATTTCTTTGGAAATGTTGGGTTATTGCGATCGCACTCCGAACTCCCAAAGCTATCCGGCGGGACTAAAATATTTTTATCCGAATATTGGCAATTTTATTGCTTTAATTGGGAACTTGCGGACGGTTCGCGATATGATTAGTTTGAGTAGAAATATCCGCAAATCCGGTCAAGCTTGCGAGTGGTTGCCGATGCCGAATCGAGGTTTGATTGTGCCGGATACTCGCCGCAGCGATCATGCTCCTTTTTGGGATAACAATTATCCGGCGATTATGGTTACGGATACGGCTAATATGCGGAATCCTCATTATCATCAACCGAGTGATCGGATGGAGACTTTAGATTTGGATTTTCTCGCGGGTGTTTGTCGGGGTTTGGTTGAGGCTATTCGGTATATATAGGGATTTTATTGAACCGCGAAGGCGCGAAGGGCGCGAAGGAAGAAGGAAGAAGAAGATGATGATCAGAGATAAAGATATGAATGCTGTTTTTTTTGATCGCACTTCCTGGCAATTCTGGATCGATCGCGGCGGCACTTTTACCGATATAGTAGCCCAAAAGCCCGATGGTAAGCTCGTAATTCACAAGCTGCTGTCGGAAAATCCCGATCGCTACACCGACGCAGCAGTGCAAGGAATTCGCGATATTTTGGGGATTGCGGCGGGGGAATCGATACTGACGGGGGAGATTGCAGCGATTAAAATGGGTACGACGGTGGCGACAAATGCTTTGCTGGAACGTAAGGGCGATCGCACTATTCTGCTAATTACTAAGGGTTTCGGCGATGCGCTGAGAATTGGCTATCAAAACCGCCCGAATATCTTCGCCCGCCAGATTATTTTACCAGAAATGCTGTACGATCGCGTTATTGAGGTGACAGAACGCTACACCGCCCGAGGTGAGGAGTTAATGGCTGTGAATTTGGATTTTATCCCATCTTTGCAGCAAGCCTACGATGAGGGAATTCGCAGTTGTGCGATCGTCTTTATGCACGGTTACCGCTACTCGGAACACGAAAAACAAGTTGCTCAAATAGCGAAAAAAATTGGCTTTACTCAAATTTCAGTATCTCACGAAGTCAGCCCGCTGATGAAATTAGTTTCGCGGGGAGATACTGCGGTTGTCGATGCTTATTTATCTCCGATTTTACGGCGCTATGTCGAACAAATCACCAGCCAATTATCTAATTTTAACCCACCGGATCGTGTAGGGGCGGGTTTAGCGAATAATTCACAACAAAAACAGATAATCCCCGAACAAAACCCGCCCTCCTCCTCCCCCAATTCCCAATCCCCAAAATTAATGTTTATGCAGTCGAACGGCGGCTTGGTAGATGCCGCCCAATTTCAAGGAAAAAATAGTATTTTATCCGGGCCGGCTGGGGGAATTGTCGGCGCGGTTCAAACCAGCAAAAAAGCAGGTTTCGATAAAATTATTACCTTTGATATGGGCGGAACTTCGACAGATGTCGCCCATTTTAACGGCGAATATGAACGCGAATTTGAGACAGAAATTGCTGGGGTGAGATTGCGATCGCCCGTGATGGCAATTCATACTGTAGCAGCCGGTGGCGGTTCCGTTGTGTTTTTTGATGGGGCGCGCTACCGTGTCGGGCCGGAGTCTGCGGGCGCTAATCCAGGCCCTGCTTGCTATCGGAAGGGCGGCCCTTTGACGGTGACTGATTGTAATGTGATGTTGGGGAAAATTCAACCGGATTTTTTCCCGAAGGTGTTTGGATTGCGGGGAGATTTGCCGATCGCCACTGAGGTAGTAAAGCAAAAATTCGTGCAGTTAGCGGGGGAAATTGGGGGCGAGAAGACACCGGAACAGGTGGCGGAGGGTTTTTTGGCGATCGGGGTGGAAAAGATGGCTAATGCGGTGAAAAAAATCTCGCTTCAGCGCGGTTATGATGTTTCGGAGTATACATTGTGTTGTTTCGGCGGCGCGGGGGGTCAACACGCTTGTGCGATCGCCGATTGTTTGGGCGTGAAACGGGTATTTATTCATCCCTACGCGGGGGTGTTGTCCGCCTACGGTATGGGTTTGGCTGATGTGCGGGCTATTCGCGAAAGGGCGATCGAGCAACCATTAAATACAGAATTATTAGCTGATTTGCATCCTATTTTAGCCGAATTGGAGGCGGAGGGAAAGGGGGAATTGAACCGCAAAGATGCAGAATCATCCGAAATACAGCCAGATATTTTAGTTATTAGGAAGCTGCATCTTAAATATCAGGGAAGTGATTCGGTTTTGATGGTGAATTTTGCGGGAAATCTTGAGGAGATGCAGGCAGAGTTTGAAGCATTGCACCGACAGCGATACAGTTTTATTATGCCGGAAAAATCGCTGATTGTCGAAGCGGTTTCGGTGGAAGTTGTAGAAACCATGAATGTGCCGGATGAATCGATAGTTGCTAATTCTCGTGAGGCGGAATCGATCGCCCAGCAGCCAATCTCTACCGTGCAAATGTATGTTGCTGGCGAGTGGCGGGAAACGCCTGTTTATCAAAGAGACGATTTGCGATCGGGCGACTGCATTAGCGGCCCGGCTACGATCGTAGAAGCAACTGGAACTAATATTATAGAGCCTGGATGGGAAGCGACCATCACGGAAAATAATGATTTAATTTTGAACCGCAGATCCACGGAAATAGACGCACATCGCATCCGCGTTAATTCGCGTTTATCTGCGGTTGTAGCCGATCCTGTTTTGCTGGAAATTTTTAATAACTTATTTCGGGCGATCGCCGAACAAATGGGCGTTACATTACAAAATACAAGTTCATCCGTCAACATCAAAGAACGCCTCGACTTTTCCTGTGCAATATTCGACAAAAACGGGCAATTAGTTGCCAACGCGCCGCACATTCCCGTGCATTTAGGTTCGATGAGCGAAAGCGTAGAAGCTTTAATTTTAGCACAAAGTCATACAATTAAGCCTGGGGATGTTTATGTTTCTAACAATCCCTACAACGGTGGCACGCATTTACCAGATATCACGGCAATTACTCCCGTATTTGATAATTTTTCCTCCCTTCCTTTGTTTTATGTGGCGTCGCGGGGACACCACGCCGACATCGGCGGCATCACTCCCGGTTCCATGCCTCCGAATAGTAAAATAGTAACTGAAGAAGGCGTGTTGCTTGACAATTTTCAGCTAGTAAGCGAGGGGAAATTCCGAGAAGCAGAATTACTACAAATTCTCACAGCCGGGGATTTTCCGGTTCGCAATGTCGCCCAAAATCTCGCAGATTTGCAAGCGCAAATTGCCGCTAACAATCGCGGTGTAGAAGAACTTCTCAAGATGGTCGAACATTACGGTTTAGCAACAGTGCAAGCTTATATGGGTTTTGTGCAAGACAATGCTGAAGAATCGGTGCGGCGCGTAATTGAGGTTTTGAAAGATGGCGAGTTTACTTATCCGATGGATAGTGGCGGAAAGATTAAGGTAGCTATTACAATTAACAAGTCGGCGCGCAGTGCAAAAATAGACTTTACTGGCACATCTCCCCAGCAATTCAACAATTTTAATGCTCCCGCTGCGGTGTGTAAAGCGGCTGTGTTGTATGTTTTCCGCACCTTGGTAGATGACGATATCCCTCTGAATGCGGGCTGTTTGAAGCCTCTGGAAATCGTCAATCCCGCTGGCTGTATGCTGAATCCGCGCTATCCGGCGGCGGTGGTGGCGGGAAATGTGGAAACGTCGCAAAATATTACCGATGCTTTGTATTGTGCGTTGGGGGCGATCGCATCTTCCCAGGGCACCATGAATAATTTTACATTTGGAAATAACCGCTATCAATATTATGAAACAATTTGCGGCGGTTCGGGTGCTGGTGCAGATTTTGACGGTACTGATGCGGTGCAAACTCACATGACTAATTCGCGTTTAACCGATCCAGAGGTATTAGAATGGCGGTTTCCGGTGTTGTTAGAAAGTTTTGCAATCCGGGCTAATAGCGGCGGGAATGGATGTCATCGCGGAGGTAATGGAGTGGTGCGGCGAGTGCGGTTTCTGGAGGATATGACGGCGGGAATTTTATCGGGGCGGCGGGTGATTTCTCCCTGCGGTTTGCATGGGGGTGAAGCGGGAAAAGTTGGGCGGAATTATGTTGAGAGATTTGATGGAAATGTTGAGGAATTGGGGAGTACGGCGAGTGTGGAAATGCGATCGGGGGATGTGTTTGTCATTGAGACTCCGGGCGGTGGAGGTTATGGTACTATTGTGTAACACCAGTAAAATTAACTAAAGTGTAGAGGTGACTGTGATGGCTGACAGTTCTTTCTTTGATGAATCCAGAGATAATTCTTTAGTAAAATCAGAAATAGTTGCTAAATACTTTTGGGCGTGGGCAAAGGTAATTATACCCACAGCCAAGAAATGGAGTAATAAAATTGCCTATATTGATTTGTTCTCTGGGCCCGGTCGCTATCAAGACGGTTCTAAGTCTACTCCACTACTTATCTTGGAACGTGCTATTGCTGATCCTGATATGTCACAAATGCTAGTAACGCTGTTTAACGATAAAAACTCAAATAATACTCAGTCTCTGAAACAGGCTATAGCATCCATCCCCGACATAGGTAGATTAAGACATGAACCAATAGTTTTGAATGAGGAGGTTGGATCAGAAATTTTCCAAGCCATTCAACAAATTAATAATAATGTTCCCACACTTTTTTTTATTGACCCTTGGGGTTACAAAGGCTTGTCACTCAAACTCATTGGCTCCCTCATTAAAGGTTGGGGTTGTGATTGTATATTTTTCTTTAATTATAACAGGATTAATCCGGGATTAAATAACCCAAAAGTAAAAGATCACATGAACTCTCTCTTTGGTCAAGAGCGAGTTCATCTCCTTCAGACAGAACTGAAACCAATGTCACCTGAACAAAGAGAGTTAACGATTGTTAATGCTATTTGCCAAGCTTTAAAAGAAGTGGGAGGCTCGCACGTTCAAGATTTTTGCTTTAAAAATGCTACAGGTAATCGTACTAGCCATTATCTGATATTTGTGTCTAAAAATTCGAGGGGTCATTCGATCATTAAAGATATTATGGGTCGAAAGAGCTCTATTTTTGACCAAGGTGTACCGTCTTTTGAATACAATCCTGCGCCTGCAATACAGCTTTCACTATTTGATATTAAACCGCCTGACGAACTTGAGAATATGCTACTTGATGAATTTGCTGGAAAAACTATGACGATGCTAGAAGTTTACAACCAACACCACGTTGGCAAACGCTACATTAAGAAAAATTACAAACAAGCTCTTTTGAAACTAGAGGCTGAATGTAAAATCAGAACAAATCCATCTAAGCGAACAGAGAACACATTCGGAGACAGCGTAGAAATCACATTTTTACCAAAGTAGTAGTAGCTTTTTTTATTGAAGTGCGAGTGATTTTAAAACTGTAGTCATTCCATTGCTTTTGGTGCTGTTCCCATGCTTCCGGCATCTCATCCCAGATTTTCCCATCCAACAATCTCCCAGCAGCTTTAGGTGTTCTACCTCCCCATTGCTTAAAGAAAAACGCGACTCCAACATCCTGACATTGATCGCGAATATTTTGTGCCCATTCTTCCTGCATCGGACGGTGTTTTACTCCCGATTCTCCGCCAACTATTACCCAATGAATGCCTTTTAAATCAAGCTCCAAAGCACCTAAAAGTGGTTCGCACGATAGGAATCTGACTTTGGCAGGTACTTGTCGCAAACAGTCAATCCTGTTAACATAATTTTGATTCTCAACAGACACGCCCATCCAAATATTATCAGACCATTCAAGTTGAGGGGCTAACTCTACTAAACGTTTATCTCGCTTCGTAAGAATTTGATAAATGTGGTGAGGAGTTTCACGCATTACATCAAAAACTTGTTTCAAAAAATCAAGAGAAATATCTTCATGGAACAAATCGCTCATTGAATTAACAAAGATGCGACTAGGCTTTCGCCAACCTCTAGGTTCGTTCAAACGCTTTGGGTGTTCTTGAAAAGTAAACCCATTAGGGAAATTAGTATGGAAACGCTTTGTTAATGCTTCTGCATAACAATGAGTGCAGCCGGGACTGACTTTATCGCAGCCAGTTGTTGGATTCCATGTTCTGTCCGTCCATTCGATACCAGTATTAATGCTAGACATAGAAACACTTGACCCTTGAAACAATAAATTATCTTTTGATGTGCGCTGGATACATATAGTTTATATGTATCAATTTAGATTGATGCAGCATCACCTACAACTCTATTATATAATTAATTTGACGTAAATATCAACAAGTTTTAAGCAGTTGCATGAAATGTAGATCGTAGTGTAGAATCATGCTGCACCAGCATTTATTCCCACAACCGTTCCAGAACAATTGTGCAAACACCTGTTTTTTCCGAACTCAACCATCCTGTGGTCAAATCCCTGTTCCACCACAGCGATCGCGAATTATTGACTTTGTTTCAAAACCATCCCGATCAAGGGCGCTTCTTCACGGCTATTTTTTGCCGCTACGCTCAAATTGTCCACTCCCTGATCCGCCATTCCGTGCGATCGCCCGTACAAGGCGATTACCTCTTCGCCCACACCTGGCAGCACATCTATCACGAGCTCCGAGGCCTCGATTTGCGTCGCGAAGTCCAAGAGTCTGATGGTGGGAATCTCAGTCTCCAAAACTGGCTGATTAATGTCACTGCTGTCTGCATCAATCAAGCCGAATTGCCCCCCGTTGAGTCGATTCACTACTCTTTGCAATCGGCTTCACCTCCCCTGTGGTGTTACGTCACACAAGCCTTAGAATTGTTAGCGCCGCTGCCGCGTTTAGTTGTGTTGATGGCTCAGACTTTCCGCTGGAGCGAAACTCGAATTGCAGCTTATTTGCAAGCAGAAGGTGAAGCCATTTCCCCCGCTCAAGTCAAGGCTTTACTGCAAAAAGGATATCAAACTTTAGAGTCAAATTTGCCAGATGATATTCGCGCTATTTATCTAGATGAAAATCTCGATTATCAACAAGCACTTGTCTAGATATTGTATGCGATAATTCCGCTAATACCAATTATTCTTCAGTCCGCGCAGGCGGACTTCGTTTGTGTAGAAGCGGTTTCAACCGCCGACTCCTGAAACTCAAACTCAGACATAATATCAGAGGTGGAAATGGCAGTTTATCAAGTTCGGCTGGTGAATGAGGAGCGATCGCTCGATCGCGCGATCGCAGTACCGGACGACCAGTATATCCTAGATATGGCAGAAGCAGCAGGCATCCGCTTGCCGAATGGATGCAAGCAAGGAGAGTGTTCTGCTTGCGTTGTCAAACTGGTTAGCGGCGAAATCGACCAAAGCGAACAAAAGTTTTTGAAGCCGTCAGAATTGCAAGCTGGCTACGCTGTTACCTGTGTGGCTTACCCGCTTTCTGATTGCACTTTGTTAACTCATCAAGAACAAGTTTTATATCAAGCAGCTCTCTATTTTAAGTAATGCAAAGTGCGCTTTATATATAGCAATCCTAAATGATTTTCTGTGTGTAAGTATATTGACGTATTTTGGGAAAATCAAATTTATGTTCGTTAGTAAAAAACTCAAACAAAAACTTGACAATCTTAAAAGACCTGCATAAAAACCAATACTTTC